>NZ_JAVRBS010000003.1:0-183833 GCF_034531155.1 Nostoc sp. ChiVER01 | reverse complement strand
GCAAGTCGATGCAACAAAGGTGCAGGTCAAGAAACTTGTGTGTACACCGTAGCTTGACAAGGGGAGGGTTAGAGTGGGATAAAATCCAGATTTATCAGCTACTTCCGACTTGTGTGTACACTGTAGCCTCGCAAGCGGGGAGGGGATGGGGTGTAATGATCGTAGTTAGCATAACTATCTATGTGGACATAGTATCATAATGTATCTGTAAATGCTTTTTAGCGGCTAGTTGTAGACATCGCCTTTCAGATATCCAAGCTAATACAATCCACGCAGATACACACCTTCAATCAATATCTGTGTTGGCATCATTTTTTAATAGCGCTTCTCGAATAATGGCGGAGCGCTCATGAGCAGAGTGCGCCTCTTCTTTTAATCTTTGTGCTGCCAATGGTAGGTTGCGAGCTTCCATCCTTGAAGCCAGACGATGTGATAAAGAAGCTTTCTCTTCCAATGCCCTCAAAGCGATCCATAGCGCATCCTCTATGGCATCAGATTGCGTGGCTAGCAAACTTTTTGCTGAATAAGCATGACCTGTGCGGCATCGGAAGCGCAACAAATTTCCTTCTTCAACTTCCCAAAGGATACCGCCGCAGTCAGGACAAGCGAAGGTTGATGGTTTACCAGGCCGAGCGCTTTCATTTTCTACTACTTCTAAATTCAATTGCGCTATTTCAGTTTCAAACTCTATCTCGCTAGGTATGGGGTTTTCTGATTCTATTTCCATTGGTATATTGACTAAAGTTACCAAAATAGAAGAAATGTTTGAAAGTGGCACAATATGGTCAATATCGTCTACATTATTGATAGCATTACGTGGCATATCAGAAAACAAAGCATCGTCGGGATCTTGGACAATTGCCACACCGCCCCGCATTTTTACAGCCATTAGTCCGGCCGTGCCGTCGTCAAGTAGACCTGTTAGTAGCACAGCAATCACTCGCTGCCCATAGGTTCGCGCTGCACTACGAAATAATGGATCAATGGCGGGACGACTACGGTTTTCTTTTGCTCCTCGCGTCAAACGCAAATATCCTTGTTCTACCAGTAAGTGGTAATCAGGGGGAGCAACATAAATCCAACCATGAACAATAGCTTCGCCGTCCTGAGCATGAGATACTGGCAACTTGCCAGCACGACTTAATATCTGTGGCAGAACACTTTTACTGTGACTGGATACATGAAGAACTATAATCACAGCAGCATTGAGATTGGGCGGCAAATTTTTGACTAGATAAGTCAACGCCTCAACTCCACCAGCTGATGTTCCAACGACGATAATATTGTGTTCAAGCATTAATATAACGATTTCACTACCATAGCAGCGTGGGCGACAAAAGTACATGTACTGCGATATTGATAATAACGCAGCCAAAAAATTTGTTCACCTAACTTTGAGAGGATTTATTCTTTATTTTTTACTCCTGAATTCTGTATTCTGCTGTATGAGTCAGAGAGTACGAATCACACATTTCTCAGAGTTATAAAACAAGGCTATGGCAAAATCTTTATATAAATGAGGATTTTAGCACTATTTTAAAATTAGTGATTTCTCTATGATAATCTGCGGAATGTGAGCTTTAACTCTATCCGTTCAATTAATTTACGATGTCTCAGCAACAGCGCACCCTTCTAATTGTCGATGATTCCCCAGAAGATCGAGAACTCTATCGGCAATATTTACTGCGCGATCGCGAATATTCCTATACTATCCTGGAAGCAACGTTAGGGGTGCAAGGACTAGAACTGTGGGAGCGACATCAGCCAGATGCCATTTTACTTGATTATCAACTACCCGACCTGGATGGACTAGAATTTCTGGCTCAATTGCAACCCTTGACCCCACAGCCTTGCTTACCTGTGATTGTCGTTACTGCACAAGGCAATGAAGCGATCGCAGTTCAAGCAATCAAAGCGGGCGCACAAGATTATATTGTCAAAGAGCAAATTACCCCAGAACGGCTGCAAATAACAGTCAATGGGGCAATTAAAACAATGCGGCTACACACCCAACTACAACAGCGTATTGAACGAGAGCGTGTAGTCTTAAATATTACCCAGAAAATTCACCAATCGCTGAATCTGGATGAAATTCTTCATATCGCCGTCACCGAAGTCAGAGAATTTCTTCACACCGATCGAGTCTTGGTTTTTCAGTTAAAACCTGAGGGCGATGGTACAGTCGTAGCAGAATCGGTTGGTGCAGAGTGGCGATCGCTGCTTTCGTCTACTATGTATGATCCCCGTCTAAATGAAAGCTCCATCGCCTCAAATCAACCGCAATTTGTCAGGTATAATCCTACCTTTATCAAGAATTATATTGAACGTTATTATCAGGGGCAAGTAACGGCAGTATCAGATATTCATGATAGCAATATTGAGCCATGTCACGGTGAATTGTTAGCACAGTTTCAAGTCAGAGCTAATCTGGTTGTACCAATTCTGCAAGATAATCAGTTTTGGGGATTGCTAATTGCTCATCATTGTACCTCCCCTCGATTTTGGCAGCCCTTAGAAATAGACTTGCTTAAAGAGTTGGCAACTCAGATGAGTATCGCCTTGCGACAGGCAGAACTGTATCAGCAGGCACAGCGTGAACTAAAGGAACGCCAACAAGTAGAAGTGGAACTACGGCAGAGCCAAGAACAGCTGCGATTGGCACTACTAGCCTCTCGGATGGGAACCTGGAACTGGAACATCAAGACGGGAAAAATTTCTTGGTCAGATAACCTAGAAGCCTTATTTGGAATGCAACCAGGAGAGTTTGACGGCTCATTTGAAATGTTTGTGGCGCGGTTACACCTTGATGATCGCGATCGCGTTTTAGCAGCTATAGATCGTGCTATCGCCACCAAAGAAGACTATAACATTGAATTTCGGGTGGTATATCCCGACGGCACAATTAGGTGGGCATTGAGCCAAGGTAAGGTGTTCTACGACCAACAGGGACAACCGATGCAGATGGCTGGTAATGATATAGATATCACTGAACGCAAAAGGTCAGCCGAAGCTCTGCAAGAAAGCGAAGAACGCTTCCGCACATCGGTTGAAAATATGCTCGATTGTTTTGGCGTATACCGTGCTGTGCGGAATGAGCAGGGACAGATTGTCGATTTTGTGACTGAATATGTCAATAATGCGGCTTGTCTCAACAATCAAATGACTTATGAGGAGCAGATTGGGCGGGGATTGTGTGAATTACTACCAACCCATCGTGACAGTGGACTATTTGATGAGTACTGTCAGGTAGTAGAAACAGGACAGGCGCTCATTAAAGACAGCTTAGTTTATGAGGATAATTACGGAAAACAACGCTTAGTTAGAGCCTTTGATATCCGCGTGGCTAAATTTGGAGATGGATTTGTGGCCACCTGGCGAGATATCACCACTCGCCAACAAACTGAAGAAGCCCTGCGCCAGAGTGAAGAATTTAAAAACCGCATTTTAGACAGTAGTTCTGACTGCATTAAGGTATTAAGCCTCAATGGGCGGCTCCTGTACATGAATACAGGTGGAATGTGTTTGATGGAAATTGACGACTTAGATTCCTATCTCAATACTGAATGGCTCTGTTTCTGGGAAGGGAGCCATCGACAACAGGCAGAGCAGGCACTCGCTGCCGCTAAAATAGGCGAAGTCAGCATTCTTCGCGGATATTGCCCAACGGTAAAAGGCACTCCCAAATGGTGGGAAGTAGTTGTTAGCCCGATTCTGGATGCCTCCGGGCAGATGGAACGAGTTTTGTTGATTTCCCGAGACATTACCGAGCGCCAAAAGACAGAACTCCTCTTGCAAGAGAACGAAGCACGATTGAAACTAGCATACAAAGCTACGCGATCGGGATTATGGGACTGGGACATTATCCGTAACAGCGCTCATGTATCTGAAGAGTACTGTAATCTGTTAGGGTTTGACCCAACCATACAAGAAGTCAGCTTTGAACAGTGGTTAATTCGCTTGCACCCAGACGATCGCACCTTAGCCAATGAAGTGGTGAATCGCACCATCCAAGAACAGCAAGAGTACTATCAAACTGATTACCGCATTTTACATCCCGATGGCATTCGCTGGTTAGCGGCTAGAGGTCAGGTTTTCTACGATGCGGCAGGCAATGCAGTACGGATGCTGGGCAACATCCAGGATATCACCGATCGCAAACAAGTAGAGGAAGCATTACGCCAAAGCGAGGAACGCTATCGGTGCTTGGCAGAATTAATTCCACAATTAGTCTGGACAGCCAATACAGAAGGAGGGTTACTCGATGTCAATCAACGTTGGTTGGAATTCACAGGATTAACACCAGAACAAGTCCACACCATCGGCTGGAAAGAGGTTGTCCATCCTGAAGATATAACTATTCTGGCTCAAAAGTGGAGCGAGGCAGTAGAACAGGGTACTTCTTATCAAGCTGAGGGTCGTATGCGGCGCTCAGATGGTGTCTATCGCTGGCATTTACACCAAGCAATTGGGCAAAAGGATAAGCAAGGTCAAATTGTCAAGTGGTTTGGCAGTGCAACTGATATCGAAGCCCAAAAACAACTCGAAGCTGAACGCGATCGCCTATTCCAGCTAGAGCAAGCCGCGCGAGCTGAAGCAGAACGTGCCAATCGCATCAAAGATGAGTTTCTTGCCATTCTCTCCCACGAATTGCGATCACCTCTCAACCCCATTCTCGGCTGGACAAAATTGCTGCAAAGTCGCAAATTTAATGAAACTAAAACAGCTGAAGCCTTAGCCACCATCGAACGTAATGTTAAACTGCAAACTCAACTGGTTGATGATTTGCTCGATGTCGCCAAGATTCTGCGCGGCAAACTCACCATCGATGCGGCTCCTGTGAATCTGGCATCTGTGATTGAATCTGCGATCGACACGGTAAGTACAGCAGCTGTTGCTAAATCAATACTATTGCATCCAGTACTGCCGAATATTGGGCAGGTTTGTGGAGATTCCAACCGTCTGCAACAGATCGTTTGGAATTTGCTTTCTAATGCTATCAAGTTTACTCCCAAAGGCGGACGGGTAGAAATCCAACTAAAGCAAGTCAACGATCAAGCACAGATTATTGTTAACGATACTGGCAAAGGTATTAGCCCTGACTTTCTCCCGTATATTTTTGAATCATTTCGTCAGGAAGATGTCTCAATTACTCGCAAGTATGGCGGGTTAGGATTGGGGTTAGCGATCGTCCGTCAGTTAGTTGAGGCTCATGGCGGCACGATCGCGGCTGATAGTCCTGGTGAAGGCTTGGGAGCCACCTTTACAGTCCAGTTGCCACTGCTGAATGTTGAATCGGAAATCAAGCAGACAGATGAGTTGTCACAAAAAACACTCGAACTTACAGGGATTCGAGTCCTCACAGTTGATGATGATCCTGATGCCCGTGAGCTATTAACAGTATTGCTTTCTGAATATGGAGCTACAGTCTTGACTGTTTCCTCTGCGGCAGAAGTGTTGGCAAATCTGGAGTCCTTTCAACCCGATGTCTTAGTCAGTGATATTGGGATGCCCGAAGTCGATGGCTATTGCTTAATTCAAAAAATCCGAACTTTAACCCCAGAAAAAGGGGGACACATTCTGGCAATCGCTTTGACTGCCTATGCCAGAGTTGATGATTATCAGCAAGCGATAACTAGTGGCTATCAACGGCATCTTACCAAGCCCCTTGATCCACAAGAGTTAGTTCAAGCTGTGCTGGCACTTGCACACTGTAAACCATCCCCTTTCTTTACTTAGCAAGGCAGAAGACACAGGAAAACTGAGTAAATCGCAAAGCTTTTTTTAAAGGCGATCGCTAACCATACTCTAAGTATATCTCCTTACATCTGTTCAGCCGCTTATGGCTAAAGTTCACTTAAGTGGACTTCAGCTATTTAGACTCGGAATTCATTCCGAGGCAGGATAGAAACGCAGTGCGAGATTTATTAATTCGGTTGGTAGATGTTGTGGAGACATGTTAACCGCGATCGCAAGCAGTAGACGAGTTTAAATAGATTATATTTTTGTAGAGACGGCGATTCATCGCGTCTCCTGCCTTAACCAAAAAGCATTACCACCTCTCTACATTGTTTTTCAGTCCAACGTCTCTGTAAACATCCCTCAAATTTAAACATTAGTTGTCAAAGTTTGAACGTTTGCAACAAATACTCTTCTATGTATAAGAAAGGCTTAAGCATTTGCAGCAAATGTATAATTAGTTGTTGCAAACACTTAATACTTTGCAACAAATACTCTTCCATGTATAAGAAACGTTTAAGCATTTGTAACAATAATTGTAATGAGCTTATAAATCTATTTATTACGTGAAATTTAAAGAAGGCAGGAGGCAGTTTTCTCTTCTGCCTTTTGCCTCCTGCCCTCTGACTTTCCAAATAACAGCAGAGGCAGTTTTTGGAGGAGTATTTCTCCTGTATATCTTTTGGCTGATTTTTTTATTAAAGCAGACTACATCTATGCTTTCTTTAAGTAAGTGCAAATTTGATGTTAAAGCAAAGCATAAGAGATGATTATGGCTAAATTTCTTTTTGTAACAGATTTGGATGACACCCTTGTGTATCGCACTGTGGGGGATGACAGCGCCTTAGCAGAACTAAATCAACTGTTGAGTCAACATCGCCAAGAATACGGTACAAAAATCGTTTATTCTACCGGGCGATCGCCTGTACTTTATAAAGAACTCCAAGCTCAAAAAAATCTTTTGCAACCCGATGCCCTCGTCCTAGCAGTGGGTACAGAAATTTACCTGGATGGTACTGATACTCCAGACTCAGGTTGGTCAGAAATCCTCTCTCCGGGGTGGGAACGGGAAACTATATTATCTATTACTAAAAAATACCGCGAGTTAGTTCGGCAACCAGATTCAGAACAGCGCCCCTTTAAAGTGAGTTTTTTCCTAGAACAAGATGCATCTGCAAATCTTTTACCACAACTTGAAGCTGAGTTGCTGAAATATAAATTAAATGTAAAGTTAATCTACAGTAGCGATATTGACCTTGACATTGTACCCCATAGCAGCGATAAAGGTCAGGCAATGCAGTTTTTACAACGGAAGTGGAAATTTGCAGCAGAACAAACAGTTGTCTGTGGTGATTCAGGTAATGATATTGCTTTATTTGCTGTAGGCAACGCACAGGGAATCATTGTGGGAAATGCCCGAAAAGAGTTACTCCAATGGCACAATGAGCATCCCTCTGAACACCGCTACCTGGCTTCACGTTTTTGTGCAGGTGGAATTATTGAAGGCTTAAATTATTTTGGTTTTTTGTAATGATTAGTTATCTAAAAGGTATAGTCGCTGGTATCCAAACAATTGGTGCTAATCGCGTGATTCTGACTCTGGAAGTCAATGGCTTGGGGTATGATTTGCAAGTTCCTCAACGGCTAGCAAACCAGTTACCAGAGTCAGGAGGAGTGGCACAAATTTTTACCCATTTACAAATTCGTGAAGAAGTGCCTTTCCTATATGGCTTTGCTTCGCCAGCCGAACGCGATTTATTTCGCCACTTGCTGACTGTTACTGGTATTGGTGCAACCTTAGCGATCGCACTCTTAGACACTCTGGAACTACCAGATTTAGTCCAAGCAATTATCGCTGGTAATACACAAATCTTAATTCAGGCTCCCGGTGTCGGTAAAAAAATCGCTGAACGCATTTGTTTGGAACTGAAAAGCAAATTAGTCGAGTGGCGCAAATCAGCCGGGTTCTTCGTCGCCACAGGTGGCCCAGCACCAGGAATTCTCGAAGAGGTACAAATGACCCTCTTCGCCTTGGGATATACTGCCCATGAGGTCAGTCACGCCCTGCATGTAGTAAGTGAAGACATCGGACTACCTAAAGATGCCTATGTCGAAGACTGGATTAAACAAGCGATCGCTCATCTCAGCAGCGAACAAGTTTAATTGTCATAAGTCATTTGTCATTTGTCATTAGTTATTCTCCCCCTGCCCCAATGACCGACCCTTATGCTTGGCTAGAACATTCCTTAGCAACAATTCATCGGGCTGACTGGTATCGTTCAGTACAAACAATCCACGGTCGTCCGGGTGCAACGGTGGTTTTAGCTGGGCAAGAGGTAATTAATTTTGCCAGTAATGACTATTTGGGTTTGACTGGGGATGAGCGATTGATGGCAGCCGCAACTGCTGCGATCGCAGAATTTGGAACTGGTAGTACTGGTTCTAGATTACTCAGTGGGCACCGGGAATTACACAGGGAATTAGAGGCAGCGATCGCATCTACCAAACAAACAGAAGATGCCTTGGTATTTAGTTCAGGGTATCTAGCCAATTTGGGTACAATTACCGCCCTTGTAGGCAAGCGCGATTTAGTTTTATCTGACCAGTACAATCATTCCAGCCTGAAAAATGGAGCGATTCTCAGTGGTGCAGTATTTATAGAATACCCACACTGTGATATTGCAGTTTTAAAAACTCAGTTGAGTCAACAGCGACAAAACTACCGACGCTGTTTGATTCTTACTGATAGCGTCTTTAGTATGGATGGCGATTTATGTCCGTTGCCAGCACTGTTGGATCTCGCTAATGAATTTAACTGTATGCTGCTAGTTGATGAAGCTCATGCCACTGGGGTACTAGGAAAAACTGGTGCTGGGTGTGTCGAACATTTTGGATATACAGGAAAGCAGTTAATTCAAGTTGGCACTTTGAGTAAAGCTTTGGGTAGTCTAGGCGGGTATGTAGCAGGAAGTAGAACCTTAATTGACTTTTTGCAGAACCGCGCACCCACTTGGATTTATACAACTGGACTTTCACCTGCTGATACGGCGGCGGCCTTAGCAGCAATCAAGATAGTCCAACAAGAACCGCAACGCCGTGCCCAATTGTGGCAAAATGTACATTACTTGAAAAATTTGCTGCAAGAATTACCTAATCTAAAATTATTATCTTCGGAATCACCTATACTATGTTTTCAATTGTCCAGTGCAACAGATGCCCTCAAAGCTGGAAAACAGCTAAGAGATGCTGGCATTTTTGCCCCAGCAATTCGTCCTCCTACAGTCCCCACAAGTCGGATTAGAATATCTTTAATGGCAACTCATGAAGCAGCACATATTGAAAAATTGGTAACAGTGCTGAAAAATGTCATTGCCGCAGGCTAGGCAAACGAGATGTAAGGAGAGTTTGTAAGGCAGCAATTTCTAATCTGAGGGCAATTCGCCAAAACGGGATGCTCCCCTATTATGTTCCTGGACGAGAGCGAATATGATCGGGTATATGATAGCGATCACCTAATATTTCTAACAAAGGGCCATGAACGTCAAATTTAACCATACTTACCGACGCGACCAAAATATTCACTCGATAGCGATAGCGTCCCAAATCAATTCCCAGTAAACTGCAAAGCATAATCCGAATTGTGGCTTTGTGGGAAACTACTAAAACATTACCTTGGGGATGTTTTTCTTGAATTTCAGCAATTACAGGCATAGAACGGTTAGCAATATCTACCGCAGTTTCTCCACCAATGGGTGCATTCCAAGCGGGTTCTGTCAACCATTTTACATAGTTTTCTGCGTAGTTCTGTTGGGCAAAGGATTTACTTTTCCTTTCCCATTCGCCGTAACTACCTTCTCTAAGTCCATCACGCAACTGCATATCCATACCGATAGCATCACAAAATGGCTTGGCAGTTGCAATTGTGCGCTTCATTGGGCTAACATAAACCGCCTCCCACTTCAATTTTTGATAAACATCGGCAAAACCGGATGCCATCTGCATCCCCTCTGTTGTCAACTCCGCATCGGTTTCACCGCAGAAATTACCACTTTGACTAAAAGTAGTTTCTCCATGTCGCAGTAAATATAAATTGAGTGTCATAGCTTATGTCGCAATTGGGATAAAAGAGTGCAAAAATAAAATACCATCAATCTCGCAATCGAGTATGTGACAGAAGGACAAAGTAATAAACTAAAAAAGTCGATCAACCACAAATTTTTGAAATCGAAGGCAAAAGTAGCGGTTTCAGCTATTTATTTTGATATTTTATATAAACTTAGGTCACTGCATTTCTTACAATTGAGTATTTATCAGCAGCAAACCAATATTCTAGATATAGGACTAATATTTGATTTCTAAAAAAGCTCGGTACAGATCGAAAAACCTAATTTTTTATTCCCTATTCCCTACTCCCCACTCCCCACTCCCCATCCACATAGATAATTTTAAAAATAAAAGACGCCTATATATTAAGATAAGCATTAGCGTTCCTTTGTAATTACAGAACTACCATTAGTAATACTTACTTTTTGAATAAAAACCTCAGAACAAGATGATAAAATATCAGTGCTGATTTGATTAGCAATAAATTCAAAATCTTGGTTTGTTAATCCTTGGGCAGTATCGCCGCTTAAGTTAATACAAATAGTTAGACTTTGAGGATTACTAGAAGATTGTTCATCATCTACTGCTTCTACAGCTTCTGCTATGCCTAAATTGATCTCTTTACTCCAAGCTGGAAACTCTTGACCAGTTTGTTGCCCGTAAACTTTCACTATTTCAATAGATGAAGCCCCTAAAGCGGTTAACCCTTTGCGGATAAATGCAACTAAAATATGCTGATTTAACATTTGGGCAGATTCTAGTATTATCTCCAAGCAAGTATCTTGGAAGGCAACTTGTGCGTTGATCCCTTTGGGATGTAGATGGCGGTTCATCAGAGATGCGATCGCCTGCGTGTCTCCCTGTCTTGCAAGTTCCAGAATATTTGGCTGTGTCATAACCAGTAAAAGAGAAAATCTTGGAAAATCAACTTATATTCTCAGGGTTCCCTCTTGACAGCCTTAAGTAACATTATGATGCAAGATATCAGCTAACCTTGGCTAAAATGTCTAGGATAAAGATAGTCATTCACAGATTTTTGCAAAAAATATATTTTCCCTGTCTCAACATCCAAAAGTCTTGTTGTTATGCTTGCAAATTAACAGGATTAATATTAATCAGTTTAATTCCAATTTTAAATATGAAGTTTTCTCGAGATCATGCTTGGCCCTCGACGCTGGAAGAAGCCATAGTTATCCAAGAAAAGCTGCGCGATCAAGTAATTACTGAGGATCAACTCCAAGAACCTATCCACTTCGTTGCTGGAGTGGATATGGGTTTTGAAGCTGATGGAACCATTAGCCGTGCAGCTGTCGCAGTACTGAGTTTTCCTGATTTGCAAGTAGTTGAAACAAGCCTAGCACACCGTCCTACAACCTTTCCTTATGTTCCTGGGTTCCTCTCATTTCGGGAAATTCCAGCTGTTCTCGATGCCCTGGAGAAGATTCAAACAACTCCAGATATCATCTTGTGTGATGGTCAAGGAATTGCCCATCCCCGTGGATTAGGTATAGCTAGCCATTTAGGGTTGCTTATAGATATGCCGACAATTGGTGTAGCCAAATCTAGGTTAGTAGGTAAGTATGAGGAATTACCAGAAACAAAAGGCAGCAGCCAACCACTTATATATAAAGGTGAAACGGTTGGGGCAGTTTTGCGATCGCGCACAGGAGTAAAACCTCTCTACATCTCCAGTGGCCATCGAATTAGTTTACCTACGGCAATTAAATATGTATTACGCTGCACGCCTAAATATCGCCTACCCGAAACTACGCGCATCGCTGATAAATTAGCATCGGCTAAATAAATCTTGTTGAAGTTTTTTCTAAATACTTGCTTGCACCGACTCAATCGTGTTAGGAATCGCACAGAAAGAAGTTGAAGTAGCTAAATACGATTTACGAAGTTAGAACAATGAACGCACTAACTTTACAGTGGCACGATGCAGGCCAAGATAAAACTCAGAACATTTACGAACAACAGCCAAGTAAAAATCTTGGCACTGTTCGCATTGGTCGTGATCCATTCCGGTGCGATATTGTTCTGAGTCACCCCACTGTCTCTGGTTTACACGTTGAAATATTTTTTCATCATCAGCAACAACGTTTTTATATTAGGAATTTGCGATCGCAAAATCCCCCCCTTATCGATGGACGGCAATTAATCCAAGGTGAAATGCCTTTAACTCAGGGCAGTAGTATCACTTTGGGACAAATAAAACTCAACGTTACTAGCGTTTCTACGGGTAGCATTCCACCAACAATTTTGCTGCCACCCCATCCACCAGTACAGATTGGACATCACCAGTATTCAACAACACCCCCTGCATCACCGCCAGGAGTTTATGGCTTAGAATGCCCCAAATGTCATAAAGTTTCCCCAGGAGAAAATCTACAAATTGGCTGTCATTGGTGTGGAACATCTTTAGCTGCGGCTGTGAGTGTGTTGGTAGCAGGGAATTAGAGACAAGAGAGACGCGATGAATCGCGTCTGTACAAGATTTTTTTGCCATGCCCAATGCCCAATGAATGACAAATGACTAATGAACAAATCCAATTGAGTTGGGACGATCCAGCGACAGGTGAACGGCGAGAACCAAGGTTGAGTATGCCGATCGCTTTTGGTCGAGAATTCGCTCGTTTACCTGCTGAACTCAGAGGAGTACGGGTTTCTCGGATGCTGCTTAACAGTAACGAAGTTTCTCGCTACCATGCCCTAATTGACTGGGAACAAGACCATCTAGTAGTGATTGACCAAGGCAGCGTTAACGGTGTATATGTCAATGGTCAACCACAAACGCGCAGTGTTCTAGCTAATGGCGATACGTTGCAAATTGGCCCCTATTTAATAACAGTAACCTTTGCTGCCAACGTACCCGCACCAGATACCAGCCCTCCTTCAACAATTCATTTCAACGCAAATACCAATCTTCCAGACCCCAGCTTGCCTGTAGCCCAGCCGCTAACGCCCTTAACGAGTAATTTCCCGCCGCTAGCGTTTCAGGCACAGAAAGTCGCTGTGCAAACACTTCATGCTACAGGATTACCAGTAGATGAATCTGATTATCTAGCGATCGGGGCAGGATTGGGTAGCTTCGTTTGGGCTGATTTGCTGCGAATTAGTGGTGTTCGTGCTGACAAAATTGTGGCTTTGGGATTAGAGGCACAACCTTATGCTCGTTACAAGCGCCTTTGTTTGAATTCGCAAATTCCCTTATATGAAAGACTGCGCTCTAATTCTGACTCTTGTCCTGATAATATTTGGGGCTGGCCTAGTTATGCCTTGCGTGAAGCTTGGGGAGACTTAGCTAAGGGACAAATAAATTCAGCATTTAAATATTTGTGGCAAGTGTTTGCTGAACCAACATTTGCAGAAACTTATACTCCCCGTGCGGGTAACGTCTTTGATTCCATAGATAGAGAGGCGAAGCGCATTGGCTGGAATCAAATTTATCGCTATGGACGAGTTAGGGGAATTCGCAAAACTGATGATGGCAGGTATTGCATAGCCTATTCTCGTGCCCCAGGAAATTATGCTTTTTTAGTTAGTCGTTATTTACATTTAGCTACTGGTTATCCAGCAATTCAGTTTCTCCCAGATTTGCAAGCTTATAGAGAAAAATATCAAGACTTTAAATCTGTAGTCAATGCTTATGAAGCTCACGATCATGTTTATGAGCAACTAGAGCAACAAGGTGGTACGGTATTGATTCGTGGGCGGGGAATTGTTGCTTCGCGGATTATACAGCGCATTTATGAAGCCAGAAAAAGAAATCGGAATATTGCAGTTTTGCATTTAATGCGATCGCCTAAACCTCAAGGCAACAAATTTCAAAATACCCAGCGCCTAGTCAAAAATCATTACGAATTTCAACCCTTTAACTGGCCTAAAGCCTGTTGGGGCGGCGAACTCCGGGCAATGTTAGAAAAAGCCACCCCCGATGAACGCAAGCGTTTACTAGCAGACTGGGGTGGAACTACCACCGCCGACCGCCACGACTGGCAGCAAATTACTGCCCAAGGGTTAAGCGAAGGCTGGTATCAAATTACCTTCGGTGAGGTTCTGGATGTAGAACGAGATGCCCAAAACCGGACTATTACCCGTATCCGAGAACAAAGCTTTGGGGAAATGAAATTGCTAGCTGATTTTATTGTTGATGCTACTGGGTTGGATGCCAAAGTAGATGCTAATCCCCTGATAGCAGATTTGGTAAAACATTACAATTTGCCAGTGAATCATTTGGGGCGATTGACTGTAGCGAACAATTTTGAATTAGTAGAAATGCGTAGTGATAGAGGTCAAATGTATGCTGCTGGGGCTATTACTTTAGGTGGCCCTTATGCAGCAGTTGATAGTTTCTTGGGCTTGCAATATGCCGCATTAGTCGCCGTTGATGGACTCGCCGCCACCCGTGCGCCCGGAGTTCAAAGATTGAATACTATGAGTTCTTTTAGGCAGTGGTTAAAGTGGGTGTTAAATCAGTCACCTTAGTATTAGGAGGTAGGAGGGATATAGTATTTATCTAGCTGTTTTGAGTAGCAAATCTCAACTTCGAGGATAAAAAGTGCAACTTCGAGGATAAAAGGTGCAACGTTGAGGTTAAAAGGCTCAACTTCGAGGATAAAAGGCTCAACGTTGAGGTTAAAAGGCTCAACGTCGAGGATAAAAGGTGCAACGTTGAGGTTAAAAGGCTCAACGTTGAGGTTAAAAGGCTCAACGTCGAGGATAAAAGGTGCAAGGTTGAGGTTCAAAGGCTCAAGTGGCGATGTCTAGGACGGGCTACGCCTACGCAGAACTCTTGTTCTCTGATATCGTGAATTAAATCGGCGGTTAGAAACCACGCCTACACAGGCAAAACCCACCTCCGTGGGTTTCAAACCTTCAATTTTTTCTTAGTCCGCGTAGGCGGACTTTGTTTGTGTAGCCGCGAATTCTATTCGCCCTGGCTCTAAATTGACTACTTCTTATTTTCCCTTGTCGGCTGCACCATCACAGGCACTAAAGTTTTAATTAAACCCGTAATGGCCACAATCACAGAGGCAATTCCCCCAATCGACAATGAAGTTAAAATTGCCGCCGCCAGAATAATTTCAGTAGGGCTGTATCCATCTCGCATCCAGGTAGATGGATTCTCTATCGATGTTGGCGAGGCGGGTATTAATTGCGAAGTTTGGGTGGTTTGACTAGCCTTGACTGGAGTTGCTAGGGCAGTTTTCATGGCTGAACCTCTTCTAAATGTTTCTATGCAAATGGTATTTCTGCCAGGAGAAGAAAAGATTCCTTAGAAATGGAGACAAAGTAGAAAGAAGGTAGAAATTAAGTAGAATCGAGAATAAATCTCACAAGCTGTCTATGCAATGGGCTGATTTTCTAGCCAACGAAGCTGCTACTAATAGCTTATCCCCAGAGCAAACGGCAGCTTTTGTGGAGCGTTTGAGGACTGAAAACTCAGGAAAGAATGAGGCAAAACTTGCCAGCGAGTTGAACATCGGCGCTGCTGCTTTCAAAAAGCGGATGACTGAGGTTTATGATAAATTCGCCCAGAGTTATCCTGAGTTAGCCAATTCTGAAAGCCGGGGTAAGTTAGAAAAGTTACGGGCTTACCTCACAACGAAATATAATGGCGGGCAAGATGCCCAACCCACAACTAAAGAAATTCATCAAAATATTCCCCCTGCTGTTCCATTTGAAAAATTTGTGGGGCGTGAGGCGGAACTACAAAACCTGCACCAACAATTACAGACATCTCGGCAAGTTGCGATTGTAGCTGTGGCGGGTATGGGTGGAGTCGGGAAAACTGAACTCGCTACCCAATACGCCAAACAGCATTTGCAGAAATATCAAGGTGGGGTTTGCTGGTTATCAGCACAGGGAATAGATGTCGAAATTCAGATTTTCAGATTTGTTGAATTAAAATTCAACAAAATTGCACCAGATGATTGGGAATTAGCGGATAGGCTGAGATACTGCTGGCAGAATTGGCAACAAGGTGAAGTGCTGTTGGTGTTTGATGATGTCACCGACTACAAAAAACAGGTTCAGCCTTATCTACCACCAGAATCACCCCGATTTAAAGTATTGCTGACAACCCGCCTGGGATTTAATAGAACTTTGCCGCAATTACCTTTGGGTGTTCTCAAACCATTGGCGGCGATGAAATTATTAAAATCGCTGGTTGACAGAGAACGACTGAAAAGCGAACCTTGGGTTGCAAGAGAAATTTGTAAATCCTTGGGATATTTGCCTTTGGCGTTAGAGTTGGTGGGACGATATCTGGATACAATGCCAGATTTGTCTCTGGAAAAACTGCTGAAGCGGCTAGAGAAAAAGCGACTGGAACACGAAGCAGTAGCCAAGGCTAACCAATTGATGTGGTATAAATATGGTGTTGCTGAAGCTTTTGCATTGAGTTGGGAACAACTGGATGAAAAAGCACAAGGTGTTGGCTGTTGGCTGAGTTTGTATGCTTTAGCTGATATTCCTTTTTCTGTTGAGGCGATAGAAGATGACGATGAACAAGAACTCTGGGAGAAAGCTATAGCTGAGTTGCAAAAACTGCATTTGCTACAACGACAAAGTAAAGGAATTTATCGTCTACATCCACTGATTCGGCAATTTTTCCAAATGAAGTTGAATGAGTTAAGTGAGGTGGATAAGGTGAAAACTGTTTTTACAGCGCAGATGGTAGAGGTGGCAAAGCAAATTCCGCAACAGCCTAACCGTGAAGATATTTTCAACCTAACTCCACATATACCCCATCTTGCAGAAGTTGCAACTCACCTATTTCAATATCTCAGCGATGAGGATTTGACTTGGCCTTTCACAGGCTTAGGCTGGTTTTATCAAGGTCAAGGACTTTATCAGCAAGCAGAACCTTGGTTGCAGCAGTGTGTAAAAATTGCTGAAAATCGCCTGGGTTTGGAACATCCCGATATTGCCACTAGCTTGAACAATCTCGCCGCAATTTATAAATCTACAGGACGCTACAGCGAAGCCGAACCCCTCTATCAGCAGGCTTTAGAACTGACAAAACGCCTGCTGGGAGACAACCATCCTATTGTCGCCACTAGCTTGAACAATCTGGCAGAACTCTACCGTTATACAGGACGCTACAGCGAAGCCGAACCCCTGTATCTGCAAGCTTTAAGACTGAGACAACGCCTGCTGGGAGACAAACATCCCGATGTCGCCAATAGCTTGAACAATTTAGCATTACTTTATAGTTCTACAAGACGCTACAGCGAAGCCGAACCTTTGTTTCAGCAAGCTTTAGAACTAAAAAAACACCTACTAGGAGACAACCATCCCGATATTGCCATTAACCTGAATAATCTAGCAGCACTGTATAAATCTACAGGACGCTACAGCGAAGCCGAACCTTTGTTTCAGCAAGCTTTGGCACTGAGAAAATGCTTATTGGGAGATAACCATCCCGATGTCGCCGCTAGCCTGAATAATCTAGCAACACTCTATCAGTCTATAGGACGCTACAGTGAAGCCGAACCCCTGCATCTGCAAACTTTAGAACTTTGGAAACGTCTGCTGGGAGACAACCATCCTGATGTTGCCACTAGCTTGAACAATCTAGCAGGACTCTACTGTTCTACAGGACGCTTCAGTGAAGGCAAAGCTTTATTTGAGCAAGCTTTAGCAATTTGTGAACGTACTTTAGGTGTAGGTCATCCCGATACAATGATGGTTCGAGGAAATTATGCAAAATTTTTAAGAGAAGCATATCGCTAACGATCGCACCCTTTCACAAAATCACACCAAAGTTGTAGTTCAAATTTTAGCAGCGATCGCCCATCAATTCTAACTTCAAATGGCGATCGCTCTCTCTTACTTAAATTGAATCAACTTAAGAAAACAACGTTTCATCCCAGAAATATTTAATACATCTAACCAAGGTAAAAGCAAATAGTAGAATATACATCTATCAACAGATGTACTTACCCGCTCTTGTACAGACGCGATTAATCGTGTCTCTAACTTCTACCTCTCTTCCCTCCCCTCAAGTAATTTAATTGGTTCTCCAGTCGAACCATATAGCTCAACATATCTTTTAAATAGCAATGCAGCCTTGTGATTTGAAGTACTACTTAAATTGAATAAACGCCCTATATTTTTATCAGTTAAAGCTCTTAAATACGGCAAATCTTCAAATAGTGTCAAACAAGAAGCAAAATGCAATATTATTTGTAATAATGGCTTTGGCCACTCTAAATCACTATAAATATCTATAAAAAAGTGATGTTCTAAGTCATTTAACGGAAAAGCATGAAATATAACAACTATCCTTTTGTTATTGTAGACTGGAATACTCAGCTCAACAGTATAGGGAGTATGTAATATTAAATCCACCTCTACAATCGATTGACGCCAAATTCTCAGAGCATTACTTGGCGAATCTAATATTGTTTGGAATTTGATTATTCCACCTGTGCTTGTAGGCTGAAAGTGGCTAATTTGAAAAATTTTCAGGTTACTAAGACTAAAGCTATGAACTGTTTCTAAATGCCTTAAATTCAATAAATGATAAATTTGGCAAATATAAGGGAACGGTAAAATATACTCCTGGCTAATCATGTGGAGCTTTTTTACTTGAAGCTTGTTAGCTTGAGTACGGGCGACATATTCTTGATATTCGTTAGGGCCTAAATCATTACTGTTAAAGCTTTCATCAGGCTTGAGATATAGCCAACTCAGAAAAAAGAAAGAGGCTGTAAGTAATTGAAATATTTCTATAGGAGATAAATAACCATCAGCAAATGCAGCTATACTTCTATCGGTTATTCCAAAAAGCCAAGATGGAATACCAAATAGCCAGATATTGCTTTTGATTTGATCTATAAAAAGTGCTATTTCAACATTTGATATATTTCTATCCTTATTTATACTTGAATTCTCATTATTATTTTTAAAGCAATTAGTAAACATAGCCTTATAATTATTATTTAATACTAATGTACTATTTATATTAAGCTTAAATACCAAATATAGTAACAACCTCTATCTTTAGCTGTATATCTAAAATAGATTTTTCATAACTGTTTAATATCAAGCTTTTGTTAGATATAATCCCAAATTTTATGTATATCCAGTTAAAACAAAATTATTTGTAAGTCTTGCCAGTAAAGGATTTTATATTGACTTACGTAATGCATAAATTAAAAATAACAACTTTGCTAAAATCTTTCTGCTAGCTGAGTACAAAACTTGGAATTATCTCATTTTTTCAAAATCGGTATATCTAGCTAGCAAAAAAAGTTGATTTTCCTGACAATAAAGAATGCCGTACTCTCGGTGGTAATACAACGCCAATTAGCTCCAGTAGGGAAACCCGCCCACACAACTGGCTCCTCTACCTGTCTTTTCACGCAATCAAATAGAAACCCTATATAGAACTAATATTTATTTGGAAATTTTGCCTAAGTCCTGATAATTTATCTTGTTTGATGCCAAGCTATCTGGGGAGAATATGTCAAAACTCCAGTGAGGTATAACCAATGGTTAATCAGACATACACAGCGGATGTTTTAGTTGTTGGTGGGGGAACCGGAGGCACTGCGGCTGCTATCCAAGCGGCGCGACGGGGAGCCAAAACGATTCTGGTAAGTGAATTTCCTTGGTTGGGAGGAATGCTAACTTCGGCTGGAGTATCCGCACCCGATGGCAACGAATTAGAAGCCTTTCAAACTGGGTTATGGGGTGCGTTTTTGCAGGAATTGCGGCAACGACAGCCGGGAGGATTAGATAACAGTTGGGTAAGCTTTTTTAGTTACGATCCTCGGATTGGGGCAGAGATTTTTGCAGAATGGGTGCAGGAATTGCCAAATCTGCACTGGATTTCTGGACAAGTGCCAATAGAAGTGTTTCGCCAAGGTGATTCTATTACTGGTGTGCGCTTTGCTGATTTTGCTGTCACAGCCAAGATTATTCTCGACGGCACAGAATTAGGAGATTTATTGGCTTTAGCTGAGATACCCTATCGCTGGGGCTGGGAATTGCAATCTGAGTGGGGAGAACCCAGTGCCCCAGTAGCTTTTAATTCTTTAACTGAAAAATATCCAGTGCAAGCGCCTACTCATGTAGTAATTATGCAAGACTTTGGTGAAGCGATGTCTACGACGGGCGTAGCTACGGCACCAGAAATTCCGCCTGCGCCTAATTATAATCCATCGCAGTTTACAGGTGCTTGGGATAGCTATGGTGCAGAGACATTTTTGAATTATGGACGTTTGCCTAATGGCCTGTTTATGATGAATTGGCCAATCTGTGGCAATGACTACGGCGAAGGAATAGAGCGATTGATAGAGTCAAATGTATCCAGAGACGAATTTATCCAAGAATCTCGCTGGCACAGCCAAAATTTTGCCCACTTTATTCAAAATCAGCTTGGTCGTCGCTATGGTTTAGCAGAAAAAGTATTTCCTCACACCCCCACAGCTTTTGCACTGCATCCCTATTACCGAGAAAGCCGCCGCTTAGTAGGGCTAACTACTGTCCGAGAACAGGATATTTTGCCGATCGCTGGAGGTAGAGTTGCATCTATATATGAAGCGATCACCCTACAGCCCTTTGGGCATCCTACGGCAGGCGTTTGCGTTGGCGGAGCCTCTCGTAGAGAAGCGATCGCAATTGGTAATTACGCCAATGACCATCATTATCCTGGTGTTCAATTCCCACTGCAACCTAAATCTATCCAATGGGGGGGACGCTGGACTGGAACTCCTTTTACAATTCCCTACAGTTCATTAATTCCAGCCACAATAGATGGTTTCTTGGCTTGCGAAAAGAATATTTCTGTCTCCCACATTGCTAATGGGGCTACCAGATTACAACCTGTGGTTATGGGCATTGGTCAAGCAGCAGGGATGGCAGCAGCGATGTGTGTTGAGTTAAACTGCCAACCGAGGGATTTATCTGTTAGGGCGCTGCAAACAGCTTTATTGGAAGATAATCGCTCAAAAGCAGCAATTATTCCTTTATTTAATCTTCCACCCAATCATTCGGATTGGCTGCACTGGCAACTGTATTACTTAAATAACCCACAAGCCTATCCAGCTAGTGGTGATTGTCCTTGCCCATCGTCGAGTGAGTACCCCGACTCTACTTTTGGCAAGGGATTAATTCGGGAAAGTAACTGTTTCCAAGGCATTTTTTACCGCTTGGAGCAGCAGGAGTACAGATTCACTGTCACAGCACCAGCCGCATATCAAGGGCAAAATTGGCAGCTTGTGACTTTGCGATCGCATATCGATGAGCAATTACGCACTTATCCTCACGAACAATTAGTTACATTGTGGGGTCATCAAAACCACTCTGGTAATTGGTTATTAGTCGAGCATTTGAACGGAGGATAAGAAGAGTTTATTTTCAGTAAAACAGAATACTTTTTGATGAATTGTCCGGATATTAGTCAAAAAGCTAAGTATCAGTGAAGTGGAGAGTTCCAAAATAGACATCTGCTATGCGTGCTGCCATTTCTCTTTTAGTCTCGAGTCTGATGTTCGGCCCCTTAGCTTCTAACTGCCAAACAATGGTCAATCACTTATCCTATGGGCTGCCTTCCACGCCTACTTCGGAACAGTGGCGCTCGGCGGCATCTGAACAAGCTTCAGATGATGCGCCACGTCATCGCGGTAGTGGGCGTAGAGAAGTAACGTAAAAATCCGAAAATATCTATGTTGTGGTTTAAATACTGTAGGGTAATGCCTTTTTTTCAACGGAAACAAAGTGTCAGAAAACACAGTATTGTACTAACATCATTTATACAGCTTTTCTGACAGATATATATACAGTTGACACACGAAAATCTTCAGCGTTCGCTTAGTATTTCAACTGCAAACTTTGTATATATAGTTAGCGTAAATCCTGACGAGCAAAACGCAAATTAAGTTAAGTGCCTCGATTAACAGCATCACCAACTTCTCAAAAGTTATACAACTGTTGCTTATATTCGGTGGGAAACTTTGCGTTTCAATTCTCAACTGTTCTAGAACATAGATGTTACTTAGACTATCAGTTAATCTAAAACACATCTAAATTCAGACATTTTACTTGTTGAGGAAACTAGTCTTAGGCAAATCCACTTTATTCCCAAATAAGTTTTCTCATATATTGAGTAGCTGGCTATCTACAATTAGGAAATAATTGATCTTCTCCTTGGCGTGCTTTGCCCAAGCATAAAATCTTTTGCGCTGCATCTGAGCTTATCTAGAGTATAGATTCGCACAAGTAGTATAGGTTTATTGCACTTGGCAGCGAATCTTACTATTTTTAACTTTTGACTTTTTACTTCCCCAAAGGGGCTGACCTACACTTGCTTCAGGTTCCTTCTTCTCACAGATGGCTCTCGAAGAAATAAATATTAAGAAGGATCTGCTAATTCCTCTCAGTCCACTTAATTATTCTACACCCAAGGGCAGATGCAAAATTTTGCATTTGCCCTTTTTAGATAAAGTTTACTTAAAGAAAATGTTTGAGAAGGTTTTATGCTGGCTTATGAGCAATAAAATACTTACTCATAAAATGGACTTGCGTCTCAATATTCTCAAAGCCTACTCTCTGTAGACGTTCTAGCAAGTTATCAGTGGTGTAATGCCTGTAATAGGGTTCATGGAATGTTTCGTGGAAAGAATCCATTATATGTTCCAACTCAGGTGAATCACTCAACTGAATTGAGTCACAAATAATAAAGACTCCTCCTGGTTTTGTTACCCGGAAGCATTGCTCAATCACTGTCTGACGTGCAGTTGCTGGTAACTCATGGAAAAGAAAAACAGAAGTTACAGCATGAAAATAGTTATCTAGATAAGGTAACTCTTCGGCATTTGCTTGTAAAAGTTGTGGCAATTCTCCCGGAATTTGGGATAGTAGTTCATTTGCTTTACGCAAATAAGCTGGTGACAAATCCGTACCAAACAGGGATGCTTGCGGCAATGCTGCCCGAATCAACTTCAAAGTCCGCCCGGTTCCACAAGCTACATCCAAAATACGGGCTTGCCGTGGTGCAACTGGCTCAACTTTCAGCCCTTGCTTGAGAGGAGCGAGAATCCGCCGCCGCATTGGATCAGCTGCCCCACCAAAAAGAATTTCTACTTGTAAGTCATATAAATTAGCTGACAACTCACTCAAGTAGCCATTGCTTTGGTGATGGAAGTTTTGCACGTAGTAGCTGGGATAACCATCTGTGTCAATTTCGGGCGAAAAATCTTGGTAATTCTGTTGTTGAACCCGCTCCCACATTTGAGGGGAATCTAGCCATAGCAACGGATAGTAGCGGACAAAATCATCCCAAGGGTTGTCAAACAGCAAACTTTCTGGGTATATACCTTTTTGGGCATCTTGCCAGTCTGTTTCCAGCAACTGA
Organism: Nostoc sp. ChiVER01; assembly: GCF_034531155.1. Classification (NCBI taxonomy): domain Bacteria; kingdom Bacillati; phylum Cyanobacteriota; class Cyanophyceae; order Nostocales; family Nostocaceae; genus Nostoc; species Nostoc sp. ChiVER01. The sequence continues at coordinate 160,624 of NZ_JAVRBS010000003.1, read as the reverse complement.
TTCAATCTCTGTTGAAGTTTGAGTAAAAGCTCATTCGGGATGGGTTTGGTCTTTTGTCCAAGTGTCGGATATACCAGGTTCATCAACCGTGAATTTAATATTTTGTGAGCCAGACCAAAGTAATTTTTGCCCTGCTGAAAGGTTTGATAAGTCAATTTAGTTAAACTCTCAGGCATAAAAATAGCTCAAGTTTTGATACGTTTATGTAAATAATTGTAACGAAAAATTACCTATTGTTGGAAAGGTAAAGGCTCCAAGGTGAGACAAATCTGAAGCTAGATGATTTTAGCTATCAAAGGTAGATTAGGAAAGATTTTTCGAACTTTGGGGAAAAACAGCTGATATTGTCAGCAAAAGTAAATATAAACTTTTATAAAAAGTAGCTTATGTTACAGAATTTTCGTTATTGTAGTTTATAGAGCAACCAAAAATTATATATTCACAAATAGAGAGGACTATGGTTATGTCTATCGCAGATAAATCTCGTGCGTTGATGGTGCGTGAACATCAGCAAGTCAAGAATCGCCAACAATCAATGCTGATGCGGGCTGCACAAGAACTTGGTCTTCCTGAAGAAGCATCCCACTACTGGAACCCGATTCAAGGGAAGGTAGACGCTAATACTCGGATGATTTATGGGCCAAGTCATGCTTCTATGAGCTAAGTTTCAGGAGTTTTAAGGTTGATTTGAGTGAAAGTCTCAACTGACAACTCTGGAAAAAAAGCCACCCTTTACTCTAGGGTGGCTAAACTTATATATTTAGATAGCTACGATACTTAATTAAGCATCGTAATAGAGGTAAAACTCGTAGGGATGAGGACGCAGCTGTAACTGCTTGACTTCGTTACCTAGCTTGTAGTCAATCCAATTTTCGATAAAGTCTTCCGTGAATACGCCTGATTCGGTCAAGAAGGCGTGATCTTTTTCTAGTGCTTGCAACGCCAGTTCTAAAGAACCTGGAGTTGAAGGAACTTTTGCTAGTTCTTCTGGAGAGAGTTCATAGATATTCTTATCTAAGGGTTCACCAGGATGGATTTTGTTCTTGATGCCATCAAGACCAGCACAAAGCATTGCAGCAAATGCTAAGTATGGGTTAGAAGTAGCATCTGGACAACGGAATTCTAAACGTTTGGCTTTAGGGTTAGTGCCAGATAAAGGAATACGGATAGAAGCAGAACGGTTCCCTTGGGAGTAGGCTAAGTTTACTGGTGCTTCATAACCAGGTACTAGGCGCTTGTATGAGTTGGTGCTAGGGTTGGTAATTGCCAACAGCGCTGGTGCGTGTTTGAGAAGACCACCAATGTAGTGCAATGCCATGTCGCTCAAACCAGCATACTTATCACCTGCGAACAGAGGTTGTCCGTCTTTCCAAATGGATTGGTGACAGTGCATTCCCGAACCGTTGTCGCCAAAAATTGGTTTTGGCATGAAGGTGACGGTTTTGCCGTGTTTTTTGGCAACGTTCTTGATGACATATTTGTAAATCATCAACCAGTCAGCCGCTTCGATCAACTTGCCAAAGCGGAAACCTAGTTCGCACTGACCACCAGTAGCTACTTCGTGGTGATGCTTTTCAATAGGTACACCTAATTGTGCCATCGTCAACAGCATCTCTGTACGGATATCTTGAAAAGAATCCGTCGGTGAAACTGGGAAGTAACCTTCTTTGAAGCGTGGTTTGTAACCTAAGTTGGGTTTGTTCTCTGTACCAGCTTTACCGGAATTCCAAGCACCTTCTTCAGAGTCTAAGAAGTAGTAGCCTTCGTTGGCGGTTTGGGCAAACCTAGCATTGTCAAAGATAAAGAACTCAGCTTCAGGGCCAAAGAAAGCTGTGTCACCAACACCAGTGGAAACCAGGTAATCTATTGCTTTTTGGGCAATAACGCGTGGGCAACGATTGTACCATTCACCTGTGCGGGGTTCCTTAATACTACAAACTATACTTAGTGTTGGCACTTCCATGAATGGGTCGATCCAAGCAGTGTTGGGGTCGAGTACCATCGTCATATCCGATTCATTGATCGCTTTCCAACCCCGAATGCTGGAACCGTCAAAAGGTACGCCATCAGTGAATGCAGTCTCATCGATTTGGTTTTGATACAGTGTGAGGTGTTGCCAAGTCCCTACTGTATCGATGAATTTGAGATCAATCAGTTCAATTTTTTCATCTTGAATTTTTTTCAAGACTTCTTGGGGTGTTGTCATTGTTACTCCTTCTCTACCAATTTCCTAAAGTAAACCAGAATCTTACATTGCATCCTAACCCTGCTGATCTCAATCAGGCCGTGACACACCAGAAATATCTTAAATACTAGACATTAGCTGATTTTGTAGTTTGTGTTACAGATATCTAGATTATCAGGTTATATTAACCTTTCAGGGATCATCTGTACAAAACTGGAAAGTTCATCATATAGGGGTCAACTTTGGCATAGAATCCATAGATAGTGGATAAATTGTTTTTGTGCCGAATCTATTTTTAATAGCACAAAAATTTACTGGTGCATAAGTGCAGCCAAATAAATATCAAACCATAAATAGTAATGATTGGGAGAAGAAGGAATGCGCGATGCGGTAACAAGTTTAATTAAGAATTATGACTTAGCTGGTCGGTATTTTGACCGGAATGCGATCGATAGCCTAAAGTCTTACTTTGACAGTGGTACAGCACGAGTACAAGCGGCGGCGGCAATAAATACTAATGCGGCTGCACTTGTCAAGCAAGCTGGTTTAAAGTTATTTGAAGAACTGCCAGAATTGATTCGCCCTGGTGGAAATGCTTATACAACTCGTCGTTATGCAGCTTGTCTGCGGGATATGGACTACTATCTGCGCTATGCTACCTATGCGTTGGTTGCTGGAAACACCAATGTATTAGATGAGCGTGTGCTACAAGGGCTGCGGGAAACTTACAATTCTTTAGGAGTACCTATTGGACCTACAGTTCGTGGTATCCAAATTCTCAAGGATCTGATTAAGGAACAAGTGGCAGCAGCAGGTGTAGTTAATACTACTTTTGTGGATGAACCATTCGATCACATTACACGTGAGTTGAGCGAGATAGATATTTAGATTTTAGGTGGGCAAGGTGTCTACCCCGACATAAACATAAATAGCGATCGCACTTTGGTTCAATGGAGCGATCGCTTTTTTGTGAACTCTAGACGTTGAGAAGGGCTTTATTCAAGATTTTGCCCTTTGCGGGCAAAATCATAACTCTCTAAAATTAATGGCACTAATAAAAGCCCTAAGCTATGGAGAATAAGGGTTATAGCTTTTAATACCATTGATCATTAATTAGATACGTTAGGCGATCGCAGTTGGCTTTTGTTTCGGGTTCTAGGAAAAGGAGTATCAACAAGGAGTATTAAATTAGATGCGTCAGGCATCGCGGTTTGGTGGCTTGCAGATGCAGTGAAAAAATAGTTCAACTTTACTATCAAAGGTGCCCAATTGAATTAGATTTGAGGCATTTAAAAACTACTTTGGGTATGGATGTTTGACGATGTAAAACATCCATACCCAAGTCGGTGTGCCATAGGTCACGCCGTCGTCCCTAAATAGCGAAATATGCAGGTCATCAGCTTCATTTATCGCTTTAAATCTTCTGCCGTGAATTATTTATTTTCTGAACTCATTTTCCACCTTTTTCTATCTTTTTGAATATTTTAGTCATCGTCTTTGCGTCTATCGTTTCCATATCAACTAGCTTCAGCGATTTGACCATTTTCTGCGTCGTGGTTTTATAGTGTTGGAAATGCGGGGTTTTGAGATGTGACTCGTATTCTTCGCGGCTGGCGTAGATTTCTAGAATCCTAACCTCAGTCGGATTTTCTTTTTGATACATCGGGAAAATCGAAATAACACCCGGTTCCAATCTGACTGATGCTTCAGATTCTTCTTTCAGAATGGCTTTATATTCATTGAGATAATTGGAATCTATTTCAATTTCCGAGATACGCACCATTATCTCTTTTTGCTGGGTGGAAGCCGCGCTGCAACTGACAAGCATAATTATCAGAATTAAAGAAATAACTATTTTTTGAAAACAGACGATAACTTTATCCATGTTCTTTGGTTCACGACAATAAAGTTTAAAAATAACAGCAAGCTTTTAACAAAATAGATTACTTGTTGTGCGCTGCCGATCGCTGATGAAGCCTGCCGTGATTTTTCTTACATTCTCTCAGATATTAAAATACTTTCGGCAAACAGTTCGCCGAATGAGTGCTACTGCTTTTTTTGTCTGGCAGCAATAACTTTCGCCAAAGATTTTCTGGCTGTTTCAGCCTGCTGTCGGCTGATGTTTTTTTCGATCAAACCAAAAGCCTCTCTTAACCCGCTTTCCGTCAGCCCGGTATTCATTCCCATTGACAAATGAGATTCTAATTGCGATTCGACACCCGGCATTGCGGCGAGTGCTGAAATAGTGGCTAGTTCGCGCTGCTGATAGTTCAAAATATCGCTGTCGAAAATATCGGCGAACAAATGCTCTTTCAAAAAGCGGTCAATCGTCGGACTAAATTCACCGAAACCTTTGGCAGGCTTGGATTGGGGCTGTCCAGTGAGCGTTTCCAATGTCTTTCTGCCTCGCTCGTATTTGTCGCCGGTATCATTAATCGGCGTTGCCGTTTTTCCCTGTGTATCAGCAATGCCCTTATTTTTTCTTTCTTTCAACGCTGTCATAAATGTGTTGATACCGTTTAAGCTGCGCGGAAAACCGCAGTAGGCATACATTTGAACCAAAACTTCTTTGACTTCATTAACGGTCAACCCGGCATCAAGTCCGCCATTTAAGGCTTTTCGCAGATTTTCCAAATCGCCGTTAGCGGTAAAGGCGGAGATCGTGACAATGCTTTGTTGTCGTGCGTTTAAGGTTTGATCGTTGTTCATTGTTTGTGCCTCCGACACAAATAAAAGGCTAAATATCACAACAGACACCAGTGCTAAGAATACGATGAGCTTTTTCATTGGAACTGCCTCCTTAATGGCGCTGCGTTCTACCAGGCGTAGGCTTTGGGTGCCTCGCCGCCGGGACCGGGCCAAATCTCGTCGAGCCGCCGGAGCGTCTCGTCCGAGAGAGATATTTCCAAAGCCCGCAAGCTCTCGGTTAGTTGTTCCACAGTGCGGGGTCCGACGATCGGAGCCGTGACGGCAGGATTGTGCAACAGCCAGGCCACTGCGACATCGGCGGGTCGCTCACCGAGCTTTTCACAGAGCGCCTCGTAGTCCTCGATCTGCGATCGATGCCGATCGATCTGCTGCTGCATCTTCGGCTCAGCTCGGCGACCTTCGCTTACCTTCTGCAGGACACCTCCCAGTAGCCCTTTGCCGCGCGGACTCCACGGAACCAGACCAATGCCATAGTACTGAAGCGCTGGGATGACCTCTAGTTCAACGGTGCGGGCGGTGAGGTTATAAAGGCTTTGCTCCGACACTAACCCCAGGAAATTGCGCGACGCGGCAATATTCTGCGCGGTGGCGATGTCCCACCCGGCGAAGTTGCTGCTGCCAATGTAGATCACCTTGCCTTGCTGTACCAGGAGTTCCATTGCCTGCCAAATCTCCTCCCAGGGTGTGCGCCGATCAACGTGGTGCATCTGGTAAAGGTCGATGCGATCAGTCTGCAACCGACGCAGGCTGTCTTCGCAGGCCTTTCGGATGTGGTAGGCCGAAAGGTGGCGATCGTTCGGCCCGTTACCCATCGGCTGGTACACTTTAGTCGCCAGGACGATCTGCTCGCGCCGTCCGCCCTGAGACAGCCACCGCCCGATGATCTCCTCGGAGATGCCGTAGCCCTTCTCCATGTCCGGGGACTGGGGACCCCCGTACACATCTGCGGTGTCCATATAGTTGATGCCGACCTCCAGAGCCTCATCCATGATCTTGAAGCTGGTGGTCTCGTCCGTCAGCTCCCCGAAGTTCATAGTGCCCAGACCGAGCCTGCTAACCTGTAGTCCGGTGCGGCCGAGATGCTTGTAATGCATTCTGGTTCTCCTCTTCTCCTAATTTTGTTACCAACAGGCGAGTCTCGTATTTGGAGTGCCAAAGCGTGATGACGCAATCTAGCGGCTTCAGCTTTACTTATCAATCTGGTTTTCAGTGAATTCATCGGCTAGATGTACCTGCAACCTGATCTGCAAAACGGCGACATTTATTTGCCTGTCTACTTTAGATAGGGATGGAAATTCTTTAAGCAATAAGGTTCGCCTAAGAGCTGATTCGTAAAGAAAATCTTAAGGATACCCAAATCGTTACCAGGTCTGAGTTTCAGCGAATAAGTGCTTGATTGGCTCAAATTCCTGAAACCCTTACAAGACAAGTACTTTACTTGAGTTTACAAATTAGCTCTAAAGGTCAATTTGGTTATCAATTGGCAAATCCCTTGCCTAGTCAAATCTGAGTTGTCTGTTTAATAAAATTCTAGACCTGACGATGAGTTGTCTGTTTAATAAAATTCTAGACCTGACGAGAAGCCGAAATCGTTTTTCATTGCTTTAACTTCATTATAGGAATCCTGAAAGGCAAGCAATAAAACAATTGTCTAAGATTATTGTACAATCCTACAAACTTACACCCATTTTGATTCAAGCCAATTTTGCGCGAAGATATTGTCTTGGGTTTCCATCCTGCTGAACTACGGCAATACACGGATTTTGCTGTATCTTAATTATCTGAACATTGTGTATTTGCAAAGAATAATACATTTAAATAGCGATCGCTCAATAGATTAAATGTATTAGCTTATGTTCTCTGAACTAAAACCACCATAAGCCACAATAGAAGTTGCCTATGTTTGAGGCGCTGATTATGGAAGAATTATTAACCCTAAAAGACTTGCTTATTAAGGGCGATGTTCAAGGAGCATTAATTATAGTTGAAGAATTAACGGAGATGAGCCGAAATGACATTATTAAGACGATTCGTAGCTATGCAGTGATTCTATTATTACATTTGATTAAACAACAAGCTGAAAACTGCACGACTCGCTCTTGGGAAGTCTCTATTCGGAATTCAGTTCGGGAAATTCAACGGGAAAATAAGGGGCGCAAAGCTGGAGGCTATTATCTCACGCCAGAAGAATTATTAGAAACCTTAGCAGAAGCCTATTTAAATGCCATTGATGAAGCAACGCTAGAAGTAGAGGAAGGTCGTTATGAGTCAGAAGAGTTAGAAGAGCTGGTTAACCAAGAAGAAATTATCAATCGTGCTTTGGCTTTAATCTTATCAGGAGAGTCTAGTTAATTGGCTAAACAGCGACTCGATACATTATTAGTAGAGTTAAATTTATGTTCTTCTCGCGCCCTAGCGCAACGGCTAATTCAGGCCGGGGAAGTTACTGTTAATCAGCAGTTAGTCGATAAACCTGGTACAGAAGTTGATATTGCTGCTCAAATAAATATTAAAGAGCGATCGCCTTTTGTTTCTAGAGGCGGTGAAAAACTCTCCAAAGCTTTGTCAGTATTTGCCATTCCCGTAGCAGACCGCATTTGTTTAGATGGTGGGATTTCTACTGGTGGTTTTACTGATTGTCTTTTACAAGCTGGAGCAAAACAAGTTTACGGCATTGATGTTGGTTACGGACAAGTTGACTGGCGGTTGCGAAACGATTCGCGGCTGATTTTACGGGAACGCACCAATTTACGGCAACTACGCCCAGATGAGTTATATGGTGAAAGCGACCCGATTCCTGATTTGGCGGTGGTCGATGTATCGTTTATTTCTTTAACAAAAATTCTGCCTGCTTTGTGGCAACTAACTCAAGCTAACCGAGAAGCTGTATTGTTAGTCAAGCCACAGTTTGAAGTCGGCAGATCCCGTGTGGGTAAAAAAGGTGTTGTGCGCGATCCAAACGACCAAGCTGATGCCATTTTTCAGGTGTTGCAAACAGCCCACGAATTAGGATGGAAATACAAAGGCTTAACTTGGTCGCCGATCACTGGCCCTGCTGGGAATATTGAATATCTTTTGTGGTTGGGAATGGAAAGTGAAACGCCGCCACCTGATTTAGAAGCAATTAAGCAAATAACGCAATCAGCAACAACTGATTTACGGAAGAATTAAACGTCGTAGATTAGACATTCTACGGATTCAGGATGGCGATCGCAGTAATTTTCCAAAGAGGTTTTCTTTGATTTTGCTTGCTGTTGATCGGATTTTTCAGCTTGTAATTCTTCCACAATGTCCCAGGCTACTGCACAACCAGCAGAATCACTGCCATCTAGCTCACAAGTTGTGCGGGCTTCAGTAATGGCTTGAATAATCGCTTCTTCAAGATTTGTTGCCTCAGCATTAAATGAGTTTAGGGTAGTTGTCATGTTACTTTTACCTTTAATTTACAGAGATAGATATTAACTGTGAGCTTTCAATGACCCAAAAAGCTCACACTCCGGGTGACGCTCCTGCGGACGCTCGTTCCGACGTTCGTTCCTCACTAACGCTGCGCTATCGCTACCGCTTCGCTAACGCCAGTCTCTCTTTGTTGGAGTAGTAAGACCAGGCTGGCTCATATTTCCAGTTTAGATAGGCTTCCTACAGTAGGTAGTGGTAAACACCGCCATCTTTTTAGCAAATTTGAGTGGGAATTACCCTCTTGTCATCTTTGATTCAAAAAGCTAAGGGAATTCTGCTAATTGAAGTCACTGTTAGAGATAGTCATGTTCTCAGTCTTGCATCCCAAATTCGGAATGTCAGTCAATTGTCAGAAGAGTTTGATAGAAGTTGATAAACACTTATAAACGGCAACAAAAGGGAAACAATTTTTATCTATTCTCAATACTTTATGCCTAATTCTTGTCGCAAGCGATACAGAATTGTATTTTGGTCAACTTGAGAGAGAATTTCTTGAATGACGCTGCTAGCGCCCAACTGCCCCCAGGTGCAGCCTTTTTCGAGATACACCTGAGCAGCTTTACCAACGGAGTATGCACCATAACCAGCGATACTAGCTTGAGCGATCGCACTGCCAGCAAAGGCAGTAATATTGCTGGGATTGTCACCACTGGTTATTGCAGCAGTAGTTTTACCCAAACCCAAAAGGAAGCTGCTACCTAATTCTCCCAGTAGCAAGCCACCGGAACTAAATAAAATCGTTTTTAAAATTTTCCCGGCTTCGTAGCTAGTCATTGGCAAACCATACAATCTAGCTAGGGCGCGAATTAAAGCCAAATCCGCAATAGTTCCGCCAAGGATATCCAAAAAGGCGATGGGATTGAGCATTACTGCCAAAGCTTTGTATTTGGTAAATTGCCAAATGATATCTTCAGCTTCTTGTTCGCGTAAGTCGATGGTTTTTTGAGCGATCGCAGTTTCTGCATCCCGTGCTTGGATAAGTGCATTTAAAGCTAAAAGCGATCGCCCTTCCCGATTGAGGATATTTAGAATTGTTTCTTTGAGTTCGTCTACTTCCGGTAGTGGTGTCTCCCATTCATAACTGATACGCCCATCAGGCCATTCAACCCGTACTTCCATTGGCGCTGGTTCCGCCGCCACCATGACAATTTCATCTGGTAGTAAAGGTTTCGCCTGGGGATGTCCGGCACCCAGTTGTTGCAAATTTTGGTAAATTGTTCCCTGGTCTGTATCTGGGTAAAGGTCTATTTTGTTAAATACTAAAATCAGAGGTTTTTGCGCTTTACGCAATTCCAGCAGTGCTTGATACTCAGTACGTGTGATATCACCAGACACGACAAACAAAACCAAATCAGCCTGATGCACGACTTCTCGCGCCATATCTGCCCGTGACTCACCTTCAATTTCATCTAATCCGGGGGTATCAATTAACTCTACTAATACCTTACCACTGGGCTGCCAACGGACGGAACGGGGCCATTGAGTGACACCGTTCAGGGGCCCAGTTTGCAGAATCTTCTCTCCCAGTAAGGCATTTAAAACTGCCGATTTACCACGACTCACCAAACCAAAAGCAGCAATTCTAATGACGTTAGAATCCAACTTGTTGAGTGTGGAGTTCAAAGCTTCTAATTCTGGTTTCAACAAACCTGCCAATTCTGGGTTGGATGAAAGCTGTCCTGACTTACGAAGATATCCATACCAAGCCAGCGCTTGTCTGAGACTGGCGCGGGCACGATTTAAGTGAGTTTCTTGCAGATTTCGCACGAAGTTAGGTTGATTCAAGGTTAGACAAACAACAGGCTACATATCCATTTTGATCTAATTCCAAGACTGTTAGCCTGTTTTGTCTTTCTTAAGCAATTATTTTGATGATTTGCATACCTTTTAATGCAATGCCGATTTAGAACATAGGATCGTGTTCATTATCCCAACACTTGCGATCGCGCCAGCTTCTCCCAGTCTGTTCACATTCAGATGCATTATCTATCCAAGGAATCGATGTAGAGTAGTGCGAGGTTCCAATGGAAGCGGATAAGCTAGCAGTGAATAAAGGTAATAATAAGGATAAAGTTATCAATGTACAAATCGGTAGAACTATTAAATATCCACTGAGCAGTACAATGTTAGTAGGTGTCCAAAAATTTATGCATATTTTATTATTTCTTTTGCAATTTTTTAAACTGGTTTTTGAATCCGAAAAAAGCATGATGCAGCCCTATTAATGTCAAGTTATATAGCAATTCCATTTGATTTTTCACAGCAAAGCTGACTGAGAACTAGCCGAATTAGGTTTTGGCTATCAGTATATTTAGCAAAAATCAAATAGGAATCCTATATGAATACGAATTTTTACGTAAGAATATTATTGAAGCTATACACTTGAATGTCAAAGGTGAAAGTTACGACTTTTTATAAGTTTTAATTTATGGACACTAAAAAGTATTTTTAATGAAAATATGTTGAAGTTTTAGCAATCGTCCTTGCGTGAATCCCAGCGAATTTAACTCATAGCCTTCCACGGCTGATGCTAGATTATTGTATTATTGCGATCGCCTTCTGGGTAAACAGGAAATTTTACTTACCGTCCCAGGCTTTCAGCCTCAAAAGTCTGATTTTGGATTCGCTGCTGAGTGTATACCTAATTTAGTTAGCAAAATTTTGCGTGATGCTGGCAGTATAAAAGTAGCGTTAATTTTTTTATGCCTAGAGACGATAAATCCGAAACCTCAAGCAGGGGTGCATCTGCGAGCGTTGGCTAGGAAGATTTTTTAAGTGAATTAAAAAGTCGAATTTCTAAGGCTCAATTATAGACGGTAGTTGCAATTAATAAAGAATTAATATTGCTCTACTGGCAAATTGGGCGAGATATTCTTAATCGCCAACAGCAGCAAAGTTGGGAAGCAAAAGTTATCAATCATCTGGCGGCTGACTTGCAAAAAGCTTTTCCACGAAACGCTTTTCACGTACTAATCTTATGTACATGAGAGCATTCGCTGAGGCTTACCCAGACGAGCAAATTGTCCAAGAACTTGTTGGACAAATTCCTTGGGGTCATAATGTCCGTATATTGGATACTGTTAAAGATCAAACAGAACGCTTATGGTACATATAACACACTATCCAACATGGCTGGAATTGCAATGTTTTAGTTCACCAGATTGAAAGTAAGCTTTTAATCTATAGCCTTCTGTCGCTGATGGTGTAAAAACCACTTATACAACTCTGGATTATTATATGTCTGCGTCCAAGAGTCGTGCTGGGCTTCTGGGTAAACTGTAAATTTTACATAACCGTCGCAGGCTTTGAGTGCAGAAACCATGATTTCAGACTCGCTTAAGGGAACTACATTATCTTTGGCTCCGTGAAATGCCCACACAGGAAGATTTTTTAGATTACGTGCTGCTTGTGGATTACCACCGCCACAAATAGGCGCGATCGCAGCAAATCGTTCTGGCTGTGCTGCTGCTAAATGCCATGTTCCGTAACCACCCATGCTTAAGCCAGTCAGGTAAACTCGATCTGGATCAACAGGATAGGATGCAATAACTTGATCCAAAAAGGTGCTTAATCGCTCTACATTCCAATATTCACCGCGCGGACATTGGGGTGAAATGACAATAAAAGGAAAATCCGCCTGTTGTTCTACAATCTTGGGAACGCCGTACTTTTTCACATCATCTAAGTTAGAACCTCTCTGACCCGCACCATGTAAAAATAGGATTGTTGGCAAAAGTAGCTGTTGTGTTTCGTTGCGTAGGCGTAGCCCGTCGTAGACATCGCCTGCGTCTGGATGTACCCCATCGGGCAAGAATAGCAAATAGTTGTAGCTGTCGGTAAAACTAACTTGTCGTTGTAGTGGCGGCATAGCGTTAAAAATTTTGTTAGTTCAACTTTTGCGAACAGCAATAGTATAACTTGGGCGCTGTGTTGCTTCTCGTTGAGTTTTAACTAACCGAAAGTCATTATCTATATATAGATGCTCTAAAAAAGAAGTAGCTAGGTAAACTTTTTCAAATTTTTTAACAGTATTTCTGTCTATATTTTTTAATTTGAGTTCTTGCTGTAACTCTATATTTGGCGCTGCTTTCTTAAATTTAGATTCAACTGTTATTGTAAACCACTCGTCTGCATCATGAATTCTCAACGGAATTTCTCTATTCTTCAATGCTTGGAATATTCCAACATTTTTAATATCCCACTGTTCATCCCGAACGGAATACTTTTGCAACACCATTAAGTCACAAGCTGGCAGCTTTGACGCAAATTTTTGCCAAAAACCAGACTGATGTCCTGGTGCATAACGGGCAATATTTGCATAGTAACCATCATTATGAAAAATTTGGTAAGACTGCTCGTGTATCCTACCAGGTAAAATATCTTGAAAAGGTATAGTAGACCATATCGGCAGCCATACTCCCGTGACGATCACCACTTGCTCTGCAACTTTGCTAAAAGGGTTACGTCGGCTCAACTCTGCAAAATATGGTGCTAATTCATTTTTATAAAATTATACTTTAGTCTTTAACGGCTCTAGATCGCGTCCCTTAACAAGTTCTAAAATTTGATTTTTAATTTCTGGCGTACTCCAATATGCCAACTCTTTGGTAGTTGTGACATTTGCCATTACCGTCTATTGTGGGAAAATTCCCAGATTTTGATTGCCTTATTAATACACTAGCTTGCTCAAAGGAGACAGATACGGGGACGCAAAGAAATAACTCTCCCTATCCCTGTGTCCCCGTGTCTCTTTAGTGAAGGGCTACTACCAAATCCGATTTCCATTTTCGTCAACTCGTGCTGCCCGAATTACGTCAGAAATTTCTTCAGCATCTTTGACGTGGTGTAGTGCTTTTTTCTCACCATCGGGTTCATCTACAACAAAATAAGTCGGGACTGTAATTTTGTCACCTGTAATATCTGGTACATCATCTACAGCTACCTGTTTAGCCTTTTCTTCAACAGATTGAGACTCATCAGCAATTTTATCTCCTGGATTTGCTGTTAAGTTTCTTTCATTGACGTTGGGTTCTTGGCGCAAATGTGTATCCTCAGCCACTGGTTGATTAATTTGGTTTTCTTGATTTTTATCAGTCATGATTTTTCTAGGTATTGAAAATACTAGCTTTACTAAATTACATTTTAAAAAATCGAGGATACAAAGAATTCTTTCTCTGGAGAGACTTTGAGAAGAACACGTCTTAGGTTAGATATTTACTCTGATGAATTTACTTCTTTAGTTGAAATGGGGTATATTTCCCTCCCAATGCTTCTACAATTGTACGAGTATTCGCTTCCATCATTTTAATGTACGAATCTCCTGGACTTCCCTTAGCGCCAATTGAATCAGAATATAGTTGATTTGGTACTAATTTAACTCCTGCTTCTTGGGCAACAGTTTTAATTAAAGCCGGGTTAATTGTAGTCTCAGCAAAAATTGCCGAAACTCCTATTTTTTTAATTGACTCTATCAATCGTTGAACTGTTTGAGCGCTTGGTTGTTCTTCGGTACTGATACCAATTAAAGTACCTGCGATCGCAATCCCATAAGCATGTCCATAATATTGGAATGCATCATGGGTTGTTACCAGTTTGCGCTTATCTGTGGGGATAGTTTCAATCTGTTGATTAATCCAACTGTGCAACTGTTTTAATTCATTAGTAAGTTGCAATGCCTTTTGAGTAAATTTTTCTCTATCTTCAGGTGATTGCTTAATCAAACCATCCCGTATTGCATTCGTCATTGCGATCGCATTTTCTGCACTACCCCAAACGTGCGGATCTGGCACAACTTCTCCTTTGCCTTTATCAAGCTGCAAAGATTTCACAACTTCCCCTACAGCTAACTTTTGCGCCTTATCACCAGAAGCATTCATCAATTTAATCAGCCCTGGTTCCAGGTTATAGCCGTTATACAAAATCAAGTCAGCTTCTTCCAAAACCCTGCTGTCTGCTGGTACTGGTTCGTAAACATGGGGATCAGTACCCGGTTTTAGGATTCCACTTAGTTGAATCTCGTCTCCTGCAACCTCTTGTGCTAAATCAGCAATGATAGTACTTGTTGCAACCACTCGCGGCTTGTCTCCCTTAACAGTGTTGGAGTTAGAGTCTTTCTGGGTACAACTGAATAAAGCTAAAGACGCAAGCATTCCCAAACAAAGCCGGAAAAGAATTTTTCCCTTCATTCTGCTGATTATTCCCTCGCCGTCAGGATTACTGGCGTCTATCTCTAGTATTAGTTTCATTTATCTTGGATATTACATCTAATTATAGATTTTTTCATATTTCTCTCATTTTTATAGTAAGCTCAAGAAATAAATATTTAAACCTGATTATGAAAAATGTCTTTTTTCCTGCAAAATTGAGCCTATCACAGACAAAAATAGAGGAAATGCCTGTAAAAACTCTCAATGCTTTTGACACGAGTTCTAAAGCAGCAATTAGCATTGCCCATTTAGGGGTATACTACCGGACACAAGAAGCCTTAAGGGACGTTAACTGCATCGTCAAACCGGGAAGACTAACGGGTATTTTTGGCCCCAACGGTGCTGGCAAAAGTACGCTGATGAAAGCAATGTTAGGCTTGGTTCCTGTTAGTAGTGGTACGGTGCTATGCGAAGGCAAACTCTTGATGCAACAACTAGAGAAAGTTGCCTATGTACCACAACGTAGCCAAATTGACTGGACTTACCCTGCCACAGTCTGGGATGTAGTTATGATGGGACGGGTAAAGAAAACAGGCTGGTTACGTAGCTTTTCGACAGTTAGCCGCCAAGTAGCGAAAAATGCCATAGAAAGAGTTGGGATGAGCGAATATTGCGATCGCCCCATTGGACAATTATCAGGAGGACAACAACAACGGGTATTTTTAGCCCGTGCTTTAACACAGCAAGCAGAAATCTTCTGCTTTGATGAACCTCTAGTAGGCATTGATCAAAAAACCCAGGCAGTGATTTTTGAAATCTTCCATGAACTCGCCGCCGATAACAAAATCGTGCTGGTAGTCAACCACGACTTAGGGGAATCAATTACCCATTTTGATGATTTAATATTACTAAATCGTGAATTAATCGCCACAGGTTCACGCCAACAAGTACTGACACAAGAGAATTTAAATCTCGCTTACGGTGGTAAAGTAATGTACTTTTCAGATGCTGCATAAAATGTTATTGAGATGGGGCATTAGTGAATGACAGATGATAATAAAATATGTTACAAGCATTAATTGAGCCGTTGCAATACGGCTTTATGCAGCGATCGCTAGTGATTGCGATTTTAGTTGGGATGTTGTGTGCAGTTGTAGGCAGCTACTTAATGGTACAGCGACTCGCCTTGCTGGGTGATGCCATCAGTCACTCAGTTTTACCAGGATTAGCGATCGCTTTTATGGTAGGAGCAAATATATATATTGGGGCATTTATTGCCGGAGTTATCAGTACAATGGCGATCGCTTGGATTAGAGTGCGATCGCCAATTAAAGAAGATGCGGCAATGGGCATAGTTTTTTCAGCATTCTTTGCCCTTGGTATTACTTTAATTACTGTTATTCAAAAAGATAACAAAATCGACCTTAACCACTTTCTTTTCGGTAACATTCTCGGTGTTACTATTGATGAAGTGCGGGATACTGCTATTATTGCCACTATTGTTTTAATAGTTGTTCTTTTATTATATAAAGAGCTTTTATTTTACACATTTGATCCTTTAGGCGCTCAAGCCGCAGGTTTGCCCGTCAATCGGCTAAACTTTGGACTGATGGTGCTAATAGCTTTAACAATAGTCGCCAGCATGAAAGCTGTTGGTGTGATTTTAGTATTATCACTTTTAATTACACCAGGAGCTACCGCCTATTTATTAGTTAAACGCCTTAATCAAGTAATGATTTTGGGTGCGGTAATTGGCGTAATTTCTAGTATTAGCGGTATGTACCTCAGCTACTTTTATAATTTACCCTCTGGGCCTGCGATCGTCTTAGTAGTATCAGGATTCTTTATTTTAGCGTTGTTATTCAGTCCTAAATACGGTATTTTTACCTTGAGTAGTAGAAAGCTCACATCATAATCTTTGAATTAAGGTGATTTCCCGGCGTATATCTATACTGCTTTAGTTCAGGTGTGTTGCCACAGATGGGTGGAGAAAAAACTGAGTCCTTGTCGGATGTGTCTGAGCGAAATTATGACGATTGCGAACGCCTTTCACAAGTCTGGGTATCAAACATTTAAGCTACCGTCGAAGGTATAACATCGGTGATTACACCTTTTTTTGAAAGCGGCTTTGCATGAAATCGACATTTAATTTTAAGATTTCTTAGACCGCCAGTTATTTTTATTGCTTCGGCATCATCTATTACTGTGAACCAACTTTTGTTTTCTAGCTTTGTATTTTTCATGAAGATTATCCGTCAGAGAATTCTGAGATAGTACCATTTTTTTTGGAAATTACGCACAAATTCGCTCTAGCTACTGCCACGCCTCAATTAATCTCAGCACCTTGCTATACTACTGATTCGCTTGCGATCGCAAACTTTCTAAAGCCCCCTGCAAAAACTTACCCCATTCTGCTGCCAAAGGGATTTCTGTAAACGGAACCCGCACTGAATCAGTAGATTCTGAAAATAGAAATTCTAACTCTATAGAACGACCTTTTTCTGGTATATTTTCTAAATCTACTTTTTTGTCATCGACTAAAAGAGATACTTCTTTAACATCAAGCAAAGAGAATGTTTCTAGTTTAATAGGCCCTTTAGGCGTAGGTTTTCCCCAAGTTAAATTGTTGCCTTTTTGACCTAATACTGAATAAACATCGTACTTAGCCCGTTCAAATTGTTCTGCCCAAGCGCGATAAGCTTCAACTTTTTGATATTCCTTCGAGCCTTGCCAAGCCAACCAGAAAAACATGACTAATAACGGCAACCACAAAAGACCACGTTCCATCGTTTAAAAAATTCCTGTTCTGAGTGAAACTTGTAACTAAAAGTGCCAAATCCACCACTAAAGGATGGAGATAAGTTATGGTAGTGAGCAAACTGGCAAAAAGCGGTGATGAGTTAATATGAGAAAGCTTATATTATTGTGCTTGTTTGTCATTGGGCTAGGATCTGCCATATTTGGTTTCCTGAATTTCCAGGGATTGGCAGCTAAAGGAGAGTTTGAGACGATTTTGCTTGATTTTCGGGAAGATATTCCATCACTGGTTGTAGAACAGGATCTGCAAGCGATCGCCAAACAATACAACGTTACACCCCAATTAGACAACAAGTTTTCCAAAAAAGATAATGTTTATATTATCAAGGGCGATCGCCAACGGCTCAAAGAACTGAAAAAATCTCAGTTTGCCCAAGCTACAGAATTCATTGAACCAAACTATATCTACAATAAGATTCCTCAACCCGGTAAAGCAGCTTGGTTGGGAGAATTTTTGAGACCCCAAGAAGATGATGATGAGACAACCCCCTCATTAACTGGCCCCAATGACCAATATTACAGCAAGCAGTGGAACTTGCACAAAATCGGCATTGAAGGCGCATGGAGTCAAACTAAAGGCAGTGGTATCACAGTTGCAGTAATTGACACTGGTATTACCAAGGTGCGTGACTTGTATGAGACAAAATTCGTTAAAGGCTATGATTTCGTTAACGACCGAGAAGAAGCCACAGACGATAATGGTCACGGTACCCATGTTGCCGGAACTATAGCCCAAGCTACAAATAACAAATATGGCGTAGCTGGAATTGCTTACGAAGCCAGTCTGATGCCGCTAAAGGTACTTAGTTCTTTTGGTGGCGGTACTGTTGCCGATATTGCCGAAGCGATTAAATTTGCTGCTGATAAAGGTGCAGATGTAATTAATATGAGCTTAGGCGGTAGCGGTGAAAGCAAGTTGATGAAAGAAGCGATCGACTATGCTCATAGAAAAGGCGTAGTTATCATTGCCGCAGCCGGGAATGATAACGCCAATGGGGCAGGCTATCCAGCCCGCTATCCTTACGTCATCGGCGTTTCCGCAACTGGCCCAGATGGTGAAAGAGCGCCCTACTCTAACTTTGGTGCTGGGGTAGATATCTCTGCTCCTGGTGGTAGTGAAGCTGGTAAGATTCTCCAAGAAACTATCGACGAAAAGGGCGAAGGGGTATTTCTGGGCTTCCAGGGTACAAGTATGGCTGCTCCCCACGTTGCTGGTGTTGCGGCATTAATCAAAGCTGCTGGCATCAAAGAACCAGATGAAGTCTTAAAAGTCCTCAAACAGTCAGCGCGAGTTATCCAGGATGATGGTTTAAACTATTATGGCGCTGGACAACTCAATGCAGAAGCAGCAGTCAAACTAGCCTTTAGCGGACAAATCAGTTTTCCAGATTTCTTTCGCTGGTTACGAGATAACGGCTATCTTAACCCCGGCTTCTGGATTGATGGTGGTGCAGTAGCACTCTTACCCAAGGTTTTAATGGTAGTTGGCTCCTATCTACTGGCTTGGTTTTTACGGGTTTACTTCCCCTTCACTTGGAGTTGGTCTTTATTTAGTGGACTAATCGCTGGCAGTTCCGGGTTATTCTTCCTCAAAGGAATCTATATTTTTGATCTTCCCCAATGGCCTTTCCGGGTTTTGGGCAGTTCAATTCCTGAACTAGGAAATACTCTCCAGGGAACCCATGCATTGAATCCCCTATTTGCTAGCGTACTGATTCCCATTGTGTTAATGGCATTGCTGCTGGGACATCCTAGTTGGAGATGGTTTGCCATTGGTTCAACATTAGGTGTAGCAGCGTGCTTGACAGTAAGTGCGTTTTTAGATCCCGCAGTTATGGGTTTAGGAAGTGGTAACATAGCACGCCTCTTCCTCATCGCCAACGCCCTAATCTGTTATGGACTTGCTCGTTTAGCATTGAAAAACGAAGAAAAAATAGCATAATACCGCAAGGCGGAAGTCAAAAGTCAAAAGTCAAAAGTCAAAAGTCAAAAGTTTTGTAGCTCAAGGCTTTTGCTTGGATCAAATGGTAGCTTGATTTCCGCCGTGCTGTAATAAATGGGCATGGGGCATGAGGCATTAGGCATTGGGAATTGGTCGATAATTAATAGTTTTATTCTTCCCCTGCTTCCCCTGCTTCCCCAACCTCCCCTACTCCCCACTCCCTACTCCCCACTCCCTACTCCCCACTCCCTACTCCCCCACTATGATTACACTTACAGGTACAATCGAACGCCGTGATATTGGCACAGGCGCATGGGCGTTAGTTACAGAAGAGGGTGTTACTTACGAAATCCTCAGAGGAGCTGACAAAGACTTGCTCAAAGCCGGACAAAAAGCAAAAGTGAAAGGACAAGTACGTGAAGATATCATGACAGCCGCCATGATTGGCCCTGTCCTAGAAGTTAAATCTTTTGAGGTAATTTAGTTTTGACTCGCTGGGGAATTTAGAACCTCTTGAAGACGGCTTCTAAACTCCCCTTTAGGATGACCTCCTTTTACTTCACCCACAATCTGAAATTCCCCTTCTGGAGAATTGCAGATGATGTAAGTAGGCCACCCCATTTCTGATTTATCGGGATACTGAGTTAATAAAATATTGCGATACTTGCGGTAAGCGGCCGTATCCTGCATTTTTACATCGATAAATTCTAAACCCAGTTCTTGTGCCACCTTTTTGTCATAAAAAGACATTTTGTGGCAGATGCCGCACTCTTCTGAAGAGAACTTAATTACAGCTAAACTCATGGGTTGGAGACTCTTTGATTCTATGCAAAGTTTTTTAGCATAATGCCATGAAATATTACCATATAGCTGGTCATTCTTGGCAACCTAACAGTGAAACCCTAAACCAGTAAATTTTTTTCCTTCCCTGCGCTTCTAGTAGAGAGGGCAATTTTCTGAGAGTAAAGGTCAAAATGTAGAAAAAAAATTAAGAATATGATTAAATATCATAGCAATCATTTTGCTATGGCATCTCTAGCTCATAATAAAAAGAAAGCGATTCAGGAATGGTGCGATCGCAATACTCAAGGTCTACCAACAGTAGCAACAAATATAATAATGCACTACAGTTATGTAGGCGGTGTCTAACGATAAGCCGCTACGCATCTAAGCCAAAAAAAACCCCCAGTGGGTGTTAGCCAACCAGGGGAGTTAGTTATCAGGGTGCATCTACCAATTAAATGTTCTCAGGTTGAACACCATACTCCGGATAAATTTGTACAAAGGTTAGTTATTTATTAAAATAAAAAAACCCCAGTTGGTGTTAACCTAACTAGGGAGTGAGTTATCAGGGTGCATCTACCATTAATCTTTTCTAGGGGCAACCAGTATCTTCCGGAGAAAATAGTCAAAATTGGGGTTGATGGCAATGTCTACGACGGGCTACGCCTACACAACTAGAAAAAACCCCCAGTGGGTGTTAGCCAACTAGGGGAGTGAGTTATCAGGGTGCATCTACCAATAATCTTTTCTACAGTAAATGGGTCGCTACCGGATAAATTAGCAGAGGTTGAATTTGTTACTGTTTGTTTATCAAAGAAAAACCTCAGAGGGGTTAGTTATCAGGACTAATTTGCCAATTGAATAATGGGTGTACCAGCCCTTGCGGGGAAGTCAAAAGTTAAAAGTCAAAAATCAAGCATGATTGTTGCTTTAAGGCTTACGCACAAGAAATCGCCCAAACCCTTGACAAAGTTGGCTCTTAGCATAGCGATCGCAACGCAGGAATGCGTAGGATAGGAACTACTCAAAGGGTTCCCGACTTTTAAAGCTTGCTAGCAAGAATGTCTTTGAAGAGGAGAAGCAACTGACGTAGGCTTATTAGATATAGGTTTCAAGCTTTTAGTGCGTGAGTTTTGTGCTTACTTCCTTTATAAAAAAACCCCCTAGTGGGCGTTAGCCAACCAGGGGAGCTAGTTATCAGGGTGCATCTACCAATTAAATGTTCTAGGTTTAACCACCATGTTCCGGATAAATTTCTGAGAAAATTGATTTTTCTGTTGTTTCAAAAAAACAAGAGTGGATATTAACTAAATTAAGGGAGTTCTAGATCAAGAGACATCCCATCTACTAATCAAGTATTCTAGGGTTAAGCACTATTTTCTGGTAAAGAATATCTGCGTCGGAAGTTGCTGTTGTTTGCCAAAATTAAAAAAACCCCCAGTGGGTTTTAGCCAGCTAGGGGAGTTGAAGATCAAGGTGCATCTACCAATTAAATGTTCTAGTCGCAAGTAATCCGATCCGGATAAAGTTGTAAAGGCAGAAAAAGCAAAACAACTAGAATTCAGAAACATTCAGGGGTGGGATGCATCTAAGTTATCAGAGGGAGCGAAAAATCGACTTGAAACTTTCGCGTTTCAAACCAGATTTAGGAGGCAAACAGGAGAAACTGTGACCCAGGAATTCCACATTTCGGTAACTCCTGTAGGGCGAAATGACTATTTGGTGCGGACGGAACAAGTCGCGCCTGGAGTACCATTGGCAGAAGAATTGGTGACTTGGCCTGTAGCTGATTGGTTAACAACTGCTGGGCATTTGATGAATGATCCGTTGAAGTCGGTGTTGCAAGGAGATCCATTTGCCTCTGGTGGTCACGAAAGCGATATCGCCAGAAACTCTGTTAATTTAGTGGTCTTGGGTCAACAATTTTATAACGCCCTATTTCAAGGCACTCTCAGGGATAGTTGGATTACTGCCCAAGGTATTGCCCAAAACCATCAACAAGTACTTCGCTTACGGTTGGGGCTAAAAGACACTAGATTAGCTCGTCTGCCTTGGGAAGTGATGCACGCAGGCGATCGCCCTTTGGCTACTGGCCCTTATGTCGCTTTTTCTCGCTTCCAAAGTGGAATTTTGGGAGTTTCCCCTTTGCGATCGCTGCGGGGCGCTACGCCTACGCCAAATATGCCCACACCACTACAACAAGGTGGTGTAAGAGTATTGATGGTAATTGCTTCCCCTTCAGATCAAGTCCGTCTTGACTTACAGAAACAGGAAGCTATCAAACTGCAAGCAGAGCTTCACCGAATACCACGAATTGCTGAAAATAGCAATCGGTTTCCAGAAATTGAACTCACTGTATTAGATCAACCAGGGCGGGAAGAACTGACGCAAGCTTTAGAGCAAGGCAGATATCATGTTCTCCACTACTCTGGTCATAGTAACTTAGGTGCCAATGGCGGAGAAATTTATCTTGCTAGTCGCAGAACTGGCTTAACAGAAATATTAACTGGCGACGATCTGGCTGGTTTGCTCGTCAACAATAATATCCAAATGGCAGTGTTTAACTCCTGCTTAGGGGCGTACACAGCTGCATCCGATCCCTCTGGAGATACTGGCGAACGAAATCTGGCAGAAAGTCTGGTGAAGCGCGGAATTAGAAGCGTTTTGGCAATGTCAGAACGGATTCCTGATGAAGTAGCGTTGACGCTTACACAATTGTTTTACCGCAACTTGAGTCAGGGATATCCAGTAGATTTGTGCGTCAGCCGGGTACGCCAAGGATTAATTTCTGCTTATGGTTCTCACCAGATGTATTGGGCATTACCGATTTTATATCTCCAGCCAGAATTTGACGGTTTTCTGAGCCAGGAAACTGAGTTATCGGATGCAAAGCCCAATCAGTATAATTCGCCTTTAGGGGCAACTTCTACGATGTACTCTGCTATGGCAGATGATAGTGAGATGCCTTTAGGAATGGAAGATATGATTCCTTCTGGTTTGGCGCGTGATTCTGGGTTGGACTGGCTAGGTGAGGATACTTGGGGCGATCTTGTTGATGAAATTGAGTATGATGACCCCAGCTATGCAGAAGATTGTGCTATAGTTTCAGATTTATTTCGTCAGCTAGATAACCAAACACCTCCAACTGAACTGGATCAACAAATTTCAGAAAATAGTGTTCAGCAAAGCCACTCAGAAGAAATGACTTCTTCGCAAGAGGAAGCAGATTTGTGGGGAGAAACCCCAACACCTCCGCCTCCAACTCCTGGAAACTTGGAAGGAAATTGGCAAAATTCTGCTGATTTTTTGCGTAGGCGTAGCCAGCCGCAGGTATCGCAACCAGCCCTACCAGCATCTCGTACCCGTCGCCGTCAGCTATGGCCGATTGTGGGTATTGTGGGGATCAGTGCGTTAGTAGCTGCGATCGCTTTAAATTGGTGGTGGCAGCGAACCCAGCAGCCAATTCTGCCTAACATCCCAGTAATTCCTACTCAGTCTTTACCTATTCAAAAGCAACAAAATATCGACTTACAGGCAGCAGATACTGGAATTGTCACCGCCACCGCTACAGAAAAATTGAGCCAGGGCGACTTGCAAAGTGGGTTATTGGCTGTAGAAGAACTACTCAATCGTGGCGCACTGACTGCGGCTGAAACTGCTCTGAAACTGATTTCAAGTAAACAAGCTGACAATC
The DNA here is from genome assembly GCF_034531155.1 of Nostoc sp. ChiVER01. Lineage (NCBI taxonomy): Bacteria > Bacillati > Cyanobacteriota > Cyanophyceae > Nostocales > Nostocaceae > Nostoc > Nostoc sp. ChiVER01. Next base: position 136,889 of record NZ_JAVRBS010000003.1, on the reverse strand, counting down.
CATCGGTAAACTTTTACAAGGGACGGTTAGCTTGGCAGTCTATCCAAGTCGGAAATAATAACTATAGCGTCGATGATGCCCGCCGTTACTGGGAAATTGCTGCAAAAGCTAACCCAGAATCGCTTTTGTATAATAATGCTTTGGGATTTGCTTACTACACTGAAGGCGATCTAAATCGAGGTAATGATTCTTGGTTTAAGGCTTTGAATTTAGCTCTTAAAGAGCAGAACACAGACTCAACATCTACAAAGACAGCAGTACCTCAAGATGCTTTAACTTCTTATGCTGGTTTAGCTCTGGGACTGTATAAATCTGCACTGAGTCAATCTAATGGTAAGCAGACACAATATCTGAAAGAAGCAATTAAGTTGCGGCAAATGGTTCTCAAGTCCGATCCAGTCAATTTTCAGGTAGATAAATTAGCTAAAAATTGGCTGTGGACGGAGAAGGCGATCGCAGATTGGCGATCGCTCCTTCAGGAAAAAGGTGAAGAACAGTAATCGTAATTTGTTGTAAGGGAAAAGGGCCGTTAGAAACCGCGTCTGCACAGAGAAAACCCACCTGCGTGGGTTTCAAACCCTCAATTTTTCCTTAGTCTGTGCAGACGGACTTTATTTGTATAGCCGCGAATTCCATTTGCTGAGGCTTTTATTTGTTGCCTTGAAACTGTTTAATAATATTGCCAATTAAAGGCAACTGTTCCAGTACCATTTTTGTTAAATCCACAAAAGATTTCTCCGAAAGGCGGTCATCTTGACGGAGTTGCAGAACGCCTATTAAGACGATAAATATTGCTGTACCAATAATTGTTAAAGCTAGATAATGAAATGGTAGGGAACCACCAAAAAATGCAATTAAACAAAATACAACTACAAATACAAATAAATAGAACATTCCATTTCTAAACGCAAACGGAAGTTTAACAATGTCTTCTGGTTGAGAATTTACTTTCTGTTTAGATGGTTTTGCCATTAAATTTGCTTTAACCTCTGACGGCTGAATTACATTAACTGTTCCTACATTTCCCCCGATTGTGACAGAGGAATTCGGCATAAATTCCCTACCCCTCGGCTGTTCTGGTTTAACTAGCTCTCTTCTATCCATCACATCATAAATTAAACTTAAGACCTCGACTTTCTCATAACTCACATCACATTCGACCTTATCTTGTTTGTCTGAAATACGTTTGTTTAAGCTTTCAAATTTATAAAAGTGTGGTTCTTGTTTGTCTTTGCAGATAGTGCAATTACAGGGGATTAACTTGTTGTACTTCAGTCGCTTATATGAGACATGAATTTTATCGAGTTCATGTGTAACTATGGTCATCAAATCTCTTTTGTGACTACCTGAGACTCGAATCTTAATCTCCCGCTTGCCGTAATATTCAATCACCTCTGCCTTCGTCTGGTCTTTGCTGAGAATAACGCCGCTTTTCCAGACATACTGTTGTTCATTTATCAACTCATGGATGGCGACGATGAATTGGCTGATGATCCCCTTAGGCATGAACTCGTAAGTGTAACGCAGAATCAGGTTGTTGGTTTCATCCCATTTATAGGAGGGTTGATTAGCAGATAGCAGTTGTGGGGCAATATACTTTCCTTGGCTTCTAGGAATTTCGTAGCACAGCTTGAAGTTGATCATCAGGCGCAAGAGTTCATCATGCATCGTGGCGTATTCGTCTTCACACCAGATGTTTGCCAAGTCAGACCGGGTGAAACTGCCCAGGTTGCGAATCACCTTTTCATTATCTAGGACTTTGTAGACTGCATCAGTTCCCCACTTTGGCTTGAGGATGACGGTCTTGTTCAAAAGTGCGTCTTCCTGAAAGTGCAAGCATACTCCCAAATCGTGCAGATAGCTGCTCAACTGCAACTTGTCATTTCTTTGGGCGAACCCATTTTGTTGGCAGATATTCAGGTATTCATCCAAGCCGATGTAATTGCGTGCGTCACTCTCCAAAGCTTCCCGAACTCTAACCCAGGTTTTTGGGAGCGGACTACCAATATGAGGTAGGTTTTTAACGTAATGCTTGATTTGTTCTAAAACTTGTTCTAAACCTCTGTTGGTAGCAAGGTTTGTTGGTAAAGTCTCCTTTAAATTAGTAAACTGCCCCCGTAACTGGAGTTCATTAATTTCCCGGTGGCGGTTTTGTTTCTCATTTTTGATGATTAACAACGGACTGTTATCGCTCAACAGTTCTACTACATTCAGCCAGTAATAAAAATCTGTGTCTTCCTTGCGGGTATCTGCTACCAAAACATAGAGAGAACGCTTGGTCAAAAAAAACTGGTGAGTTGTATGGTAAATCTCTTGCCCCCCAAAGTCCCAAATGTTGACTCGAAACTCTCGCCCATTGTCCATTGGGAAACCCCATTGGATAACCTCAATTCCCTTCGTAGAGTCTTCCTCTCGAAGTTGATAATTTTGGTCTTCAATTTTCTTAGCCAGTGTTGTTTTCCCTGCTCCTCCTTCGCCGATAATTAGTAACTTTGCCTCATACAGATAATCTGTGCCTTCTGCTTGCAGTTGCCGGAAATAATCTTTAATCGCCTTAATACCATTTTCAACTACTTCTAGCGGTGGCTGTTCGATGGGGTTGCCCCTTAAATTCAGGAAAGTGAGTTGTTGCAGGCGGGTGATCGCTTCTGGCAATGTCGTTATTTGGTTGTCGCTTAAATCCAGGGAAGTGAGTTGTTGCAGATGAGCGATCGCTTCTGGCAGCGTCGTTATTTGGTTGTCGCTTAATTCGAGGTTAGTAAGGTGTTGCAGGCGGGTAATGGCTTCTGGAAGTGTCGTTAATTTATTGCTGCTTAAAACTAGGAGGGTGAGGTGTTGCAGGTGGGTAATGCCTTCTGGAAGTGTCGTTAATTTGTTGCCTCTTAAAAACAAGGCAGTGAGGTGTTGCAGGCGGGTGACAACTTCTGGCAGCGTCGTTAATCCATTGCGGCTTAAAAACAGGGAGGTGAGTTGTGGCAGGCGGGTGATGGCTTCTGGCAGTGTTGTTAATTGGTTGCTGCTTAAATCCAGGGAAGTAAGGTGTTGCAGACGGGTAATGGCTTCTGGCAGTGTTGTTAATTGGTTGCCGCTTAAATCCAGGGAAGTAAGGTGTTGCAGGCGGGTAATGGCTTCTGGCAGTGTCGTTAATTGGTTGCCGCTTAAATCTAGGGAAGTGAGTTGTTGCAGGCGTATGATGACTTCTGGTAGCGTCGTTAATCCATTGCGGCTTAAAAATAGGGCAGTGAGTTGTTGGAGGTGGGCGATCGCTTCTGGCAGTGTCGTTAATTGGTTGCCGCTTAAAAACAGGGCAGTGAGATGTTGGAGGCGGGTGATCACTTCTGGCAGTGTTGTTAATTGGTTGCTGCTTAAATGTAGGGTGGTGATTTGTTGCAGGCGGGTAATGGCTTCTGGCAGTGTCGTTAATTGATTGCCGCTTAAATTTAGGGTGGTGATTTGTTGCAGGCGGGTAATGACTTCTGGCAGTGTCGTTAATTGGTTGCCGCTTAAATCCAGGAAGATGAGTTGTTGCAGGCGGGTAATGGCTTTTGGCAGTGTAGTTAATTGGTTGCCGCTTAAATTCAAAACCTTCAACCATTCCAGTTCAAACACCTCATCAGGAATCTCTGTTAATTTTTTCTTGTTATCAGTATTCCAATCATTGCTTAAATCTAATCGTTTAAGCTTTTTCTCTTTCGCTTCTCGGATTTTTTCAAGGTAACGTTGAGGCGTATTTGCCATACTGAGGTTCACCTATCAACGAAAGTTATATATAATGCCCCTGATTCGCTGGACAATTTCGCAAATATTAATATTTTGCCCTAATGCCAACAACCGCCATAGGTTAGAAACATAGGACTGCATAGCAAAAGTCCTTTTAAGAGAACTAAATTCTTTCCAGACTTAGGTTTTAGTCCACTTGAGTGGCTTTGGCTATTGGTTTCTAGAACTTCGAGTTTTAGGCGATCGCGGCTACTAATTAAGAATGCTGCAAGATATCAAAGCAATCTACTATTCTGTGTAACACTACATAAGTGCTAAGAATTTTTACTGTATCTAAAAATAATTTATCATCACCAATAGCTTAGATTGGCTTGTAAACGAGTCTTTGATACTCGCGGATGAGTCTTTAATACTCGTGGACGAGTCTTTAATACTCGTGAATGAGTCTTTGATACTCGCCGACGAGTCTTTAATACTCGTGAATGAGTCTTTGATACTCGCGGATGAGTCTTTGATACTCGTGGACGAATCTTTGATACTCGTGGACGAGTCTTTGATACTCGCGGATGAGTCTTTGATACTCGTGGACGAGTCTTTGATACTCGCGGATGAGTCTTTGATACTCGTGGACGAGTCTTTAATACTCTTTTACTTTTTTAGCCGTTTTTTACGCGACTTCTCCAGCTTGAAAAATCTGTTCAGCAGTTAAATTAAACTCTGGAAACGCTAGCGACTGAATGCGATCGCTTCCCCTAAATTGCCTAACTTGATACTCACCTTCAATTATTTGGTAAATCGAGATAGTTGGTTGTTTAGGATTGCCAATAAACCGCCTACCACCTAAACCTAAATAGTCTACAATCCAATATTCAGGTATTCCGACCTCTTCATATTTACCTGCTTTGGTAAAATAGTCGTCTCGCCAATTGGTACTTACCACCTCAATTACTAAAGGAATTGATGCCGCTTGGCTTACAGTAGATTCTTTTTTCCACAGAGGTTCATTTACTAAATTACAGTTATTCAACAACAGTACATCTGGGGAGTAAGCTGCTTCGCTCTGAGTCGGTTTAATGAATGCTGTTTTGGGGATGAAATAAGGTAGTTTTAAACGTTTGTATTCTGTAACTATTTCCCCAACTAAAAATCCAACAATTTGTTCATGTTCACCTGTGGGAGGAGCCATTTCAACAATTACCCCATCATGCAATTCATAGCGTCGTTGTGAATCTGGATACCAAGTAATAAATTCATCAAATGTTACTAGTTTGCGTAAGGTTTGAGTCATACTTTCCCCTTGCTTTAAAGTCAGATAAAAATTTAACCCTTAGCCATCTAAATTACGCGACTTCTCCAGCCCGAAAAATCTGTTCAGCAGTTAAATTCAACTCCGGAAACGCTAGCGAGTGAATGCGATCGCTTTCCCTAAATTGCCTAACTTGATACTCATCTTCAATTAATTGGTAAATCGAGATAGTTGGTTGTTTAGGATTACCAATAAACCGCCTACCACCTAAACCTAGATAGTCTACAATCCAATATTCAGGAATGCCCAAAGACTCGTAATCTTCTAGCTTCAAAGCATAATCATCACTCCAGTTGGTTGAAACAACTTCTACAACCAACTTGACGGAACTACCCCGTGTAATGATAGATTCTTTTTTCCAGCGTGGTTCGTTGCTGATAGCTTGTCTATCAAGAACGATGACATCTGGTTCATAACCTGAATCAGTGTTAAGTGATTTGATGACGCATTCTTTAGGGATAAACCAAGAGATGGACAAACGAGTGATTTCAATAAACAAAGAACCATTGATAAATCCGGCTATCTCTGAGTGCTTCCCTCTTGGCTTAGGCATTTCAAAAATTACCCCATCATGTAGTTCATAATGCCTGTCTGAAGATTCGGGATACCAGGCGATAAATTCATCAAATGTTACTTGTTTGGTTAAGGCTTGAGTCATACTTTGCCTCTTTGCTTTATGTCAAATTTGACCCCTCTCTAAACCTCTCCCCGACATGGGAAGAGGCTTAATCAGCCAACTGAGGTTAAACTTTCGCCGCAGCCGCAGCAGGTAAACTCACTTTCAATCGCTTAAACATCGCTTCTCGTGCTTGTGCAGCTAGGCTATCGTCAAAAGGTTTTAAGGTAATTTGTTGCTGATACTTTAGCCGCAGTGCTGTTTGAATTAACCAATCGGCGACAAAGGGATTTTTCGGTAATAAAGGGCCGTGGGAATAAGTAGCGATCGCATTCTGATAAAATGCTCCTTCTGTCCCATCTTCTCCATTATTTCCCAAACCGTACACCACGCGCCCCAATGCTTCCACTTTTCCCAGTTTTGTACGTCCGCCGTGATTTTCAAAGCCTACCAAATATGGTGTGCTACCGGTCATCTCTTTTAAATCTTGCGCTAGCCGTGAAGCTGTCACTTCGATTACCAAGTTACCAATACAACGCTTAGTATTTTCACCAGGATGCACGGAAACTAAATCGAGTATTCCCAAACCATCAATCCGTTGTCCTAAGCCTGGTTCATAATAATGTCCCAGTAATTGGGGTGAACCACAAGTAAATACTCCTGGTGTTCCATTTTCGATTTTCTCGCGCATCGCGTCAGCTTTTGCACCTTGCAAATCACGCATGACAATTTCTTGCTGACGATCTTGTGCGCCACCACCAACGATGACATCTACAGTTTTTATATCTGCGGCTGTGGCATTTTGATCTAGGGGTAATACTTTAACATCATATCCCCGCCACTCGGCGCGACGTTCTATAGTAATTACATTACCGCGATCGCCATAGGTACTCATCAGCGTCGGGTACAACCAACCAATTGTTAATTCCAAATTTTGATAACTCACATTCATAATTCGTAATTCGTAATTCGTAATTCGTAATTGGATTAGGTGTTGGGAACTAGGTAATGAGAAAAATTTCTCTCATTCCCCACTCCCTACTCCCCAATTTAAAGAATTTTCCGCCCAGTCAGAACTTCTCGCACTTCTAGCATGGCTGAGTAGGTGGGCAGAATGTGCAGAGTTTCATTCTCTGGTGTATGCTCTAATGCAGTTGCGATCGCTTGTCGCAAATCTTCTTCGACAATTAAATTTAAGTTACTCTCAGGGGACTTTTGGCTGTAACGTAGACGTAGTGCCATATCATAAACGCGATCGCCACTCACTACTAAAGTCCCGCCGCGTTCGACTAATTTCTCGGTATCCACGTCCCAAATCCAGGATACATCAGTGCCATCGGGTGTGCGATCGTTCAAGACTAGCAGTGTGGTTTTATCTGTGCTTTGAGTAACTACGCGAATAGTTTCATTCGTTCCTACAGGATTTTTTGATAACAATATCCGTACCCGTTTACCGTTAATTACTAAATCTTCCGCACGACCAAATGCAGCTTGAAAGGTATTAATAGTATCTCTGATTGTTACTTCATCAACTCCCAACTCAATAGCGGCAGTAACAGCAGCTAAGGTATTATATTTGTTGTACAAACCAACTAGAATTTGCGACCATTCACTACTTTCTAAAGTCGGTTTACTTTTACTAAAACCACACTTGGGACAAGTAAAATCTCCCAAATGAGACAAATAAACACCTTTGTAATCTAGAGAATGTCCACATTTGGGACAATAAATAGAATCAACGGCGTGAGGAATTGCTTCTAAATAATGTTCTGGCTCATTCAAGCCAAAAAATAACACCCGTTGGGGTAACTGCTGACCAAGGTTAGATAATGTTGGGTCATCAGCATTGGGAATTACCACTGTTTCTGCTGGTAGCGTAGAAATAACTTTTGTCCAACGTTTACTAATTGTGTCTACTTCGCCGTACCTATCAAGTTGGTCGCGGAACAAGTTTAAACAGAGAATAATTCGCGGCTGGAGTGGCGTTAATACTCTTGGGACAATATTTTCATCAACTTCCAAAATGGCATAATCAGTATTTAGCGTACCTAGTAAGTTGGTGCTTTCTAACAGCGCCGTCATCAAACCATTTTCCAGATTTGCACCTGTAGAATTATGAGTAACGCGGTAGCCTTTGCGTTCTAGTATTGTGCATAAAAGCAGGGCTGTAGTGGTTTTGCCGTTAGTCCCAGCAATTAAAATCACTCCGTTTTTAACTTGCTGACTCAATAATTGTAAAAGTCGGGGTTCAATGCGACGAGCAATTGAGCCTGGTAATACACTAGCAGCACCTAGACGGAGCGATCGTATTATAAACGTTACACTCTTTGCCACTGACACCGCAAAACCCAATCGCAGCCTATCTATGAATTGTATTTTCTTTCCCACATCGGTATCCTAGTCTTCTGGCAGTTGCTAATTGAAAATATTTAACTGCAAATTTAATATGCGTGAGTTTAACGAATCCTAGCTGAAAAAGCCAGCCTTAAAATCAAGTTGCAAGGAATCAGGCAGGAGGCAGGGGAGAGCTAGAGTCAAGTTCATCCATTTGGGAACTCCGTTCATCCTCCTCGGAACTGGATTCATCCGCCTCAGAACTCCGTTTATCTCCATCATCCACTTACGAGAGATAATCTCAGTAGACGTTATCTTAAAAAAGTAGTGCGCGGGCGTAATTACATATCCAGCCCAGTTTGCCGAATTCAGCACAAACTCACGACAAGTAGTAGCTTGCAAGGTTTCTTTTGATGAATAGCACAAAGTTTCTTTTTTTACATAAACAAATTACTGGCTGGCAAAGGTGGGTATCCAAATGCCTGGTGTTGCTTGCAAGTCTTTTCATTATAAGTATGCAACCTGCACATGCTGGTCTTAATAATGATTTATATGATGGCAACATCTTTGTCGTTTATGCTGGCAATGGTTCATTGGTTCCTCCCAGACAGACACTTGCACAAGCTTTAGCGGAACATAAACCCATATTTTTGGCCTTTTATTTGGATGACAGCAGCGATTCCAAAAGATATGCCATTTCCATTTCACGAGTACAGGAATTCTATGGTCGGGTAGCAGAAATTATGCCGATTAGTGTAGATGCTATCCCGCTTAAACAGACCTACGACCCTACAGAAGCAGGATATTACTATTCTGGGGCTGTTCCTCAAGTTGTGGTGTTTAATAAATCAGGTGAAGTCGTTTTAAATAAAAAAGGTCAAGTACCTTTTGAAGAGATAGACGATGAATTTCGTAAAATCTTTGATTTATTACCACGTACTGAAACAGCACAGCTAAAACGGCGAGCCTTTAATGAGTTTAGTAGTGAGTTAGCTAAGTAACTTATGGGGTAGACCAAATAGGTCTGCCCTAATTTTTAGTGATATCTGTTACTACATTGCCGCCGATGTCAAAGCATAATATTGAAATATCTGTGTTAACAGATTAAAAAGTTCATTCATAGTCTATAGTCCATAACAAATGACTAATGACAAATGACAAATGACTAACTAGAGTGTATTCTAATGTCAAAGGTTTACACGACTCAGGAGCTAATTCAAATTTTGGCAGCCGAACGCCAAGCCTGCCTCAAAGGAAAACGCCTAAAATTAGAAATACCAGTCTCTGGTAATCCTGTAATTGACCAGTTTCTCATGACTGATGGGCTGCAAAAGTTCACTGCTTATCAAGATTTTAAAGCTGCAATTCATGAATATCAAAGAGAAAATCAAGTTTCAGGTATTATTTGGCGGGAGGTAACAGTCAAAGGTAAAAACTTAAACTATCCTGAAGTAGACAGTGAGTTAATAGCCCTCGCAAGTGACTTAGAGATATTAAAAACTGCTAAAAATTCTATTGTAGAATTTTGGTATGAAGTCTCTATAGGAATGGATTTATACTTGAGTTTCAATAATAATAAACAGTACCAAAAAATTGTCACATCTGATGTAGAAAGAATTGTTCAAATAACAGAATGGGCAAGCTTATGCAAGTGGGAAAATTCTAGTTTTTTGGAAATGATTTTACAGCTAGGATGGGGTAAACCAGAAGAAGCTTGTTATAAACGAGGAAGACCGCAATCGGGTAGTGAATATATTCATGCAGTCAATCCTGGTAATCGACCTATTGGTTGAGTGAAGAGGTAGGGGGCAGGGAGCAAGGGGGATAATTCGGCGATTCAACCCCATCTATTATGTTAGCTTACCGTAGGGTACAAGAACCACGCTTATGAAATGGGGGATTCCAACTCATGTTCTCCCCTTCATTCCACAGCAGGGAGCAGGGGGAAATGATCCCTGCTCCCTGCTCCCTTGCCTGTTTCAAGGTTGATTCTGTCCAATGAGATTGACGATCGCACTAGCTAAATCTACTGGATCGACGGGTTTAGGTAAGTGTTTTTGAAATCCTGCTGCCATTGCTTGGTTGTAATTAATTTCTCCAGCATAAGCTGTCAATGCGATCGCGGGAATTTGCCCGTTTTTATCTGGCGGTAATTTTCTCACCTCGCGCAGCAGCATATAGCCATCCATTACAGGCATTCCAATATCGCTTAACAAAATATCTGGCTTTGATTGGGCTAGTATTTCCAGCGCTTCACTTGCTGATTCAGCTAATGTTACAGTTGCGCCATATTGTTCTAGTGCAAAGCTAAAAAACTCTCGCACATCTGCTTGATCGTCCACAAGCAAGATTTGGACTCCAGCAAGTAATGTGTCGTCAGTACTAAGTTCTGGTTGAGAAGCCTCATCACTGCTGACTCGTAACTCTGAGTTTTTGAGCAAAGGTAGTCTGACTGTAAAGGTAGCTCCTTGTCCTTCTCCTAAACTCTCTGCCTGAACTGTACCACCGTGAAGTTCTACCAAATGACGCACAATTGCTAGTCCCAATCCCAGTCCGCCAAATATCCTGGTTGTCTTGGCATCTGCTTGTCGAAAGTAATCAAATACGTAAGGCAAAAATTCCAGCATGATTCCCTTACCTGTATCAATCACCTGAATTTGAGCTTCTGATCCAACTTGTTCTAGACGTACTTCTACTTGTCCTTCTGTGGGTGTGAATTTAACAGCATTAGAGAGGAGATTCCACATTACTTGTTGCAAGCGATCGCCATCACCCAAAACTTTGCCGATATCAGGACTTAGCACCGTTTTTATTTCAATTGATTTGGCTTCGGCTGCTAAACGCACCGTTTCTAGTGCAGCTGCGATCGCTACTTTCAAATCCACTGCATAAAGATTTAACCTAACCTTACCTTGTAAAATCCGTGAAACATCAAGTAAATCTCCAATCAGTTGGGTTTGTAATTTGGCATTACGCTCGATTGTTTCTAATGCCCGGATTCTTGTGGCTTCGTCAAAGTTGCGGGTTCTAAGTAACTTCGCCCACCCTAAAATCGGATTTAGAGGAGTTCTAAGTTCATGGGAAAGGACGGCAAGAAATTCATCTTTAATCCGGTTGGCTGTCTCGGCTTGGGCCCTTGCAGTTTTTTCGGCTTCGTAAAGTTGAGCGCGGGCGATCGCTTGGCCACACTGCTGTCCCAGTGTCAACATAAATCCCCGGTCTTCTTCATTAAATATTTGTCCACTGTTAAAGCTAAATCCCAAAGCCCCAATTATTTTGCCTTCTGCTACCAAGGGAATAGAAGCCCAAGCATTATTCGCTATAACAGTCACAATATCTGCTAGGTCGGGATATCTAGCAATCATGGCTGCTAAATTTTCTAAAAAAACCGGCTGCCCAGTTCTGACTGTTTCTGCTATTTGGTTAGATGCTGTGATGGGAAAAGTCTCCCAAGTATTTATAAGTGTTTGCGGATAGCCAATTGCTTGCACAATTTTTAGGGTAGTACCTCCCTCAGTAAGTAAGACAACGGAACCACCAGTAGCTTCCAAGGCGGCAATGCCTTGGTTCACCACTACATTGGCTACCTGTTGGGGAGTTAAGGCTTCCGAGAAAGCAGCAGTTATTTTTTGCAAAAGTATGGTGCGATTGATAGACCGTTCAGTTTCCTGGTATAGTCTTGCGTTGTCGATCGCTATTGCTGCCCGACGAGCAATATCCTCTGCTAAAGCCAAGTCTGTCTTTTGATAGTGCCGACCTGACTCGGCTGTAAAAAAAGAGATTGCTCCAAATAATTGCCCACGGGAACGAACTGGAATTACCATTAAAGAACGAATACCCAGGCTTCGCAGCAATTGCAGATGTTCTTCATTTTGAGCCATCTGGACAAAATTGTAGTCAGATAATTGGGGATAAAAGATAGAAATTCCTAATCCTAGCTGTTCCACAAGCTGTTTTGTTTTGGTTTTGGGTGGATAACGCCGTCGGATTTCGTCTAAAATGCTTTGTTTTGTCGGATCGGCAATTGCGATCGCAATTTGTTTACTTGACCAATCTTTCTGGAAAACATCTACAATACACCAGTCAGCTAGGGTAGGAACTGCTAAATTAGCCACGCTTTCCAAGGCGACTTCATAATCTAATGAGGCAGCGAGTAAGGTGCTGGCTTCGACTAAAAAGTTTTGTGTGGCTTCAACTCGTTGGCGTTCGCGTAGCGCAGCTTGCTGTTCGTGCAGGGCGGCAAGCTGTTCGCTAATATCTTCAATAATGCCTAATGCATACTTTGGTTGTCCGTTAGCATCCCAAACTGCTGACGAAGTTAAATTTACCCAAACAATGGAACCATCTTTGCGGATGTAGCGCTTTTCTAAAGAATAACCACTAATTTCTTTTGCTAAAACTTGCCGAGCATTTTCCCAATCAATTCCTAAATCGTCAGGGTGGGTAATTTCCTGAAAGTTCATTTGAATTAACTCTTCATGGCTGTATCCAGTAATTTCACATAGGGCAGGATTAACTTGAAGAAATCGTCCATCCAACCCTACTAAAGTGATGCCAACAGCTGCCTGGTTGAACATTGCTCGGAACCTTTCTTCGCTTTCTCGTAAAGCAACTTCTGTTTGCTTTGCTGCTGTCACATCTGCCAAAATAATTCCAATCCCTACCGTTTCTCCCATTGCGTTGTTGACCGGGTAATAGTTGCCCAGCCAATAGCCGTAACGTTCTGGTTGTTCCCTTGTATTACCACTGATTTCTACATTCAGCAGGGGTTCTCCAGTATTCAATACGTGCTGTAACTGTAGCTCCAACTCAGCCGCCATCGCTGGCAATACTTCCCCAAATTTACGTCCTAGATGTTCTTCTATGGTCAAACCGTTAATGTCAGCGAAAACTTGATTAATTCGGATATATCGCAGTTCCCGATCAAAAAAGCACACGGCAACGGGAGCAGCTGCTAAGAGCGCATCTAGAAGAGATAGAGATTCGGCATAATGGACTAAAGCCTGGTGCATATCTCGATAAAGTCGGGCATTTTCCATTGCTAAGGCAGCACGATGGGTAATATCTGTTGCTAAAGTGAGGTCAGTGCGATCGTAACGACGGTTTGATTGGGTGCTGACAAAGCTAATAGTTCCGAGGACTCGCCCTTGTGCGATTAACGGCACAATCATCACAGACTTCATCCCCAATTGCCGAACAAGTTCTAAGTGTTCTTCATTCTGAGTACTTGCTACTAATAGCGAGTCAGATATCTCTGAGATTAATTCACTTTGCCCAGTTTGCAGTACTCTAGTAATTGCACTTGCACCCTTATAATCTGTGGCATACTCCTGAAGTTTACGCGCTAACTCCGCTTTGGATGGGTCTGCATGGGCAATGGGTAGGCGGCGAATGGAACCATCTTCATTTAAAATATCAACGCTACACCAATCAGCTAGCTGGGGAACTGAGATTTTGGCAATCTGTTCTAAGGTTTCTTCGTAATCTAGCGAAGTAGAGAGTAAACTACTAATTTGGCCGATATGGCGAAGTCTTTCTTCAGCCTGCTTGCGCTTTGTAATATCAAGAACAAAAAAAGCTCCTCGATCTACAGTCCCTTCAAAGTGGCTACCACCCGCCAAAATTGGGAAGCGCGAACCGTCTTTACGAATATATTCTTTTTCAAAGGGGGTACAAAAGGAATTGTCTTGAAATTGAGTTAGTGCTTGCTTATCAAGTGGCAGGTATTCTGTAGGAGTTAGGTCTTGCCAACGAACTTCTCCAGCAAGTAATTCTTCACGGGTATAACCCACCATACTTAACAAGGCATCGTTAGCATCTGTAATCCTGCCGTCTCTGTGCCAGAAGCCAATACCAATCATATTAGACTCAACCACACTGCGAAACTTTGCTTCGCTTTCTTGCAGTGCTTGCTCAGTTTGTTTCAGTTGAGTAATATCAATTGAACTAATGCCTACTCCTAATAACTGCCCATCCGGGAGACACACCGGATAATAGCTGACAAGACCATAACGATATATTCCAGCAGGATAAGTTTCACCGCTCACTTCTTGATTGAGTAAGGGCTGTCTGGTTTGCATGACTTGCTCAAAAACAGGCTCAATTTGCGCTGCCCATTCCGGCAGTACTTCCCTAAAGGTGCGACCAATATGTTCACTTTGCGGTACACCGTTGACAGCTGCTAACGCTTCATTAACATGAATATAGCGAAGTTCAGTATCGAGAAAAGCCAGCGCTACTGGTGAACTAGTAACCCAAGCATTGAGTAACGCCAGAGATTCGTCTTTTTGCTGAATCGCTTGCTGAAGTTCTTGGTGTAACGTGGCTTTTTCTAATTCTGCCTGCTTGCGCTCAGTAATATTTACACCTACACAGATAATACCTTGAATGCTATTGTCTACATCCCTTAGCGGTTCAATCAGCAAATCGTAGTAACGGTTTTCTCCACCAATTGTCAGACAAACCTCTTCACGGTTTGAAACACCAGTTTCTAGTACCTTCTGCTTAATTGCCGTCAATTGCTCTGCTACTAAGGTTGGAAATAATTCATAGTCAGACTTACCCAGCGCTTCTTCAGCAGTGTGTAGATCTTGAGGATTATGAATCCACTGATGTCGCAAATCGCGATCCTGCTGAAATACCACAATATCTGAACTACTTAACGCTAATCGAAATCGCTCCTCACAAACTCTAAGCTTTTGGAGATTTCCATCAGCCCGGCTTTTAGCAGTTTTTAATCCCTCGTATAAGATACTAAAGAGCAATCCTTGTAATGCAAACAATCCAATTCGCAGAAAGTTGGATAAGTCAAAACTGAGATCATTAGCCAGGGGGAGAAAAAAGTAACTGCTCAGTAACGCAGACAAGGAAGTTGCTAACAGCCCTGATTTCAAACCACCATACCAAGCACTCACCATTACAGCGCTAAAAAACAGCAAGAAAGGAGTTCCACTCATGCTTAACCAGGGGTCTAGCATCAACATCAGCACTAATGTAAGTGCGACAATTAATACAACAATGCCATAACGCAGTAACTGGGAATAACAAATATGGGGCATGAAAATGTTTTGGAATAACCAATACTTATTGCAAAGGCTCTATACACCCTAAGCTAGTTTGCAATTTTTAGTAATTTATCTACAGATAGATTTTTATTTATTTAAAAAACTTCTTTTGTAAGAGGTTAATAACTCAGTAATATAGTACCGAAAGACAATAAATAGTGAAATTAAAGAATCTGCTTTTGACCAAAAGTTTATAGTTGTGTTCAATAATTTTATTTAAAAGGCTTACTATTAAACAATGTATTTTAGGTATTGTTGTACTTATAAGTATTATTTTAGGACAAATTTCAATAGTGTTCAGTTAAGCTTTTTTCTCTTCCCCTGCCTGCCTTAACAGATAAATTTCCTTAACTGATACCAATTCACTAAAATAATAAAACAGATATAAATCCTGAAAGCTTTGCTATATGTTAAGTTTTTTAATGCGTTAGCGAAGCAGTAGCGTTCGCGCAGCGTCTCGTAGAGAGGAACGAGCGTCCGTAGGAGCGTCATTGCCAATTGGGATGAACTGTATTAGGGCAAATTCAAGAAGATGAGAATAAGGCAAGAAGGCAGGTTTGCCTTTTAACAAGCTGATGACATAAAATTGGGAATAACATTAATATCGTTTAGCAAATGCATATTGTTTACATAATATTTTATAGCAACGGACAAAGATATGAGGATGACAATAAAATCACAAAGTACGTTGTTGAACGCGCGTTTACTGCCAGATGTTCTAACAGCTTTGTTGACTACTATATATAAGATTAATACCTCTGCAACTAGAAGCGATCGCACCTCAAAGTTAAACTAGAAAAATCAGTGTTTAGCTTGGCGTCGTAAGCATCGCTCTTATTTTTACATACCCTAATGAAATACAGTATTTCAACACTTAGGATTGGTAGGATCAGGGAATCAAAGCTGAACATAAGCGTTAAATATATCAGGTTTTAATTTAGCTGAAAGTACAAGCTAGATGCAATTAATGTATCAACTGAGTTGCTATCAAGTGGTCGAGAGAAAATATATCCTTGTGCATGCTTACATTTTTTATTTTGAAGCTGTGTTAATTGTTCTCTTGTTTCTATACCTTCGGCTATTACATCTATGTTAAGACTTTCTGCTAGAGAAATAATCGCTTGAACAATTTCCAAGTTTCTTCCATTAGCACCAATGTTGATAACAAATGAACGATCAATCTTTAATGCACTAAAGGGGAAATGATGCAGATAACTCAAGGATGAATAACCTGTGCCAAAATCATCTAGATGTAACTGAATATCCATCTGTTGTAATTCCAAAAGCATAGCAGTAGCTGAATCAGAATTTTCCATCAGTACGCTTTCAGTAATCTCCAACTTTAAACTGCTGCCTTCTAGGCCAGAGTCTAGCAGAATTTGGCGAATTTCCTCAATCAAATTGGGGTGGCAAAACTGTTTACTGGAAATATTTACACTGATGGTTAAGATTGGGTTAGTAGGAAATTTCAGTTGCCAAGCCTGCATCTGACGACAAGCTTCGCGTAACACCCAATAACCAATCGGCACAATCAGCCCAGTTTCTTCTGCTAAAGGAATAAATCTTTCTGGAGAAATAATTCCATGTTCACGATGTTGCCAGCGCACAAGAGCCTCAAAGCCAATAATCTTATAAGTTTCTAACGAGACAATTGGCTGATAGTAAACCTGAAATTCCTGGCGTTCAATTGCCCGTCGTAGATCCATTTCTAACTGTAATAACTGGGCAGCTTGACTGTACATACTAAAATCAAATATTTCATAGCGTGCTTTTCCTTGTGCTTTAGCACGGTACATTGCAATGTCAGCGTCACGGATGATTTCTTCTGGCAAATTATAAGTGTTAGTGCTTAAAGCGATACCAATACTTACAGTAGTAATTACTTCATTTTCAGCAAGATTGAAAGCTTTTGTCAAAGCTACATTTATTCTATTCGCTACATTTTTTACATCATTTAAATCTTTGATATCATCTAATAGGATTGTGAACTCATCTCCTCCTAAGCGAGCAACTGTATCTCCTACACGGACACACATTTGTAATCTGCGTGCCAGCGCAGTTAGCAATTGATCCCCAATCATGTGACCAAGACTATCGTTGATAACTTTAAAGCGATCCACATCTAAGAACAGGACAGCGAATCTGTAGTCTGAATGACGCTTTGTTCGCACCAGCGCCTGCTCCAACCTTTCGACAAATAAAGCACGGTTTGGCAGTCCAGTTAGTGAATCGTGAAAAACATCATAAATTAATTGCGCTTCGGTTTGTTTTTGCTCCGTAATATTCAACACCGTACCAATGAAGCGAATCGGTTTTCCGTTTTCATCAAAGTAGGCTTGCCCTTTTGCCCTCAGCCAGCGTTCAACTTTATCCTGAATGCCGATCGTTCGATACTCAGTATCATAAGAGCCACCTGATGCGGGATTAAGCGCCTCTTGAATAATTTGCTGAAGACGATCGCAATCATCCGGATGTAAACCCTCAAAAAATGCCTCTATACTACTCTCGGCATCAGGCGGTAGCCCAAACATGGCTTTGCAGCCGATATCCCATTTCAATTCTCCTGTAACCAGATTCCAATCCCAAGTTCCCAATTGAGCAGAGGCGATCGCCATCCGCAAGCGGTCTTCATTCTCCCGCAGGGCTATCTCAGACTGTTTGCGATCGCTAATATCTTTGAACAGGATGGCCACTTTGCGTCTCTCTGGCTGCTCAATGCGAAATGCATAAACATCAAACCAACGATTGAGCGCCTCAGAGCCATTTTCAAAGCGAATGGGTTCACCCGTTAGAGCCACTTTGCCATAAGTCTTGAACCAAAATTCTTCCATATTGGGAATGAGTTGGCGTAACGTTTTACCCTCTGCCTGTTGGAGTCCGGTTTGTTGCTCAAATGCAGGGTTGATTTCTAAGAAGCGATAATCAATCGGCGTATTGTTTGCATCAAACAACATTTCAATAACGCAAAAGCCGTCTTCCATCGTTTCAAACAGCATGCGATAGCGTTCTTCAGATCGCCGCAGGGCTTCTTCTGCCTGTTTGCGATCGGTAATATCAATAACTGAGCCGATGTAGCCTTTATACTGCCCATCTGCCTCAAACCAGGGACTTGCTGCATCAATTGCCCAACTATATTCCTCATCGTGACGGCGTAAACGGTATTCTGCTCGAAAGGCTTTGTGATGGATATTAGCGCTTATAAATGTTTCTCGAGCAAATGCAAAATCCTCTGGATGCACGGCATTGAGCCAACCAAACCCCAACCCTGTTGCTTCGGTTTGCCCTGTGAATTCATACCAACTTTGGCTGAGATAGGTACAGTATCCGGTGGCATCCGTCACCCGAACCATTACAGGTGCATTGTCTGCCATTGTGCGAAATCGTTCTTCACTCTGGCGCAGGGCTTCATCAACCTGAATCTGCTCGGTAATCTCTTGACAAACGGTATTGATGCCAATTATCTGCTCGCCATCCTTTAACGGCAAAAAGCTCTCCAGCCAGACACGCTCTACTCCCGGTTGTGCCGGAGTTTTTCCCCGAATTTCGACATTTAGTAATGGTTCTCCCGTTTCTAAGATAGGACGCAGTAATTCTTCAGCAGTATCCGCGATGTTAGGCAGTAACTCTCGAATTGTTCGCCCAATGTGTTCCTCTACGGAAAATCCATTGATCTCTGCTAATCGCTGGTTAATCCTCACAAAGCGTAGGTTGGTATCGAGAACACTCAACCCGATTGGAACAGACTGGTAGATGCTTTCAATCTCAGCCAGTTGCCGTTGCAGCGTTGCCCTGCTTTCCTGTAACTCTGCTTCTGCCTGCTTGCGATGCGTCATATTTTGGGTGAGTACCATGCCTGCAAAAATCTCACCCTGCTCACTGCGTACAGGCAAAGTATGTACTTCATAAACCTGATTAGAGTAAAGCACTTCCTGGACTGAAATTTGCCCTATTAAGGCTGCACGATACATCGGTTCAATTTGTTCACAGGTTTCTGGAGGTAGGACTTCCCAAATAGTTTGCCCCACCAGTGCCGCTCCATCTAATCCCAATTGTTTGATTTCGCTACCTTCTATAAGCAAAAAGCGCAATTCATGGTCAAACAGGTGAACTGCGCCATTAGGGATGTGTTGTGTTAGCGTTCGATACAAGGCTTCCCGTTCTGCCAAGACTGCATTTGCCTGTTCTAACTGGGCAGTCCGTTCGGCAACGCGCTGTTCTAGTTCCTGGTTGGCGCGTTGTAGCGCGGCTTCGACCTCTTTTTGCTGGGTCATCTCACGGGCAACGCAGTATATCACTCCCCGGGCAATCTGCGGTGATGCTGTCCATCCCAGCCATCGGTAGCGGCCATCCTTCGTCCGGTAACGGTTCTCGAAATTGAGTGTTGGTATCCCGGTCTTCACCTTCTCCATTTCTGCTAACGTGGCGAAGTGGTCGTCTGGATGCACGAAGTCTAAAAAAGGACTGGCTAATAATTCTGCTTCTGAGTAGCCAAGGGTTTGGGTAAATGCAGGATTAATCCGCTTAAAGTAGCCATCCAGACCAACGACCGACAGCAGATCAAGCGATCGCTCAAAGAAAAAGGCTTCTTCGGATAAAACCAATCCATTCACGGGTGAGGCAACAGGATCTTTAGAGGTCATAACAGAATTACGGAGCAAATAAAACGGAATTATCGCAAAGCAAACGAGATAAGTTGGGGTAAATTAATACTCAAGCGCTAACACTACTTAAGAATTTGCACATCAGGATAGTTAATAATTTTTCTATCCGCAGTTAACAAAGAACAATCAGTTGGTCAGACGGGTGGTTATGGAAATCGCTTAACTGAGTTGCATCAACTACCATTGGCAAAAATAAATTTAACAAAATGTAGGGGTTTAAGTCCCCGGCTTCTATCAAGCCGCAAGTGTTGTGGCGGGGTCTAAATCCCCGTTACAACACGTAATTACTCTCTTCGTAGCGGGGCGAAGCCCATTGCGTTAGCGAGTCTTCGAGCGTCATTGCGAATTGCGAATTGGTTTAATAGTTGTACACCAGAATAAGCTAAAGCAAGTTCTAGGCATTTATCAACAGCCCAAAGTATAATTATTCTCTTTTATCTACTTATTCAGTAATAAAGAATCTTAATTTGTGAGATGTGCGTAACTTGCTGTCGTAGGCATCGCTCTTATTTTGACCTACCTATCTGAAATGTGATGAATCTATGCTTTAGAAGGATATCCAGTTAATCATCCCTAGCTAAAATTTGAGAAGAAGAGTACTTTTCTCCAAAGCCAAGCATGACAGAAGGAAAGACGCGGCGTAATTTCCTAATTACTAGTATTGCTGTAACTGGAGGTATTGTGGCAACTAATGCTTTTGGGCAAAATACTACCAACACGGCAATATCGCCAGCAACTATGCCAGAACGGTTACTGGGACGCACAGAAGTAAAACTCCCGATCTTTGGGTTAGGCGGAGCAGGACAAACGCCGCTATCCTGGGAAGGAAAAGAGGGTGATGCTACAGCAATTATTCAAAGAGCGCTGGAACTTGGCATTCGCTACTTTGATACAGCTGCTAGTTATGGCCCGAGTGAAGATTATTTAGGCAAAGTGCTACCATCCCATCGCTCAAAGGTATTTCTAGCAAGCAAGACCGATCAAAGAGATCGGGATGGTGCATGGCGAGAATTGGAGCGATCGCTTAAACGTCTCAATACAGATTATCTCGATTTGTGGCAGTTGCATCGGGTCTCTTTTTCTGAAGAACTCGACACCATCTTTAGTCTATCAGGCGCAATTAAAGCTTTAGAAGAAGCCATAGAACAAAAATTGGTGCGCTTTGCAGGTATTACCGGGCATCACGACCCTCAAGTGATTGCCGAAGGTTTGCGTCGCTATCCTTTCCACACTACACTGATTCCTGTGAATGCCGCCGACAAACACCACCCACATCCATTTATTCCAGTGGTTCTACCAGTTGCTCAAGAAAAAAATGTTGGTGTGATTGCGATGAAAGTCCCTGCTTATGGTCGGCTATTTAAACCGGGTGGGTTGACAGGTATAGAGCAAGCTTTAGGTTACACAATGTCTCAGCCTGGAGTACATTGTTGTGTAATTGCCGCAGAAACTATTTCACAATTAGAGAATAATGTCAAGATAGCGCAGGCTTTTGTGCCTCTTAAAAAGGAAGAATTAACAGCGATCGCACTGGCGGCTGCTAATATCTGGGAAGATAGTACATTCTTTCGTGCTTGGACTTAGCCCAGCCTTGCCTAAGTTCCTAGCAAATGGGACTCAAACAAACTTTGCGCTCCTCTGCGCGACGGCAGTCGCTACAACAAAGGGAACCCCCGCAACACGCTGCCTCCCATTTGCGTTTAAATTTCAACCCTCAATTCGCCACGATTTTACCTAAAGCTGTACTTAGCCCAACCTTGTACATATTATAGAGGGTATTCTTACTAATCACGCTGGTAATATTGTGCCGCTTGCGACATATTAAACTGTAATAGCTTTTCCTCTTCCAACTTGTATCCAAAACTCGGTTTAAGAGGCGAAATATTCAAATTGCGAATAATTTCTGCCGCCACAGCCTTTGCTAGTAACGGTGGTACAGAGTTTCCAACCTGCCGAAATCCGTGCCATTTGGTTACATGAAATCTAAACCAATCTGGGTAAGAATGCAATCGCGCCGCTTCCCTAACTGTAATACAGCGCGGCGTAATTGGATGAATCGGTCTAGGAGATGTAAAAGAACCTCTATACTTGTCTGTTCCTGCTCTTAAAGTATTACAGACACCAGCAGGATGTAGCTTATAAAAACGACTAATTTTTTCTCTCTCGCCTTGTTGAGTATCCTGAAAACGTTGAATAGTTTCCGCAGAATGTTTTGTCCTTAAACTTGAATAAAGTATTCGCAAATCATATTCTCGTTTATAAGAATAATCATCATCTAAACATTTGATACCGCGAAGTACAAGAGCATAGTTACTAGGCTTTTCGTATTCTGCTAAAACCCAATCTCTTGTTAATAATTCTGAATATTTTTCTATTTCAGGCAAATCTCCAATTGCATCCAATACTGTAGGACTCAATGGAATATCAGATATTTTTTTAGAAGTTAAATTATTTGGTAATGCTTGTTTAGTAATCGGCTGAGGGTATTTTGGTAACTCTACATCTTCTCTTGCACCTATGAGAAATAATCTCTCACGGAACTGTGGTACTCCGTAATGTGCAGCGTTGAGAACTTGATAGTTTTCTTCTACTTTATAGCCGTGAATTCTAAACTCGTTAATTAAGGATTGGAGAATTTGTTTATGTTCGCCAACTGTAATCCCCCGAACATTTTCCATTACAAATAACTTTGGTTTTAGCTCAAAAACCAGCCGATGAAAGTGAAACACTAAAGAGTTTCGAGGATCATCAATAGCCCGTTTCCCAATTAGAGAAAACCCTTGACATGGTGAGCCACAAATTACCACATCAATTTCGCGATCGCCTATCTCAGACCGACTCCTAATTTCGTCCCCGGTTGTATCCACAACACTTTTACATAACACTGAGCAATAAGGGAAGTTAAACTCATGTGTTGCACAGTGGATCGGGTCAATTTCCACAGAGGCTAGCACATCAAAGCCAGCTTGTTCAAAGCCAAGAGTCATACCTCCCGCACCGGCGAATAAGTCAACAGCGATCGCTCTTTGTTTTTTCATCTCATAAGCCATGACACCTCTAAAGAGATTGGGATTGGGTATCACGTATTAAATATACAAAATTTTCCCTACTCCCCACTTTGTACAGACGCGATTAATTGCGTCTCTCCCTACTTCCCAGCCCCCGCCACCATTTGCAAAATTTCTTGAGCAACGCGATCGCAAACCCCAACTTCTCCTAAATTCTGCCGCATTTCTTGATAATCCGCCAAAGTTTGCGCTCTGCGACTAGGATTGAGTAGTAGTTCCATCGCTGCTTGGATAACATTCTCTGGTGTGGCTTGCTCTTGTAAAAATTCTGGCACAATCGGCTTCATTACCACTAAATTAGGTGGTGATGCAAAGGTTACAGAACCTTTGAGGATTTTACGAGCTATCCAAGCAGTCAGGGAACTTAAACGGTAAACTACAACTTGCGGCACATTTAACAGAGCAAGTTCTAGGTTGACAGTACCAGATTTACTAATGGCTAAATCAGCAGCAGCAAAAACTTCCATTTGTTGACCTGATATAATTGTCGCCCGTAAACCGTAACGCTCAATAGCCTGCTCAATTGGCTGTCTATAAACTTCCAGCGACAGAGGAATCCAAAAATGAACTTCAGGTAATTTCGCTTGAATAGTTTGGGCAGCTTGAAAAATTACTGGTAAAAGATATTTTAGTTCTTGGCGGCGAGAGGCGGGGAGAAGTGCGATCGCAATTTGTTCTGGTGCAATTCCCAATGTTGCACGGGCTGCTTCCCTACTAGGAGCGTCTTGGATTCGGTCAACCAAAGGATGCCCTACCCAAGTAACTTCTGCCCCTTTCTCACGAAAGTAACGGGCTTCTTGTGGAAAAATTGCCAACAGCTTATCTGTAAAACCAACAATCCGGTTAGTTCTACGCAAACTTATTGACCAAGCCCACTCTTGGGGAGCAATGTAATATACCACAGGCACATCTGGTAATTGCTGTTTCATATAAGTCCCAATTTCCAGATTGGGAGTCATATAATCGATCAGCACCACCAAGTCTGGTGGATTTTGTTTTAAGAAAGCGATCGCCTGACGCTGCACCTGGAGAGTTGGTAAAAGATAAGGCAAACCTTCTAATATACCCATTGAGCCAATACTACTGGTATTTCCCAACAGAATTGCCCCAGCCTCCAGCATTTTTTCGCCACCCAGCGCCACAATCTCTAATTCCAACCCAATCGCCACAGCTTGACGCTTCAGCGCTGTAATTAGTAGTGATCCTTGTAAATCACCAGATACTTCGCCAGTGCTGATAAATATCCGCATTTGATAATTGGTAATTAGTAAAAATTAAGAGTTAGGAACTATAAGTTAGGAGTTAAAAATTTGAGTTATCAACTCATAACTCCTAACTCCTAACTTATAATTCACGATTCATCACTCACGCCTTTTCTTCCTCTACCGGGAATTAAACCACGCCTTCCAGGCATCTGAGAAAGTAGCAGAAAACGTCGCAGATGCTGCAAATGTTCGCTATTCCCTAACAATTCCAACTCTTCTAAAGCATCCTTAAAGGGCAAATTAGAGCGGTAGAGAATGCGGAAGGCTTTTTTGAGCATTTGTAAATCTGTAGAGTCCATACCAGACCGTTTAAGTCCGACAAGGTTGAGGGTTCGTACCCGCGCCGGATTTCCCTCCACCAGCATATATGGGGCCACATCCCGGTCAATTCGTGCCATGCCTCCCACCATTGCCTGTCTACCAATATGCACAAATTGATGGACACCTAAAACCCCACTCAGCCTAGCGCGTGACTCTATATGGACATGACCTGCCAACGCTACAGAGTTAGCAATCACCACCTGGTCTTCAATCACGCAGTTATGAGCCACATGGGCATAAGCCATCAGTAAGTTACCATCACCAATCACTGTTGCTTCACCAGCACCAGTAGCGCGGTTAATGGTAACGTACTCACGAATCAAGTTGTTATCACCAATTTTGACCCAGGTTGGTTCTCCCACAAACTTAAGATCCTGGGGTTCCATACCGATGGCTGCACCTGTAAAAATCTGATTTTGCGCCCCAATTTCACAAGGCCCCTCTAACACGGCATGAGCACCGATTATTGTTTCAGGGCCCACTTTGACATGCGCTCCAATCACAGCATAGGCACCGACTTGCACTGTATGGTGGAGTTCCGATTTCGGATGAATTACAGCAGTTGGATGAATTAGCGTTTTCAAGGGTGAATCTCCAGAACTGTCTTGATAAGCCAGCGCCGGGTAGGGGTTTTAAAGCAGTGCGTTACCCTGGTTAAGAGAGTTATACTGACTGCCATCCCATTTGAGGCGACTGGCATTGTTGAGCGTTAAGTATTTCAGTGAACGAAAGTGTCGGGCAAAGCAAGTTAAGTGTGTTCGTGAGTGCGTCTCGTAAAGAGGGCGTCGAAAATCAATAAATTATTCAGATGCTGTTGTGGATTTTTTTTAACTGCGATCCTTTTTCAGGATTCAGTAAAGGCATTTCACGGCTATGCCAATACCACGAAAGCAAACTTTTAATTAACTAGAGAAAACATTAATTCCCCTTCACAGGCAAGTTGACCGTCAACTTCGGCACGACCTTGCATCTTACCGAAACGACGTTGTTTTACCCATAACAGTTCCACTGTCATTACTAGTTGATCCCCCGGTACAACCTGGCGGCGAAAACGAACTTTATCGATCCCAGCGAAGACAAACAGTGCGTCTTCTACCGGAGACATTTGAGTAAGAACAATGCCCCCAACTTGTGCCATTGCTTCGACAATTAGCACCCCTGGCATCAGTGGACGTCCTGGGAAATGTCCTGGAAAATGGGGTTCGTTGATAGTAACATTTTTAACTCCAACAGCTTTTTTACCTGGAACGTAGTCAATTATTTTGTCTACAAGTAAAAATGGGTAGCGGTGGGGTAGCAATTTCTGAATTTCTTCAGATGTAAAGGTTGTTTTAATCTCAGATATGATTGTAGTCTCATTTATAGCTTCTGATTCGGTAGATGTAGGTGTAATGGTATTCACTTCAGTAAGGATTGACATTGGCCGTATAGTTGATTTTTCATCTGAAAGTTGAGTAGACAAGCGTATGTCGAAAGCCTTAATAATCTTAAATTTTAAATTTTAGATTAAATCTAAAATCTAAAATCCAAAATCTAAAATTCTCTGAGCCAGTTGAATGTGTAAATTGTGGCTGGCTTTATACGCTAAGAAATGAGCAATAGGAAAAATTCCTAGTAAACTTAAATCTCCTACTAAATCCAAGATTTTATGACGGACTGGCTCATTTGCAAATCTTAATGGTGGATTTAACCACCCTTCTGGCCCACAAACGAGTGCATTATCCAAACTGCCACCTTTAATTAACCCTGTTTTTTGTAAGTGTTCAATTTGATGCAGTAACCCAAAAGTCCGGGCGGGAGCAATTTCTGTAGCAAAGCTAACAGAAGCTTTTTCTAGTTCAGTAGTTAGTGACCAACTGTACCATTGATTACCAATGGCGGGCAGATCAAAATCAATACCGTAACTAAAGCGGGTTTCTGGTGCTGGGATGGCACATACAAAGGCATCGCCTTGATAAACCCATATTGGTTCTGTAATAGCCTTGGGAACTTGGTTGTTGGGCTGTGATACTAAGCCAACTTGGGCAATATTAGCTGTCCATACACTTGCTGAACCATCTAAAAGTGGAACTTCTGGGCCATCAATTTCAATCCGGGCATTATCCACACCCATACCCGAAAGCGCAGCCAACAAATGTTCTACCGTACGGACGGCTACCTCACCCTTGCCCAACTGAGTTGAGAGAACAGTATGACTAACTGCTGCAACTTGGGCTGGAATGATCGGCAAATCCGGTAAATCTACCCGCACAAAGTAGCGTCCACTTCCCGCCTCAGTTGGTAGTATCCGCACTTGGGTACTAATACCGCTATGCAATCCCACGCCTATTTGGGTAATTTCCCCGCCTAGAGTGTGCTGTTGCATAGCCGAAAAGTCAGTATATTTCTTTTAGTATTGTTCATCGTCTGTTTTGGTAAAATCCCTGATATTTCCCAGAAAATGTGATTAATTCCTTTATCGGAATAGTATTGAGGTAAATGTAAAAATTAGCAAGCTAATCCAAAAAAGTTAATTGTCATTTGTCATTTGTCCTTTGTCCTTTGTGATTCACCAACGATCATTGTACAGACGCGATTAATCGCGTCTGTACTGACCAATGACAAATTAAAATCTTTCGCCAATACCAAAATTAATTCGGCTATCACCATCATCGTTGATACCGTAGTCAATCCGAATTGGCCCTAGTGGAGATTGGACGCGAACGCCAAGACCATAACCAAAGCCACTACCATTTTTATTCAAAACTTCAGCCGCCCTAGTACTAGTTCCTAGATCGCTACCGAGATCAAAAAATAGTGCGCCACTGACTACTGAAAAAACTGGAAACCGATACTCTACTGATGCTTGCACATAAGATCGTCCACTACCTAATACTCCTTCGTCATAACCTCGAACAGAGTTGCTACCCCCAAGGGTAAAAGCTTCGTAGGGAGGTAAGTCACCAAGGATGGTTCCTGCTTGCAGGTTAAATGCTAAAGTTTGTGCGCCTTTAGAGAGACTAATCAGCTTGATGGGTAAATATTGGCTGTAGCTTCCCCGAAATCTGGTGAGTAAGACGTTGCCTAGCCCGATGGGAACCGACTGATCGACTCCGAAGCGGAGATAAGAACCCTTAGTAGGTTGCAATGGGTTATTACGGAGATCGCGCTGTGCTCCCAGTTGCAACAGTAGTAAATCGTCTTGACCACCGCTAGATAAGGTTAGTGGAATTTCGTCACTGATGCGGTTGCCGTTATCATCAAATACGGCTCCTGTTTTTCTGAGATTGCCATCAGCATCACGCGCAGAAACTCGTTGATACTGTAAACCTGCTGAGGCAGTCCATACAGAACTTTTGTAAGGATTGGCAGAAAGAGGACGGGTAAAGGTAACACCACCACCTAGACGGAGAATCCGGGGGCGATCCTGAGCATCTGTATTAGTAGGATTACCTGGGTCAAACGTCCTAATATCTTGATCTTGACCATCAAATATCAACGAAATGGAACTGCGACGAAAAATATTGGTTGTGTAGGAAGTCCGGTAAGGATCTCCGGCAATCCAGGGGTCTGTAAACCGCAAGTCAAATAGCAGTTCCCGTTCTCCCACTTGTACTTCTGCTCCCAGTTTTTGGTTTCTACCGTTCAGGTTTTGCTGTTGATAGCTAACTGTTCCAAAAAGTCCGCTAGCAGAACTAATACCTGCCCCAGCCGCAATAGAACCACTGCTGCGTTCAGCTACATTCACTACTACATCCACCTTGCTGGGGTCAGTACCAGGGTCAAGGGAGACATTCACATCTTCAAACAGTCCTAGCCCATACACGCGCTGTAGGTCTTTTTGTACTGTGTTGCGATTGAATACTTGTCCTGGCTTCAACTCCAATTCTCGTGTAATGATGTAATCCTGTGTCCGCCCCCGAATTGGTTGCCCTTTCTCGTTTGTCTCTTGACCTTCTTTATTGCGGAACCGGACTCTAATATTTTCTACTACACCTTCTGCTATTTGCAAGGTAACAACTCCGTTTTCAGAGACTTGTGGCGCTCCAATCACGTTAGCTAGTACGTAACCTTGGTCTTGATACCGCTTGTTTAACTGCTTGATTCCTTCTTGCAAGTCACGCAAGTTAAGGATTTTGCCATACTGCTCCCGAAAGACTTCATCCACAGTATTCGCGGGGAGTACAGAAGCAACACCAGTGCCAGGATTGGCTTGCACTTCTACTTTGGTTAGGACGGGGTTAGGCTGTACAACAAAGCTCACCCGCACTCCCAAGGGGGTGTCTTCTGGCGATGCTTGCACGTTGGAGAAAAAACCAGTACCAAAGATGGCGTTAATATCTTCTTGCAGCTGGCTGCGGGTTGTCGTTCGTCCTGGTTGGGTACGAATTACTCTATAAACTTGGTCTTCCAGTCCTGCTGGTAGTTGCCCAGTCTGTGCTCTAACTACTACTTCCGACACCAGTACGCGAGGGTCATTAGCTTCTGGAGCTGTGTTGGGTTGAGTGTTTCCCGGAGTTGTCGGCGGGTTAACATTCTGCGGACTGGGAGTTGCATCTGGGTTTGGGGCAGGTGTGTTGGGTTGAATATTTCCCGGAGTTGTCGGCGGGTTAACATTCTGCGGACTAGGAATAGTGCCTGGGTTTGGAGCAGGTGTTCTTTGTTGACTACCTGGGAACGGAAGATCAGGAGTGGCAGATGGTTCTGGAGTTGTGGGTAATAAAGGCTGTGTTGTCGATGGGTTTACATTTTCTGGGACTGGAGTAGTCTCAGGAGTTGGGGAAGGCGTTGGTTGTTGAATTTCTGGCGGTGGAATGTCCGGAGCAGGAGATGGCTGTTGAGTAGAGTTAGGATCTATTGGAGGGGTTTGTGCAGTTTTTGGCGTTGTGGAGGTTGGCACGATTACCCCTGAAGTTGCGTAGACGTGGCCCGCCGCAAGCATCGTTTCTGGATTGACAAGGTAAACTGCGGCAATGTGGGGTTTATCCGCCTTCATAACCTTGGCGGGGTTAGGTCGAGATTTGAAACTTTTACTATCAACCTGATCTGTATTCTTTTCTGACTGCTGATTTGTTTCTAGTGTCAAAACTTTTGTTGTCTGTTTTGAACTGTTGGCGGTTTCTGCATTTGCACTCAATGATGAACCGCCCAAAGGGGCTGCAATTGCTACTGCTGCCAGCAACATGGGAGATAAACGCATTTTACTTATAATTCCTCTTCACGACCACACACACAAAAAGTCATTAGTCATTAGTCATCGGTCATTGGTCAGTAGAGACACGATTAATCGCGTCTGTACAATGATTGTTGGTGAATAACAAAGGACAACTGACAACTAGACTTTGGACAATCCACACGAGTTTAATTGATTTTTACCCACTTAATTATTACTCTCTACTGCTTTTAGCACTCTTTGTAAAACCTCCTGGTAGGCATTTTCTACATTTCCTAAGTCCCGGCGAAAGCGGTCTTTGTCCATTACCCGGCGGTTTGAGTCCTGTTCTGCGGTATCCCATAAACGGCAGGTATCGGGGCTAATTTCGTCTGCCAAGAGCAACTGCTGGTGTGAGTCCAAACCAAACTCTAGTTTGAAGTCTACTAGGGTAATGCCGCATCGTTGCCAAAAGTTCTTGAGAAATTCATTGATTTGCAATGCTAGATGTGTAATTGCATCTACTTGTTCCGCAGTAGCTAGTTCTAACAGGTACAGGCGATCGCGTGTCAGCAAAGGATCTCCTAACTGATCGTTTTTGTAATAAAACTCTACCATTGGCTGTTTTAGAATTGTACCCACTGGTAAGCCTGTTTGCTGAGACAAACTGCCAGCAGCAATATTTCTGATAACTACTTCTAAGGGTAAAATTTTTACTGCCTTCACCCGCATCTGATTTGGGGTAGGGTTGTCGATAAAGTGAGTTTTTATACCTTTTGCTTCCAACTGTTTAAAAAGCTGGCTGGAAATGCTACAGTTAATTTTTCCCTTCTCCTGAATACTGCCACGTTTTTGGGCGTTAAACGCCGTGGCGTCGTCCTTAAAATCGGCCAACAAGACTTCCGGATCGTCCGTTGTGTAGAGGATTTTGGCTTTGCCTTCGTATAACTTGGAATTAACAGACATGGTGGCAGGTAAAGTTCTAGGCGATGGACAAAAGTTGTCCTTTGAGGCTTCACCATTTTATCTTTAGTTATTAACTATTAGCCATTGGTAATTATTTAAGAGGGTAGGGGCACACGGTTAATTGTGCAGAGGTACATGGCAGGAACCCGTAAGGAACTTTCAATTAAAAAATAATCAATCGCTGTGTAGGCAGGGAGAAGGGGGCAGGGGGAAAAAATATCATCATAAATTGGGTAATTTATTCTCTGGAAGTCCGTAACATTAAGAAGAAGACAGATCGCCATAGAGAAAATTTTCCCATTCTGCTCTGCTTAACCTTTATACCAGTTCTCCAAAAGGAGGCAACAGATATAAATCACGAAAGTCTTACTGCATCTAAGTTGCTTAATTGCGTACAGCCCTGCGGGCATGAAAACAGCAAAGCGGGGCGTTAGTAAGAGTGCGAATTGCGTTAGTAAAGCGGGGCGTTCGCTTTTAGCGTCTCCAAGAGTTGCCCATTGCGAATTGCTATTACCTGTTTTTGATCACGCCCCAGCAGGAAGTTGCTAAAAATTCACAGATGAATCTCTAACTTTTAACAGACGATAATTTGCATTAAGCCATAGTATGTTTGCCTAAGTACTTTTACCCTACGAAAATCTGTCACTATTTTTGCAATAATGATAACTCATATATTATAATACTGGTATTTTTTAATATACTATGACTCAGGGTTTAAACTGAAGTTAATTACAGCCAGAAATTCATAAATTAAGATGAGATAAATTGACAACTGGGAGGTAAGTCAAATATTCTCTTTAGTCACTTTAGTAGAAAATTTTTTTGTAACTTTTACTGTAAAAGTATTTCAAGCTTTGTTTTCTAGTCTCAAAATCTAAATCAACCAATTTCCGCATCGTTAATTGGAAAAGGAGTTCGATGGTTCGATTTACCACAGTCTAACGACAGTAAAGATGGCGGTAGCTAATGATTCAGCTTTAGAGATTCAAACACAAGGAGAGTTAAATAAATTGGAGAACAAAATAGTGAACAAAGATGATTTTCTTTACCCTCGCGGCCGCTACTATGGCCAGGTAAAGCCAGAAAACTTGGTTTTTAATGCAAATCTACAAGAATTTGCCCAACGAGTAAGCTACATTTGCAACTTAGAAACAAATGGAAAACTGCCTCCAGGTGAAGCTTACGAACAAATCAAGGATCTATGGAAACAGTTGAAACGCTCAAAAAAAGAGCTAAGAATTGGCGAAGATCCGTTTCAGAATGACCAGGGGGAGGCTGAAGATTGAAGGGGATGAGGGAGCAGAGGGAGCAGAGGGGACAAGGGGACAAGGTGACAAAAGTTTAGAACTTCCAACAAGTCTTTCCCCTTGTCCCCAATTCTCAAGAGTCCCCAAGTCCTCTTTCCCATGCCCAATGCCCAATGACTATTTATTAAGCATTGTCCAAATACCATCCCAGGATTCTGGGGGTGGCGTTTGTTGGTAAGTACGCGCACGTTCTAGGTGGATATCAACAGCTTGGTCTTGGGGTTGGATGCATTTGGCGGCTTCAAAACAGGCGATCGCTTGTGAGAAGTTACGCGATAAATAAGCCGAGCGTCCAGTATGATATTGGAATAAAAACTCTTGAGTGTTGGCGTCTAGAGGGATGGTGCGATCGCCAATTAACTCGTAGATATTAACCGCCTGGTGTTTCCCTTTAACTCGAATTTTATCTAACTGGCGTACCCAAATGCGATCGCTGCAAAGCTGATAAGTAAATTCGCTTAAAATTATATCACAACCATAATCCTTAGTTACCGCTTCTAAACGCGAACTCAAATTTACGCCATCTCCAATTACGGTATAATCCATCCGTTTACGGGAACCAATATTACCCGAAACCACATCCCCAGAACTAATCCCAATGCCAATATGGATTTGTGGCTGCGCCTGGATAATTCGTCGCTGGTTAAATTCCTCTAACCGTTGTCGCATATCTAATGCTGACTGCACAGCCCTCCAAGCATGATTTTCTGTAAGTGGTAACGGCGCACCAAATACCGCCATTAAGGCATCACCAATAAATTTATCGAGAGTGCCTTCATGATTGAAAACCGCCTCTACCATTGTTTCAAAATACTGATTGAGCAGCAATACCACTTCAGCTGCACCAAGATTTTCTGTAAGTGTGGTGTAGCCTCGGATATCAGAAAACAAGATAGTTACTTCCTTGCGCTCACCCACCATTAAAGCATCTTCTCCCAAAGCCATAACTTGTTCGGCTACATGGGGTGTTAGGTAGCGGGACATAGTAGTTTTCATCCGTTTTTCCTGGCTGATGTCTTCCAACACTACCAAACCACCCCGGACACCGCCTTCGGGGTTAGTTAAGGGATTAACAGTGAGATTTGTGCTGCGTTCTAATTTTTGTACTTCATCAGCAGTGAGAAACTCAGATTGGGAAGTCAGGGGTAGATTCCAGGGAATAAACACATCGGGGTTAGTGCGATCGCGGACTGCTAAAATTGAATCCTGAGTCCTAAATTTTGATTCTTGAGTCTCACTTTTAACTTCTAACCCTTCGGCAGGCTCAGGGCGACGCTCTTCACTATTAACTTGAGAAATTCCTACTATCAAACTTTGCTCTGGCACATAATGTTTAGCCCCAGTTTTTAAACTATCTTCTAGTCGCATCTGGAGATTTTCAATTGGTACAACTTCCCAAACTAGGCGACCAATCAAATGTTGTTCCCACGAAAGTTTGTTATTCTTACTATTAGCATCTTTTATAGGACAGCCTAGCAACTCTAGCGCTGCATCATTTATCGTAACGATGCGTCCTGCCATATCGGTAGAAATCACTGCATCTGATAAACTTTGTAAAATATCTTTTTGATACTGTTTTTCTAACAGCACATTTTCAAATAGGCGAGCATTTTCTAAGGCAACTCCTGCCTGAATATTAAAAGCCCGCATAAACTCTTCATCAGAAGCAGTAAAACTGCTTTGTTGCTTATTAATTAATTGTGTAACGCCTATTAATTCATTTGCCGAATTAAATACTGGCAAACACAGGATATTGCGAGTTACATAGCCAGTTTTTCTATCTGTAGTCGGGTCAAAGCGGGGATCTTTATAAGCATCGGAAATATTTAAGGCTTCCCCAGTAGAAGCCACATAGCCAGCAATGCCACGGTTAGCGGGAATGCGGATTTCTATCAAGTTTGTGCCATCTGCCGCCGCCGCAACTTTCGTCCAGAGTTCGCTCATCTCTTTACGATATAAAAATAGTGTGCTGCGGTCTGCTTGCATTAAAATTCGAGCTTGCTCCATGACTATCTGCAAAGTTGCTTCTAAATCCAAACTTTGCCCTAGTGTCTGAGTTGCCCGCAACAAAGCCGTTGCGCCTCTTTGATTACGAGCGGCTACATAAAAAGATTGGCAGCTTTCCAGAATAATACCAATAGAAGCGGCGAAGTCTCGAAACCGTTCTTCATCATCAGAATTAAACGGAATATTCCCGGTTTTATTAGCCAGTTGCACTACTGCTACAGTCTGGTTTTTGCTACTGATAACAGGCATACATAAAATATTATGAATTTTGTAGCCCATTTGTTTTTCAAGTTCTGGGCTAAATAAGGGATGAGTAGAAGTTTCAGATATATTTAGATATTCACCTGTACTGGCAACATGACCGGGGATACCCACTGTGATGGGAGTCCGAATTTCTAAGAATTTTTGGGTATTATCTTGAGGAACTTTTGACCACAGTTGACCTTTGTCATAGTCAACTAAAAAAATAGCTGTGTGTTCTGCTTGCAGGATTTGACCAATTTTGAGTGTGATAGCTTCTAGTACCTTCTCCAACATAGTTTCTAGAGCTTCATTATTGATCAGTTCAATAGCTCTCAGAAATTGCTGGAACTCAGCAGTTATGAAGTCGAGTAAGCAAACAAATTCATTAACAGATAAGTCTTTGACACGACGCAATAGGGCGTGAGTACGATTAACTTGAGTCAGTTCAGTTAATGTAGCCAAGACGCTGCCAGAGTTGGGGAGTGTCACGTCGCTTTGCTCCGAATTCAAAAGTCAAAAGTCAAAAGTCAAAAGTCAATAATAGTTCTTCTTCTTCTGCTCCCCCTGCCTCCTCTGTCCCCCTACTCCCTACTCCCTGATTTTGCCAACTTTTCAGAAAATAATACCTTTTGATAGTAATCTAATAGCTGTCTAGTAGCAGATGGCCAACCCCAACTTTCTGCTTCTTGGCGAGCATTTTGACGGATAATGTCTCGTTGTTGTTTTTGTTCTAACAGGCGAACAGTAGCAGCGATGGCTCCTTGAACATCTGCTGTTGGCTCAAATAGATATCCATTTACCCCATCTGTGACAATATCAGGAATCCCTCCGGAACGGGCTGCTACCACGGGACAGCCGGCAGCCATCGCTTCTAGTAATACTAAACCTAGTGTTTCTGTACGAGAAGGAAAGATAAAGGCATCAGCACTCGCAAAGGCAGAACCCAATTCTTGCCCCATGAGATACCCAACAAAATAAGTGTTTGTGCCAGCAAAGTGTTTTTGCAATGCTTCACGGTGCGGGCCATCCCCAACCAATGCTAACCGCGCTTCGGGAATTGCTTCTAAAATTGGTTTGATGCGCTCAATTTCTTTTTCAGCAGAAAGCCGCCCTACATAAAGTAGCAATGGACTTTCTGGATGATTTTGTGATAGGCGCGATCGCATCTCTACACTAGCTAAATCGGGATGAAATAGTTCCGTATCCACCCCACGCTGCCATAAATCTACACGTTCAATACCATGTGCCGTCAGTTCCTCCACCATTGCTGTGGAAGTACACAGATTTAAAGCTGCTTGATTATGAGCGCCTTTGAGCAGTTCCCAAAGAAAACCCTCCAGCATCCCTAAGCCGTAATGTTGGAGATATTGGGGTAAATGCGTGTGATAAGACGCTACTAAGGGTATTTTGAGGATTTTGCTATAAAATATCCCAGACAAACCTAAAACGGCTGGATTCACGACATGAATAATATCTGGCTTAAACTCTTCCAAAGCGTACCCAATGGCTGGGCGGGGAAGTGCCATTTTCAATTCTGGATACAATGGCAGAGGAAAGCCAGTAACGCCGTAAACTTTAGCGCCTTTGTGTTCTGTGATGCCTCCATCAGGGGCAATTACCAGCACTTGATTACCACTGCGCTGTAGATGGTCAACAGTATGGCGTAGGCGCGTTACAATGCCGTCAACCTTGGGTAAAAAGGTTTCGGTGAATAGGGCAATTCTCATATAAAACTATTCAGTCCAGGCAGATAATCTCAGCTTAGAGTGCATTTTGCTATAAAACCAGAGTAAACTGTCTCGCGTGTTGTAATCAATTCTGCACAGTCAAAATAACTGTGGTAAACGCAAATTTAGTAATAGCTGGAGATACGCCTGATAAATAATAACTAATTGGTCGTCATATTGTGCTAAGACATGACGACCACTGTTAAACCCACGATTTACTGGGATTTATCCTAATTTCTGTGCCAAGAGACTTTGGGCAGAATTTGTTTGTGATCAACTCGCGTCTGATACTTGATGGCAAAGTTTAACAGAGAATCGAGTAAAGAATCAGAAAGCAAGTGAGGCTGTAAACCTAAATCGAGCAATTTAGTGTTTTTAGCGTTGAAGTAATGTTCTTCTTTCTCGACTCTGGGATTATCTAGGTGATTGATTTCTACATTCAATCCCATAGCGTTACCAGCTTTTTTCACCATCACTGCCAAGTCGCCGACGCTGAATTGTTCGGTAAATTGGTTAAATACGCGGAATTCACCAGCCTCGGCAGGGTTAGCGATCGCTAATTCTACACATCTGACTGTATCCCGAATATCCAAAAATCCGCGAGTTTGTCCACCTTTACCGTAGACAGTTAACGGATGTCCAATAGCTGCTTGAATACAAAAGCGGTTTAGTGCAGTACCAAACACACCATCGTAATCCAGCCGATTAATCAATAATTCGTCCATCCCCGTTTCTTCGGTTAAGACGCCATAAACTACACCCTGATTTAAATCAGTTGCCCGCAATCCCCAAATCCGGCAAGCAAAGTGGATGTTATGACTATCATGAACTTTGCTTAAATGGTACATAGAACCGGGCTGCTTGGGATAAGGTAGGGTATCCTTGCGTCCATTGTGTTCAATGGTGATATACCCTTCTTCGATGTCGATGTTGGGTGTACCATATTCGCCCATCGTCCCCAGCTTCACCAAATGACAGTCAGGGAAATCTTCCCGCATGGCGTACAACAAGTTCAACGTACCAACTACATTATTGACCTGGGTAACAACTGCATGTTCTCGGTCAATCATGGAAAATGGGGCCGAACGCTGTTCACCAAAATGCACCAGAGCATTTGGCTGAAATTGCTGTAATGTTTTATGGAGAAATTCGTAATTTGTAATATCGCCGATGAACAAATCGATAGATTTACCCGTCAAATCTTGCCAGCGCTGGAGACGTTGTTGAATTAGTGCGATCGGAGTGAGAGTTTCGACACCAAGTTCATTATCCCAATGCCGCCGCACCAAACTATCTAAAATTCCAACTTCATAACCTCGATTGGAAAGGTAAAGAGCAGTTGCCCAACCGCAATATCCATCACCACCAATAACCAGGACTTTCATCTTCACCAGTTTTTACTCGCTGATAGCTAAATCTATCAGGTTTCTGTCCCCTCTCAATCATCATTCTGAGAGAGATGTGGATTTTGGGAGCAAAGAACAGGGAAAAATGGTGGAAAATCAACGGAATTATTCTAACTTTTGTACAGACGCGATTAATCGCGTCTCTACTCCTCACTCAGGACTTCGGAATGCGATACTGCTGGGCAATGTAATAAAACAAACGATAATAATTTTGAAAATCTTGGCTTTTGCTTTGTCCCTGTAAACAGTATTTCACTTGACTCTGAGTTAGTGTCAGTGTCATCGAACCTATTTGTTGAGAAACTTCTACAACCAGCACCCCAGAGACTCCTTGGGCTGTCTGAAAGTTGGATTTTATCTTTTTCACCGACTCTCGATCATTTGGTAACTGCTGACTTGCCCACCCCCGAATTTCCACTGAGTTATCCTGGGGTGAAATAAACGCAATTCCATCATCATTTGCTGGCGCTGTTAAAGAAGTCCAGTTACTCGGATATGGAAATTCAAAGCCATAACGAGAGTTTTTATAAGTTTTCCAAGCGATCGCTCCAGCGTTAAAATCATTTGCAGTACAACCCCACAAAATTATTAACAGGGCAATAACTCCGCTAAGGCTGGCGACAAACCGATAAATTCTTCGCCCCAAACTACAGATTTTATTAGCAGTAGCCATTTACATTACACAATTTTGGCAAAGTCACTGATTTTATAAGAAGTGCCAGAAACTCAGATCAATACCTTCGCCAATTTACTAGCTATTATCAAATCCGTAAACTGCTGAAGAAACTGCACCAAAAGAGCGCTGGTTAAAAATTCAATAATATTCAGGATATTTACCATTCTCTTTTGAATTCTCAGTAGAGAAACTTATAAAGAGTGCTTTATCACACAATTTATGTACAGTGTATCTCAGACAGCCGAGCTAACTTTGGAACTTTTTCACTTCCAAACCAACACATCTTTGCAATTTCCAGCAAATCTTTCTGTAATTTCCATCGGTAAGCCAAACGAGCAAAAATCACCAGATATTGATATTTCTGGCTTACCAGATTCAGATGTGGCATCTCGCATCCACGCGCAAATTTGGATAAATGGGGATGAATACCATATCACCGATTTGGGCAGTTCTAATGGCACATACGTTAACGGTGCAAGACTTAAATCTCAAGTTTTTTTCCCACTGCATCCAGGAGATAGAATTTCCCTTGGGCAGGGAGACAAAATAACTTTCATGTTTAGAGTGCAGCAGCACTCTGCATCTGCCACAACAAATCCTTTGCCAAACTCTGCACCCACAAAAATTTCAGCGCCTACCATCGGCAAAGAAGAGGAACAAGTAATCCTTGCCAGCAAGCTCATTGGCTTAGGATTAATCCTCGCAGGCGTTACATTTTTAAGTACAAGTATTTATGTGAGCATCTACTTACGCAGCACGCCTGGTATTTTGCTGTGTATGGGAGGTATAGTAGCTCTAAATTGGGGTGGGCGCGATAATCGGATATTGGGATGGGTGCTGATTGGCATAGGAATTGCTTTATTCATCGCCAGTGGTGTTGTAATGGGTTCTGTGTCCCTTTTCTCTTTGCTGGTGTCATTTGCTGGCATATCTTGTGGATATCAGTTGTTTGCAACCGGAAAGGTGTTCAACTTTAATCCGCTTACGCTCCAAATAGTTAAAAAATCAACCAATTCAGGCAATCATTAAATTAGCGATCGCTAATTTTCATTCAGCCTTTAGGTTTTGAATACCTAAGTCCTGATTAATTCTCAGAGGTTTGTAATCAGCTATTTATCACTCAATAAACAGCATCTCAACCTCAAGTGTAAACAAATGTAACAATATTGGCGTCAAAACGTTTTACTGTCTTGACAACCAATAGAAGAACCGATAACTTGATATACATACCCGGGTAAGACCGTTAAAGAGTTATATGCAAACGCAAACTAAGCAAAAGGTTACTTTGTATTTATCGCCAGAGTTGCACAAAAAATTGAAGATTCGTTCAGCAGTCGATTCCGAACCAATGTCAGAGCTTGCAGAACGCGCCCTCGTTTTTTACCTATCTAATTCAGAATTGGTTGACGAGGTAGAAGATTCTTCTTATGGGCGGACTCATAGAGTTTATTCATGTCCAACTTGTGATAGCTCATTAGTATTACGTGATGGGGAACTAGTTGCTTTAGGCAATCAACCAGGAGTAGTTGGTCAACCACATCTTTCCATTGATGAAATGGAAGAAGATGAAACCAATCCCAAGGGTGAGGAAGAGTTAGTTCCTTGCTAGATAAATAGGAATCATGAATAGTAAATAATTCATAATTTCGATTGTCTTTACCAGAAGCAATGTCTCTACTGTCTCTATAAGGTCTCAAGTAGGTCGATGTATGAAAGAAGAGCTCAATATCCTAATTCAAGCTCAATACCCTTTAATCTACCTTGTGACCTCCGAGGAAGAGCGGGCCGAGCAAGCAGTTTCCACAATCGCCCAGTCGTTAAAGCCTCAACGTCGAGTATTTGTTTGGACAGTAACACACGGCATTGTGGAGTATGGTCAACCTCGGAATGTCACTCAACATAATACGGTGTCTCCAGAGGCGGCGATTGAGTGGATAATTCGCCAGAAAGAACCTAGTATATTTATTCTTAAAGATTTACATCCTTTTATTGATGCGCCTGCAACAAACAGATCGTTACGTGATGCGATCGCTAGCTTTAAAGGTACGCATAAAAACATCATTTTGATGTCACCGATGCAACAAGTACCTATAGAGTTAGAAAAAGAAGTTGTTGTTATAGATTTTACACTGCCAGATATGGCAGAATTGAATAAAGTACTAAGTCAGCACGTAGATCAAAATCGTGGTCGGCGCTTGACAACAGAAGCCAGAGAAAAGCTTCTTAGAGCAGCTTTAGGTCTAACTAAAGATGAAGCTGAGAAAGTCTACCGAAAGGCGCAGGTAACTACAGGGCGTTTGACGGAAGATGAAGTAGACATAGTTTTATCTGAGAAAAAGCAACTAATTCGGCGCAATGGAATCTTAGAATACATTGAAGAAGATGAAACCATTGATGCTGTAGGTGGCTTAGAAGAGTTAAAAAGATGGCTCAAGCAACGTTCTAACGCTTTTACAGAAAGAGCGAGAGAATATGGTTTGCCTCAACCAAAAGGGATGTTAATTCTCGGAGTTCCAGGTTGTGGTAAGTCATTAATTGCCAAAACTACTTCCAGGCTGTGGGGTTTACCACTGTTGCGGTTGGATATGGGGCGAGTCTACGACGGCTCAATGGTGGGACGAAGTGAAGCAAACTTGCGAAACGCCCTGAAAACAGCAGAATCTATTTCCCCAGCGATTTTGTTTATCGATGAATTGGATAAATCCTTTGCTGGTAGTGGAGGTTCCTCCGATTCCGATGGGGGGACT
The DNA here is from genome assembly GCF_034531155.1 of Nostoc sp. ChiVER01. Lineage (NCBI taxonomy): Bacteria > Bacillati > Cyanobacteriota > Cyanophyceae > Nostocales > Nostocaceae > Nostoc > Nostoc sp. ChiVER01. The sequence goes on along the minus strand of NZ_JAVRBS010000003.1, from coordinate 96,324 downwards.
TCAAGTAGAATCTTCGGCTCCTTCCTTACATGGATGCAAGATAAGAAATCACCAGTGTTCGTGATGGCAACCGCCAATAGAGTAGAACGCTTACCTGGCGAGTTTCTGAGGAAAGGACGCTTTGATGAAATTTTCTTTGTGGATCTGCCAACACCAGAAGAACGGCAAGATATTTTCAATATCCACCTAACTAAGCGCCGTGAAGACATCTCTCGATTCGATCTTGAGCAACTAGCTAAGATGTCTGATGGCTTTTCTGGGGCAGAAGTTGAGCAAGCGATCGTTGCGGCAATGTATGAAGCTTTTGCCCAAGATCGGGAGTTCACCCAACTAGATATTATTGCTGCACTGAAGGCAACATTGCCGCTGTCTCGAACGATGCAAGAACAAGTAACGGCTCTGAGAGATTGGGCTAGACAGCGCGCACGCCCCGCAGCGTCCTCCGTAGCTGAATATCAGCGAATGGAGTTTTAAAAGCTTTCCTCTGCCATCCCAGGGGGAAAGGCTAGCTCCCAATGCTAGCAGTTTAAAAAAAAGCCGCATCCTGCTAACGCGGCTTCGCCCAAAACAAACCGTTGTCGTTTTTCTCAATCTTCTCATTGGAGGAAACCCAAATGTCTCACTTTAGCACCCTGCGTACCAAAATCACCGATGCCGAAATCCTCAAGGCTTCCTTGCGCGACCTTGGTATCAGCGTAAAGACTGAAGCTGATGTCCGTGGTTACAATGGTCAGCGTGTCCGTTCTGACATCGTTGCCGTATTGGAAGGCGAATATGACCTCGGCTGGTCTCGCAATAGCGATGGTTCTTTTGACCTAATCGCTGACCTGTGGGGCGTTGCTAAGAAGCACAACCAAACCGAGTTGATCAACTCCATCAACCAAAAGTATGCCGTTAACAAAACTTTGGCTGAAGTAAAACAGCGCGGTCTGCAAAATGCCAATGTGAAGTTGGTATTGCAATAACAATTTCTCTGCGCGTTCCCAAAGCTGCACGGGTTAACCATATAAATAGCGGTTAGCCCGCTTTTTTATCGGGACTGAGATGTATTTCTCAGTCCCTATTTTAATGCTTTATGTCATCATGGAAACACAAATATATAAGTTAAAGTAAATTGAATTCGCCTAAACGCAGCAATTCCTTGGCAAATGGGGAGCGCTCACAATTAGTAAATCCTAGTTTTAAATAGCTTCTTCTAAATTCATCAAATCCTGGTCTGTTGTTGAGGATTATATAAGGGTTGATAAAGACTTTGGATGTTGCCCCATAAACAACATAATTGTAATCGGGGCAGTCAGACTGATCTTCTTCATAAGGTACGAAACGACTTACAAGAAGATAAATTCTCTCATTGCTGTAGGAAGTAAGTTTAGATAGATTAGGATAATTTGCCATCTCATAATCTTCGTAATATCCAGATGCTATCAAAAATATAGGTCGCTCTTCTTCGATAGCTCTAGTCAGTAAAGATAATTTACTTGTGTTTATTGCCAATTCGTCCTCATCTTGAGCATCAAAATGTAAACAGTAGCCTTCTTCTCTAACTTTATGGATTTGAATATAAATTGGGCCATGTGATGTTTTATATCTTGGTTGATTTGGTAAGGGTGTGTAATTGAGAGGTGGCCTATAGTAATCTATGGATTGCTTCTCTAACCTAATTAAAGCGGCTTCCAAGTTTGAGATTTTAGTTAATAAATTCTTTGGTAAAATCTGGTAGCGTATAACGGGGTTATCAATACTTTCAAACTGTATCTGACGATGATGATTAATGTGGCGTTTTTTCAAATTGCGTGAAAGACCGATATACATAACTGGGCAATTATAATTACCTACGTAATAAATGCCAGGCACAGATGGCAGTTCTCTCCGATGAATATAGGATAAAACTGACATATCTTTATAGTTTAGATTTAACTTCATAATTTTTTATTTCCACCTAGTGATATAAAGGTTGCTTACTAAGTTAGTTTGCCCAAAATGTCTTAGTCTGTGATCGGTACAAATAATCTAATGAAGTTAAAATTACGCTCTTCAGTTTCTGTTCCCCTAAGATAGATATTTAATTAATAATTACAAGTGAGAATAGAGAGAAGTATTTGCAAGAGCTATGAGTACCCAAATCATCATTACCCTGCCAGACGATATTTACCAACGTGCAAAACGCTTTGCACGATTGGCAAATCGTGATGTCGCCAGCATTTTAGTAGATACTATTCAACTTTCAATTCCGCCCGTCAGCGGGGACGTTATCAACCTTGAGCCTGTCTCTGTCCTTTCTGATGAACAAGTCTTGGTGCTGACTGAACTGCAAATGGAATCTGAACAGGATGCTCGGTTGAGCGAACTGCTTGCTCGCCAACAATCAGGTGCTCTTAGTGAAGGCGATCGCTCAGAGTTACAAACCCTGATGCAGGTGTATCAAGAAGGACTTTTAAGAAAAGCCACTGCGTTAAGCGAAGCTGTCAAACGTGGGTTGATTGAACCCTTAAGCTAGTGAGCCAGATTCCTGAACAAGTCCGGGCGCAGATACGCATACAGGCAAATCATCAGGTGGTTTAACCAACAGCGAACTCGGTAAATTGCCGTTTAAAGGGGGAATGAAAAGCCAAAACGATGTCTTTTTTGGGTATACCTCGACTAATAAGTTCATTGGCAATACCTCCTTCTGTACCATCGTGTTGAATCCAAATTTTTTCGTTTTTAATATCTAAATGCAAAACACAACCATATACACGGCGCTTATTTGACCATCCTGCGTGAACAACTTGGTAGCGATCGCGTTCTCTATCAAAAATAACTTCTGCTTCGACTTCTTCGTTGCTGGCTTTGATTTCGCTGTAAGCTAGCAGCAGTTCTTGAATAAGTTGACGGTACTGTTCTACTTTTGCCATTTTATGATCGCCTCCTCTTCTGGATCGAAAACAATCAGCCGAACTTGGTAACGTTGGATTAATAAGCCTGGCAGTTCTAAAGTAAAAAAAGAACGATAGGTGTCTAAGGGAACTGCTAAATATAGAAGTCTCTCAGGTTGTTCTTCTTCAAGTGCTAATTGATATTTGAGATACTGTCCTAAAGCAGTACTAAATTCAGTTGTAGTAGATGGAGCAACAAAGCTTTTAACTTCAACGGCAATTTTTTCTTGATTTCGTTCAGCTGCTAAAACTTTTTCTGCACCAAGGTCGATATACATATCCAAACCACCAAAACGCAGAAAAAGCGGGTCATTAGTGATGAGCCAACCCTCTTTCTCTAAAGCGCGTTTTACTGCATCATGGAATATGTCTTTCGCCGCCATAGATTCCTAGAATTTTGATTTCGTTCTTATAAAACTAGCTTACTCCCTACCAAACCTGACTTAAATCCAAAACCAACCCAGGTAGCAACGGTTCACCATAAAGTGTCTTGGGATTATCTAATACCTCAACCGCAATATTAGGACGATAAATAAAAACTCGGCGCTGTTTTCTATCAATTAACCAACCAAGTTCCGTACCATTATCTATATACTCTTGCATCTTGTCTTGCAAAATTCGCAAATTATCGCTTTCAGAACGCAATTCAATCACAAACTCAGGACAAATCGGTGCAAATTTTTTTCGCAGTTCCATTGGTATCGCCTCCCAGCGATCGCGTTTTATCCACGCTGCATCAGGCGATCGCACCGCACCATCCGGCAAAGTAAACCCACCACTGGAACCAAATCCCACACCTGTACCATCTTGCTTTGTCCAAATACCTAACTGACCAATAATTTCAAAGTTACGTTGGCTAGTTTCCGCATCTGTTAGAGACGTAATCACTAATTCTCCCACAGCATTGCGTTCGATGCGAAAATCACGGTTTAGCTGACAAAATTCGTAAAACTGGTCGTCAGTTAGCGCGATCGCAGGTTGCAATTGCAAAACCATTGGTATAATTTCTGTGGCTACAGGTAAGTTGGTGGTCATAATTGCTTTGTGGCTACTTCACCTGCTTTAACTATAATCTTTTCACAATCTACGGTGGAATGAGGGTTAACTCATGAAGATTGGAATTATTGGCAGTGGAAACATGGGGCGCTCTCTAGGTATTCTCTGGGCAGAGCAGGGGCATGAAGTATTTTTTGGCTCTCGTGATGCCGAAAAAGGAAAAGCAACGGCAGAGTTGGCAGAACGCGGAACGCAAGGTGGTACAAACGATGAGGCGGCGGCGTTTGCTGATGTAATTTTGTGGACAGCACGCAACATTATGCCAAAAGAGTTGCTTTCTCATCCTGAAGTTCTCGACAGTAAAATTATTATTGATTGCAATAATCAGGATATTCCGGAAGGATTTGCTTATCCACCAATAGTAGAATCTCTAGCCGAAAAGCTTGCTAAAGATGTACCTCAAGCGCGGGTGGTAAAAGCTTTTAATACGATGGCGCAGGAAGTCTTTGAATTAGCACCCGAACCACTAAAGGATTATGGAGTTTCTGTTTTTGTTGCAGGAGATGATGAGCAAGCCAGAAAAATAGTGATGGGGCTTGCTGAAGAAATAGGATTTTTAGCAGTAGATTCTGGTATTTTACGTAATGCTCGATTGGTAGAAGGCTTGGGAGATTTTATTCGCCTGATCATGATTGGTCAAAAACAGGGCGTTTATGCAACTATCTCTGTCAATGTCTTACCTACAGCATCAGGACAACGCTTAGGTGGACGACAAGCTTCGAGTTTGAATTAAACGTAAGTAATCTCATTGATTGAAGATATCATTGCAATCAACTTGCTTAATTCACCGCATCTCAGTACAGTAAAATCACAAGCAGTTTCAAGGTCATAAAAATGACGACTGAAAAAAGGATTGCTGTGGTAACAGGCAGCAATCGAGGTCTAGGATATGCTATTTCCCGTCAATTATCCAAAATTGGCAACCGCGTAATTCTGACGAGTCGTAATGAAACAGATGGTCTTGCTGCTAAAGGGCAGCTTACCAATGAAGGGTTTGATGTTGACTATCACACCCTGGATGTCACAAATGATGGAAGTGTGCAAGACTTTACCGAGTGGCTGCGTGAAACTTACGGCAAGGTAGATATTCTGGTCAATAATGCAGGCGTAAATCCCACAACTAAGCTGGAGGAGTCCAGCTTACTGACTGTGCAACTGGAAACGATGCGATCTACCTTTGAAACCAATGTTCTAGCGGTACTCAGAATTTCTCAAGCATTAATTCCGTTGATGAAGCTGCAAAATTACGGTCGCATTGTCAATCTGACTTTTCACGGGAAGTCCTCAAGCCTTGAAAAAGCGTGGCTTTTTCCACAGCCTAATTATCAATAGCTCTGAATTAATGAAAATAGCTAACGGAAAAATCAGAGTTTAGGAAACCGCTAAAATAAGCTTTTCCACATGCCGTGAAAAGTCAGCATTGTCAATATCTCAACGGAAATGGCATCTCTAACATCAATTCCCACTGACTATTACCCTTTAGCGCCATCCTATCGACTCTCGAAGGTGGGAGTAAATGGACTAACTGTGCTTCTTGCTAAGGAACTCCAAGGTACTAATATTCTTGTAAATGCCTATTCTCCAGGTTGGATGAAGACAGACATGGGGGGAGATAATGCCCCATTTACAGCAGAAGAAGGAGCCGAAACTGCTGTATATTTAGCAACACTTCCCGATGGGGGAGCGCAAGGACTTTTGTTTGCAGAGATGCGAAAGTTTGGTGGCCCTATTCAATTACAATGGTAGGTTAATATGGGAAATTCCACAGGTTTACCGCCTATTTACGCAGATAAGCCGATTGAATTAGTACCTGCTAAAGTTATTGCCTCGTTCCCAGTTAATACTTTTTTGGAAAATCTAGCGATCGCATCAGATGGCACAATTTTTGTAAGTAATCATGAGGTCGGCGAGATTGTTCGCATTACCCCAGATGGCAATCAGCAAATTCATGCGACTGTTGAAGGCAAAGTAAGTGGCCTTGCTTTCACTAGCAACGGCGATCTGGTAGCAACAGGCTGGAATGCTGATTCTATACCCGTGGTTTCTCTAGTTAAAAGTGATGGCACGGTGAAAACGTTGTTGACACTGCCAGACGCAATGTTTCTCAATGGCATCACACCACTTTCTGACACTCAGTATTTAACAGCAGATTCCTATCGCGGTGCAATCTGGCTAATTGATATTACTCAACCCAATGGATCAATTTGGCTAGAACATCCAATGCTGGCTCGTAGCAATTCGGAGAGCGTGTTTCCGGCTGCAAATGGCTTGAAGCGTTTTGGTGATTTCCTGTACGTTTCAAATACGGAAAAAATGTTGCTGTTACGGATTCCTATTGATAGCACTAATAAACCAGGTGAGCCAGAAATTTTTGTTGAGCAGACCAATATTGATGACTTTGCCTTTGATGTAGAAGGCAACCTTTATGGAGCAACGCACATTTACAACAGTGTGGTACGAATTGCGCCTGATCGCACTACTACTATCATTGCTCAAGCCGAGTCAGGTGTAATTGGTAGCACAGCCGTGGCTTTTGGTCAACATGATGGCGATGTCTACGACGGGCTACGCCTACGCACTGCGATTTACGTTGTAACTAATGGTGGAATGTTTTTACCTCCACCTACTGGTGTCGTTCCTGCTAATGTTGTTCGGCTTGAAGTTGGAAAAACTGGGTATTCCTTAATTTGAGAATGACTCAACCATGCTACGGTTGTAAAAACTTACAACTATTAACTTGATGGTGACATAACTAATGGAGAGGGAACAGGACGAGCAATTTGTAACCGTGGTCATTACACAACTTGTCAAACCAGGATGCGAAAAGGCTTATGAAGTTTGATTAAAAGATATTACCAGTGTTGCCAGAACCTATCTAGGGCATTTGGGAACAAATGTGATTCGTCCCCAGCTTGGCGTGCGAAATGAATATGTAATCATTTTTCGGTTTGACAATTATGAAAATTTGAAAGTGTGGATGACATCGCGCGATCGCGAATATTGGCTCAATCAAGCCCAATCTTTGGTTGAATCTGACCCTTATGTTCAACAAATCTGTGGATTAGAAGCTTGGTTTTCTATTCCCGGCCAACCACTAAAAACCCCACCGCGCTATAAAACAGCCTTGTTGACTTGGGCTGCTGTATTTATATTGATTAATCTTTTGAGTACATTTCTAGTACCTCTACTTCGCGGTTTACCACATTTGATTATTTCGCTGATCGTTACCATTCTTATGGTTGTACTGTTGACCTACGTTGTCATGCCCAGAGTCAGCCGTTTGTTTCGTTGGTGGTTATATGCTAAATAAGAAAATTATCCTTTCAATAAATAATATAAAAAGTTTAGGGGTGGTTTCATAACCACCCCTTTATTCCTTTAATATTTAGAATTTACTTGCAGTCCCCTTAATGGGAAGTTAATTTACTCAGAAATATTAATCGAACTTTCAACTTGAGAAGTAGCTAATGTTGGTGCAGAGAAAATCCGCGAGTACAGACTTGATGGTTGCTGATGAGCAACAACTGGTAGAACTTCACGAGCATGGGCGGCTAATTCCATTGCTTTTACATCATAAGTCTGCGTTGCTAACTTGGGATAGAAACCGATACCGATGATTGGCAGTAACAAACAAGCAGTAATAAATATTTCGCGGGGTTTGACATCAGATATTACAGCATCCAAGTGCAACTCTTGACTTTGCTCACCGTAAAACACTTGACGCAACATCGATAGTAAATAAATTGGTGTCAAAATCACGCCAACTGCTGACAGCAGCACGACTACAATTTTGAAGCTAGAACTGTAAACATCACTGGTGGCAATACCGAGAAATACCATCAACTCACCCACAAAACCACTCATTCCGGGTAAGGCGAGAGAAGCCATTGAACCAATGGTAAACAGAGCAAAGGTTTTGGGCATTACCTTAGCCATACCACCCATTTTATCCATCATCAAGGTGTGGGTGCGATCGTAAGTCACGCCAGACAGGAAGAACAAGCTAGCAGCAATCAAGCCGTGGGAGACCATCTGTAGCACTGCACCACTGATACCTAGTTCTGTGTAAGAGGCAATCCCAATCAACACAAACCCCATGTGGGCAATTGAAGAGTAAGCCAAGCGGCGTTTGAGATTGGTTTGAGCAAAGGCACAGCAAGCACCGTAGACAATGTTCACTACACCCAAAATTGCTAACACTGGGGCAAAAGTAACATGGGCATTGGGCAACATTTCCACATTGAAGCGGATCAGAGCATAACCACCCATTTTTAACAACACACCAGCCAAAATCATTGAACCGGGTGCTGATGCTTCACCGTGGGCATCAGGTAGCCAAGTGTGTAAGGGAAAAATCGGTAACTTTACACCAAAAGCTATTAAGAAACCTGCATAAACCAACAATTCCAAGGTTTTGGGGTATTCTTTCATTCCCAGAGTCGCCATGTCGAAGGTGACGGTATCTCCAGAGAAGACAAGTGCAAAACCGGCAATCAAGATAAATATTGATGCGGCGGCGGTGTAAAGGATGAATTTGGTAGCTGCATAACGGCGGTTTTGTCCTCCCCAGATGGAAATCAGCAGGTAAACTGGCACTAACTCGATTTCCCACATTAGGAAGAACAGCAGCAAATCTTGGGCAACAAATACGCCAAGCTGGGCGCTGTACATCGTTAACATCAAACCATAAAATAATCGCGGCTTGGTGGTAACTTTCCAAGCCGCGAATATTGCGAGGGTATTTATTAAGCCTGTTAGAAGCAGCAAGGGCATCGATAAACCATCAACCCCCACAGCCCAATGCAAACCTAACTGCGGTATCCAAGGATAGTTTTCTACAAGTTGGAGTGTTGAACTTTGGAAGTCGTACTTGTACCAAAAGGCATAAATCATCAGTGCAAAGTCGGCGATCGCAACTCCCAGACCATACCACCGCACAGTTCTACCTTCTTTGTCTGGGATTAAGGGGATGGCTAAGGCAGCCACCAAGGGTAAGAGGATTATGGCTGTTAGCCAGGGAAATTCAATAGCATTCATCACTTCTGACAATCAATTTGCCTTATCTCTTTGGTTTTCATTATATTAAGGAATCTATACTTTTGTAAATATTCTTTAAATGTAGAATATTAAATTTTTGGCATAGATAGGAATATATACTCATCAAATGTCAAATTATCAGGATAAATAAGAATAAATACTTATCGTATTTTGACGCTTCCATTGTAAATGTAAACTTTTGCAACGTCAATAAAAAACGGCAGCTAAAGCCACCGTTACAATATCGTCATATTTTCTAGCCCAATTGTCAGGGCTATTTAGTCTACGCTTCTAAGTTGAGTCATAGACTAAACCCCCAGCCCCTTCCTATGAGTAAGGTCAAAAGTACTTGGGGCTGACCATTAAACAATCCGGTTGACAATTGTCCACACTTCCCCATCAGAGCGGACATAAGGGACGGAGATTGTCTTGAACCCAGTAATGAAGGGCTTGTAATAAATCCGCCAATACATTGGACTCAATTCATTGGCACAACGTTTAAGCAGACGGACTTCTGTCGCCAATTCACTTGCTAGTTGATTAATGCGTTGAGCATGAAACTGAGCCACTTCTTTGGCTTCTTCTAACTCTTGCTGTTGGATAAGTTCTTTTGATGCAACTTGCGATCGCACTAACTTACCTTGTTTTTGTTTTATTTGGGCTTCTAGGGCTGCGATCGCTGCATCTATGCCTTGGAGTTCAACTGATAATTGGGCATTTTCCCTGGCTTGACGGCGATACGCTTCCACCATTGCCTGGGGTGAATCATTTTCAGCAGAGATTACATTATTAACAGTGAGTGCAGCGCGTTCTTCTAGGAGAATCTGAATTTGAGATTTAAGCGCCGCCATTTCAGCCTGAATTTGCTCCATAAATCGAGTTTTAAGTGCTGAGTAAAATAGTCATCGGATTTTTTAAAAGCTTTTTGCGCCTTGGGTATCGAGAGAAAGCGATCGCACCTCGGCTGTAATTCCTTCTTCTTGCCAAGCAGCTAACATTGCCGCCTCCACAGCCTCTGAGTGTAATTTATCTGTCAAAGATAACAGTGTCGGCCCCGCACCACTAATCACCATACCATAAGCACCAGCACTAACGGCTGCGATGTTGAGAGCATCATAACCAGGAATCAAAGCTTTACGATAGGGCTGATGCAATCTATCTTGTAAAGCTGTCTTTAACCATTGTCCGTTACCAGTTTCCAAACCGCGTAACAATAACCCCAAATGTGCTGTATTAAAAATCGCATCGGCGCGACTCACTTCAGTTGGAAGAACGCCCCGCGCCTCTGAAGTGGAAAGTTCAAAATTAGGAATAGCTATAACTGGTACAACATCTTGATGCCAGGGAACATCACAAATTTCCCAAGCTGCGCCACTTGTAGCAGCCAGACGACATCCTCCCAACAAAGCTGGAACTACATTATCAGGATGTCCCTCCATTGCGATCGCTAATTCCATCACCTGCGACTGAGACAGAGTTGCACCCTCAAGTTGATTCGCAGCAACCAACCCACCAACAATTGCTGTTGCCGAACTACCCAAACCTCTCGCCAACGGTACACCTAACTTAATCTCTATTTTTACAGTTGGCGGCGTTTGCTCTATATATTGATAGAACTTGACAAAGGCTTGGTAAAGGAGATTGCTTTCATCACTTTGGACTCGTTCAGCTTCTGTACCAGTGACATGAATAGTTAGCCCACCTTCTTGGCGAGTGAACTTGAACTCGTTGTACAGCTTTAATGCTGCACCTATGCAATCAAAACCAGGCCCCAAATTCGCAGTTGTGGCGGGAACAATAACAGTGATAGCAGAAACAACAGACATTGGCAAAACTCACTAATCATCAACCAGCATCCCATGTAAGGGGTTGATTTGTTTATTAGTGATGCTAATTATCTGTTGTAGTTTTTCCATACTAACTACCGTACATCTCATGACACTACCGAACGGGCTGGTCGTTTGTGGAGTACCTCAGTAACAATGAGCATAACTCAAATGAGTTAAAACTAAAGTATCTAACTTTTAAAGACCACATTAATCTGTTATGGCTTTTTACGTATTGATTCTAAAAGAAAAGGAGGATGAGACCGACGTTACTTACCGCTTTGGCCCACATGAAGATCGTCTCGGCTCTTTATGGATAGATAAATTAAGTGGAGAAATCAAGGAACTTCAAGAAATTCCAGAGCAAAACTCGCAAGCATTTTTCCAACGAGCAGCAGTAAAGGTTTGGCAAAATTGGAAAAAAGGAGCTTTTCCAGAAAAAACATCTTGGGCATCCTGAGAATGATTTGGAATTGATAGCCTACCCATAGTGAGCAGCTATCAATGCTCTATTATTGCTCAGAAATATACTTAGCTTTGGCTGCTTTCAACAAGTCTATTAGTCAAAAACCTTACTTCAAAGTTCCCAAAACGGGCGCTACCTCAATCTCGGAAATTTGCGGAACCAAGAAACCCTTTGCATAAATCTGGGGATTTGTTTGCGAGACTATGGCATAAGACTGGCGAAGATTAGCATTGATTGCAACAGTCTTCACATCGTACATCTGCATCGCCATTTTGGGATAGAAACCAATACCAATAATCATCAACAGAAAACAGGCAGCGATAAAAACCTCACGCGGCCTAGCATCGTCGTAGACTGCTTCTTCTGGTACTACGCAGTCTGTACCAAAACAAACTGTTCCCTCATCTTCTTGGTTTTCTAAGCTGGCATTATTAATGTCGCATAGCAGTGCTGCATCTTTACCATAAAATACCTCTCGCAGCATGGAAAGTAAATAGATAGGTGTGAGGATGACTCCAACTGCGGCGAGAAAAACTGTGACGGTGCAGAAAGTTGAACTGTAAACATCACTGCTTGTCATCCCAACAAATACCGAGAGTTCGCCAGCAAAGCCACTCATACCAGGAAGTGCTAGAGATGCCATTGCTCCGATTGTAAATAGGGCAAAGACTTTGGGCATAGCTTGACCAATACCACCCATATCTTTCATTACCATTGTGTGGGTGCGATCGTAAGTAACACCTGCTAAAAAGAACAGCACCGATGCAATCAAACCATGCGAAATCATCTGCAACATCGCGCCGTTGATTCCCAAATCAGTGAAGGAGGCAATCCCAAGCAGCACAAACCCCATGTGGGAAATCGACGAATAAGCCAAACGCCGCTTCATATTCGTCTGAGCAAAGGAGTTCAATGCACCATAGATAATGTTGACAACACCAAAAATGGCTAGAACCGGCGCAAAGTAAATGTGTGCATCGGGAAGCAACTCAAGATTCAGGCGAATCAGTCCGTATCCGCCCATCTTCAGCAACACACCAGCTAATATCATCGATACAGGAGATGATGCTTCGCCGTGAGCATCAGGCAACCAGGTATGCATTGGGAAAACAGCAAGTTTTACACCAAATGCAACCAATAACCCTGCATAAAGTAGCAGTTGTAATCCAAGAGGATATTCCTTATTAGCCAGGGCGGTTATATCAAATGTCATATCACCGCCGCCGTATAGCCCCATTGCCAAGGCTGCCACTAAAATAAATATAGAAGCTGCTGCGGTATACAACAAAAACTTGGTAGCCGCATAGCGTCGCCTTTGCCCACCCCAAATGCAGACTAGTAGGTAAACGGGAATCAGCTCTACTTCCCACATAATGAAAAATAGCAGCAAGTCTTTGGCAACAAACACCCCTACCTGTGCCGAATACAGCACCAGCATTAAAAAATAGAAGAGACGGGGGCGGTGATCAACTTGCCAGGCTGAAAAAATCGAGAGTGTGGTGACAAATCCTGCTAGCAGCACAAGTGGCGCTGAAAGTCCATCAACCGATACTGCCCAGTTAAGACCCAACTGAGGCATCCACCCATAACTTTCCACCATCTGAAAACTAGCATTGCTAGCATCGTAATGCTTCCAAAAGGCGTAGCACATCAAAGCGAAATCTGCGATACCTACACCCAACGCGTACCACCGCACGCGCTTGCCATCTTTATCAGGCAGCACAGGAATAAGCAGGGAAGCAACTAGTGGCAGCAAAACAATCGCGGTAAGCCAAGGAAATTGATCCGCTATCATGTATATGAGGAAAAATACTTATTTGTTCGTCAATTATGTCATTTTACTAAACTGTGTAACAATTTCTTCATAAATCTTTGTACAGGTGATCTTTTTGACCGAAAAATAAGTATTAATACGTGTATTTACGGTACTAATCCAGCCCGCAAAGCACGGACGGCAGCCTGTGTCCGGTCAGCAACACAGAGTTTATTGAGAATACCTCGAACATGAGTTTTTACAGTACCGACTGTCAAATAGAGCCTTTTAGCAATTTCTGCATTGTCACACCCGGCGACAATTAACTCTAAAACATCCATCTCCCTATGAGTTAAAGGATAGGTGACTATACTTTTCTCAACATCTGGGTCAATACCTTCAATCAAGACTCTTTTTCCAGATGCACCTCTGCTACCATCTGGGAAATCTTGACGTATTTGTTGTAGTACAAGGTCTGCGATCGCTGGATCAATCCATGAGCTACCTGCATGGGTCGTTCGCACAGCCTCAACTAGTCTTTCAGTTTCGATATCCTTCATGCAATAAGAATCTGCACCTGCTGCAAATGCTGCTAAAACTGCCTGTTCGCTGTTCTGCATGGTTAAGATTAGCAGTTTTGTAGTATAATCTTCATTCTCTGCTTGATATTGCCTAAATGTGCGTGTTAGCTCAATACCATCCATGTCAGGCAAACCGATGTCAATAGTAGCAACATCCGGCTTAAGACTTTTCAGAAGCTTGATGCCTTCGGCTGCATTGGCTGCTTCACCAACAATGTTAAACTCTGACTGGGTTTGTAAGGCAGCCCGTAAGCCAATTCTCGTCAGGTTGTGATCTTCAATCACGAGGATATTGATTTCACTCATAGTTACTTAACTTTACTGTTATCTATCTCAAGTACAGATTAAAATAATCTCGTTCTTCTATCTGGGATCTTATACAAAAAGCAATGTAGTTGGTATTGTTCCCTTAACTTCATCTACCATTAGACATAAATAACCTTATCTCGTAAGTTTTTCTAAAGCAAGAGTTTCGGTATGACAATACTAAATTAATTAAAAAACATTTTTATACATTAATCTCAGGATAGATATTTCATGGTAACAATTTCTCATTGAAAATCTGGCAGCAAGTAAGAGTGGATAACTATTAAATAATTGTCCTTGGAGTGGCTACGATGCTTCAAATAAAAGAGGCTAACCTACCTTACTTTAAAATTCAGACACAGATATTGCTTGGATAATCAGACGGCTAGATATTTGTTTAGACAATAGTATGCTAATACATTTATTAAATAAACCCTCAGTGTAATCACTTAAAAAGGTTAGATTTTAATTTAGGAAACTTTAAACGAAAAGATGAATCCTTAATAATCTTAGTGCTGGTGAAGTAAGCTATTACTAGATTTGCGAGGGATAGCCAAGCACTTCTTTTTTATTTAGCCATGTCTTTAACTAAAACTGTCAAAAAAGATAAAATTCTCGTTGTCGATGATATTTTTGACAATTTACTGGTCTTAGAAGCTGTCCTAGAAGATGAGGGCTATGAAATTAGCTTAGTCGAAGATAGCAAAATTGCTCTGGCTATGGTTGAGGAGTCGCCGCCAGACTTAATTCTCTTAGATGTGATGATGCCAGAGATAGATGGCTATGAATTTACTCGACGCATCCGGCAGAATCCGGCGTTGCCATTTATCCCCATTTTGCTGCTCACGGCTCACTATGCATCTAGTGTTGTGGAAGGACTTGATGCTGGTGCAGATGACTTTATTCGTAAACCATTCGATCCTGATGAATTACATGCACGAGTGCGATCGCTCCTGCGCCTTAAGCATAGTATCGACGAACGAGATCAGATGGCTAACCTGCGGGCAGATTTTGTCTCCCGTTTTACTCACGACTTACGCATCCCACTAGTAGCCTCTAACCGCGTATTAAAATTGTTGCTGGAAGGCAGGTTTTGTAATGTTTCGCCACAATTGCAAGAAATAATTAATACCATGATTGGCAGTAATCAAGACTTGCTGGAAATGGTAAATACCTTACTAGAAGTTTATCGTCATGAAGCGGGTTGTAAAACCTTAAAAATTTCTCCCTACAATATTCAGGAATTAGTTGGTGAAGTTTCGCAAGAATTAACTCCTTTAGCTGAAGAAAAAGGATTAACTGTAAATATTGATCTAGATAAAACCGCAAGCACCGTCATGGGCGATCGCGTTGAACTGCGGCGAGTTTTAACAAATATTATTGGCAATGCCATTAAATTTACAGACAAAGGTTTTGTAGATATTCGCTGCTATCCTACTCCAGTAGCTGTGACTATTGATATCCAAGATACGGGCCCGGGAATTTCTAAACAAGACCAAGCAATATTATTCGAGCGGTTTCGCCAAGGAAAACACCAACGTTCTGGTAGCGGTTTAGGACTGTATTTATCTCGCTGCATTATTGAAGCACATCAAGGCACAATCGATGTGACATCTGAACCAGGCAAGGGTAGTACATTCACTATCCGTTTACCTGTAGCAGACGAAAACTAAAAGTAGGAATTTCTCAGAAAACGCAATCTGGGCTAAATTTCTCCCTTGTTAAACTAAATTTAGCGCCATCTGTGTTTTAATATTCTTTTTTGAAGTTAATTAATGCAATGCACATTTATGTGCCCTTAGATAACAAATAGGTTTTTTGCAAGCAAAAATAGTGTTCACAGACAAAATCCGTAAACACTAAAATAGAAAACTAAGATATGGGAGGAAGCAGACAAAAATAAATATTTTTACCAAGCAATTTTTGGAACAATATCAGGACGGTATTGGCAAAAGCCTGAAACCCAAGGCAAAACATAGATTGGAAAAAGAAAGAAGGCTTAGTAAATAATTATTTTACTTACACCTTCTTCCTAAATAAAGTTTAGTCTAAAGTCTTTTTAACTTCATCTTTGATATTCTCAGCACTATGGCGGACTTGAGCTTCAGCTTGTTTAGCTTTGCCTTCAGCCTTATCTTTAGGATCGCCGGTTACTTCACCAACCACCTCTTGGACTTTACCTTCGACATTTTTAGCAAAAGCTTTTGCTCTATCTTCGATACTCATATTCTTTCTTCCTAAGTATGTCAATTGTTGACTAGTTGTTTATTGCTCGCTTGAAAAGCGCTGCAATGTTTATAGATTACTTTTAGACAAGTTTTAATTCTTCTATCTGACGATGTTTTTATGAAGAATATTCGTATCCGTTGTACATAACTATTTAAAGGTTAAATTCATCTTGAGAATTCAACTAATATCCAAAAGAGAGAAAGCTATCATTATATTGTTATATCTTAAGATAAGATAATTTATAACTTCAGGTAGATATTAATGCAGAGAAAACGCAACTGGGCTTATTACAACTGGATATAATAAATATATCAACAGGGTGTGGAGGCTTTCAGGTTGGTGGTAGATAGTGCAATATTAGTGAGTCCGTATATTCAATTCCGGGTAAATGAGATGCTTTAAAATACTTTCGTCTTTAATCACTAAATGAGGTTAGTTAAATGTTTGAACTTACGGATGAACTTTAATATATTTTGGCTTGGTTAAATATTAATAAAAAAAGAGTTTGAATAAAAAGAATAATGAATTACTTATTTATAATTTGGGTGCTTATAGTCTCTTTAGTAGCTCCTAGTGTGGCGATCGCAGACGACAAGCCGCTTCATCAGCCCTATACTTTAATATCTGGGGTTGGGACAATCCACCATCCAGTTTCCACTTCTAATCCCCAAGCGCAAGAGTTTTTCGATCAGGGATTAAATTTGATTTACGCTTTCAATCATGATGAAGCGGTGCGTTCTTTTCAATACGCTGCCAAACTCGATCCACATTTGGCGATCGCATATTGGGGTATTGCTCTAGCTCTAGGCCCTAATATTAACTTAGCAATCGACCCCAACCGAGAATTAGCTGCTTACCAAGCGGTACAGCAAGCTTTAGCACTTTCCACCCAAGCATCTGCCCAAGAACGAGACTACATTACCGCCTTAGCAAAACGTTACTCCCAAGATCCTGATGCAGATTTGTTTCAACTAGCGCTTTACTACGCAAAAGCAATGGCAACCCTAGTCAAGCGTTATCCAGATGATTTGGATGCGGCGACACTTTATGCTGAAAGCTTGATGGATCTGCATCCTTGGCAGCACTGGACTAAAGATGGCAAGCCACAGCCAGATACAGAAGAAATTGTGACTATTTTAGAATCAGTTCTCAAACGTAATCCGAATCATACCGGAGCTAATCATTACTATATTCATGCAGTGGAAGCCTCACCTACTCCAGAACGGGCCCTTGTGAGTGCCAAAATACTAGCAACCCTAGCACCAACGGCGGGACACTTGGTACACATGCCAAGTCATATTTATTTTCGTGTAGGAGATTATGAAGGGGCAATGCAGGCAAACCAGCAGGCGATCGCTCAAGATGATATTTACATCAAAAAGTATCAAGTCCAAGGCACTTACGCCATGATGTACTACAACCACAACATACATTTTCTCATGGTGGCTAGTAGCATGGCAGGAAGATATAAAGATGCTCTCCAAGCCGCAGAGACGTTAGTCGCCAATGCTACTGCAATTGACCCCTATGCACCAATGCTTGAGGGATTTCTGGGCAGCAAGATGCTAATTCAGGCACGCTTTAGTGATTGGGATGCCATCTTAAAAACTCCTGCCCCCGATGCTAAATTGCCTACTACCACAGCACTTTGGCATTTTGCTCGCGGTATGGCAAGCGCAGCCACAGGCAAACTTGAAGATGCAACAAGTGAAAGTCGGGCATTACTGGCTGCCAAACAGAGAATTTCCACCGAAGCAACCATTGGCTTCAGTCCCGCTAGTCGCATTTTAGACATTGCCTCAAAAGTTCTAGACGCCAAAATTGCTAGAGAAAAGCATGATTATGAATCTGCTATCAAATTATTAGAAAAAGCAGTGGCAGTAGAAGATACCCTTGATTACGTGGAACCACCAGACTGGTACTTGCCGACACAGGAATCTTTAGGCAGTGTGCTTTTGGCTAAAAGTGACTATGCACAGGCTGAAAAAGTCTTTCGTGCTGATCTAGAAAAGTATCCCCATAATGGGCGTTCTCTATTTGGCTTGCAGGCAAGTTTACAGGCACTGGGCAAAGATAAGGCCGCTCAACTTGTCAAAGCTGAATTGGAAACAGCTTGGAAAGGTGATGATAAGCAACTTGACATAGCGAACATGTATTGAAGGAACGCCAAAAAATAAATTATCCAATTTTTGGAATCAAAACCACTTTTTCTCCCCCTGCTCCCTGCTCCCGTGCCCTAAAAGCGACGCACCAGAAAGCAGTTAGATAATTTTTATAACTCAAATTAGGATTGCTATACCCTTTATTTGTTGCCTGACTTTGCCTTTCATATTAAAATTTGGGAGTAATACTTTTGGTTAATACAGTCAAACGTTCAATTCGGATATTAAAGATGCGCCCCTGCATGTCTGATTTCCTTGATCACCCTACAGGATTTTTCTTCTTCCATTTCCAACCCTTTTCTGCGGTGGGCTGTACTTATGGTAGGTGGGGGCAGGCGATCGCCTTGGTGCGATCGCATCACTAGTTAATTATCTGTTAACGATCTACTGGATGCAGAGAGTTGGCTCGTATGTCATCCTAGATTAGGAGAGTTAATTTGGTGATGTCTTTGGTTTTAGTATTGAAAGGCTTTTTCCTTTTAGTATTTACAGACTAATCAGAGAAATTAAAATCTCTACACAGTGATGATTTTGGAGAGAATCGATGTCAATTTATGTAGGTAACCTCTCTTATGATGTTACACAAGAAGATTTAAGTGGTATTTTTGCAGAATATGGTACTGTAAAACGGGTTCAAGTGCCTACTGACCGTGAAACAGGTCGTCCACGCGGCTTTGCTTTTGTGGAAATGGGAACCGAAGCTGAAGAAGCAGCTGCTATTGAAGCTCTTGATGGTGCTGAGTGGATGGGTCGTGACCTGAAAGTGAACAAGGCTAAACCCAAAGAAGATAGGGGTGACAGAGGTTCCTTTGGTGGTGGTAGAGGAGGATACGGCGGTGGTGGCGGCGGTGGACGCAACCGCTACTAAGGTTGGAAACAAAAAAAATTTACCTAGAGTCTTAAGGTCAGACAAGGTGTCTGTCTTTTTTTTGTAATCTTAGTGCTTCCATAGCCATTGATGAAGTCAACTTAGTTAGGAGAGATAATGACCCAAGTAATTGTAGGTGACAATGAACACATTGAATCAGCCTTACGGCGATTTAAGCGAGAAGTTTCTAAGGCTGGAATTTTTCCAGACATGAGAAAGCATCGCCATTTTGAAACGCCCTTAGAAAAACGCAAGCGCAAAGAAGTTGCCAAGCACAGACAAAGTAAGAGAAGCTTTCGTAACTAAGGGCTGACATACATACGTTCGGTTAAGGAATTTCTTGGTTGAGGCAGGCAGGGGGGCAGGGGTAGAAGAGAAGCAGGGGGAGCAGGAAGATAAAGAAGCTGTTCTTGAGACAAAAATTACTGAACAATAACTTTCTTTCCTCCCCTGCCTCCCCTGCTTATCCAAACCGTATTTAGGGCTGACACATATATAAAGGAAAACCCTCATAGATTTTATGAGGGTTTTCCTTTTAGCTATTTTAAAATCAGGAAACCTAAAGAAACGCTAAAATCAAGTCAGCCTTTGTATTGTAGCGGTTGTGTCCCACATCACTCAGAGGGCGGTTCACTGTATAAATCCTGATTGTCAACGTCCTTATCCTCAGCCTTGGGGAAACAAATTTTGCAACAGTTGTGGCGCACCGCTAGAACTGTTAGACCGCTATGTTCCACTTCAGCCTTTGGGGTCGGGAGGATTTGCTCAAATTTACACGGTTTGGGATGAAAAAACTCAAACAGAGAAAGTGCTGAAGGTGTTGGTAGAAGATTCACCAAAGGCACTGGAGTTATTTACCCAAGAAGCGGCAGTTTTATCTAGTTTGCATCATCCAGGTGTCCCCAGAGTCGATGCCCAAGGGTATTTTCAGGTACAACTGTTTAACCCCAAACCGCACCAACTACCTTGTCTGGTAATGGAAAAAATTAATGGGCGGACTTTAGAAGAGATATTAAAAAAGTTTCCCCAAGGGTGTCCAGAAGATTTGGTTTTAAACTGGTTTGCCCAAGCTGTAGAGATTTTACAAGAATTACACAAACGTCAGATTCTTCACCGGGATATCAAACCTTCTAATTTAATGCTGGGTACTTCTTCGCCATCTTTAACCCCGTCTCAAGGGCAAACAGGGGGCGATCGCTTAGTATTAATTGATTTTGGCGGGGCAAAACAATTTAGCCCCTCTAAGCTGCGTTCTCAGTCCAGTTCCACCCGATTATTTTCTTCTGGGTACAGTCCACCAGAACAAGTGACTGGCGGGATTGTTGGGCCAAGTGCCGATTTTTATGCCCTTGGTCGAACGATGATTGAACTATTAACAGGTAAGTACCCGCTAGAATTGGAAGATCAACAAACGGGTAAATTGCGCTGGCGAAGTACGGTAAATGTCAACCCCCAATTGGCAGATTTGCTGGATGAGATGGTGCAAGAAGATGTGCGATCGCGTCCAGCAAATGCAACTATAATTCAAAAACGTTTGGCGAAGATTTCTCAACCATTACCGCCGCTAGGATTATTTGCTCAACTACGAGACAAGGGGAAACTTGTCTCAACGCAAGTCTCCCAAAGATTTACACAGCTAATACAAGCTATTGAACAAGTTTTAGCTAACTTTAGCCAAGCTGTAACTAAAAGCGTTATTTTTATCGCTCAGACAATTATCAAAATTTTCCTAGCTTGTTTGGCGACGATTTGGGCAATGCTCCTAGCTTATGTTGGCGCTTGTTTTGGTGCGATCGCTGGTTTTATTTTGGCATATCACACCAGCTTGGGTCGTCAGGTTGTGGAATTTATTTGGAGTCAGCAAAACCAATTAGTGCCAAATACTCAACCCGTCTTGGGGGCAGATATTTTGGTATTTGTCGCCGCAGGCTGGGGAACCGCTTGGGGATTGACAGTATCCGGGTGTTTTGGTCAGCATCGGCGCTTTTTAGTAGCGTCGCTGATGGGCATGATTAGCTATGGCTTCGGTTGGTTGATTTTGCAATTAATGACACCTAAAGATAGCGGTGAGGGCTTAATTGCAGTAATTTTAGTAGGAGTTTGCCTACTTACCCTAAGTTTAGGACTTCGCAGCCATCACATAGTTTACGCTGTGTTCGCTGCCTTTGGTAGTGCGATCGCCTATGCAGTTTTGATTCTTTTGAGGTTAGCGCCTCCGATTTTCCAATTCTCTAATCAACCAGGCTGGTCAGAGTTACAGTTACCTCTGATTTTTTTTGGTTCTGTGGGTGTCCTTATTAGCTTCTGGTTAGGAGTGAGTTACTACCTAATTGTCCCTGGATTGCGCTTTTTAGGGTGGCGTTAAACCAATTCGCAATGACGCTCGTTCCTCGCTTACGTGTTGTAACGGGGATAAAGACAAGAGCCACAACACTTGCGGCTTGATAGAAGCCGGGGACTTAAACCCCTACATTTTGTTAAATCAGTGAACAGTTATCAATTTTTAATCTGTTTTTGAGAAATATTCAGGACTTACGCAAAACACCTCTCAAACTCTTATTACTCCGTGTTCTCTGTACCTCTGTGGTTCGATTTCCGTTATCTCTATATGAGTCCTAATATTGTATTGTTATAGAAACTGAATTTTAATAAACTTTGAAATTGCATTTATGACACGTCTATTTACTAATATAGTGACGACTACTGCTTTAGGATTAGCGATCGCTATAATCACTAATGACATAGCTCATGCTGCTGAGTTTAACTTTAACTGGAAAGGAGACACTGGTTATTCGGCTAAAGGTTCATTTAACTACGATACAACAACTGCTCCAAGCGTCATTTCTGAATCAGGTTCGGGAGCTACGAAAAACTTGCAATCCCTCTCAATTTCCTTCTTTGATCCATTGAATACTCTCATAAATAGTTTTACTCCAGTGCTTAGTGGTGTATCTAAATACGGCTTTTTAAGATTCAACTTTGATAGCACTAAAGAGCAAATTTTTGGCCCCTTTGATATTGGCAAGGATGATGAGCTTCCTGGCGACACATGGCTTAATAATAATCTCGCACTCATAGACGAAGGTTTTAGCAATGAAGTTTTAGCTAAAGAATTTGGTTTTAACAATAGAAATGCAGTAGGTACAAAGCAAATACTAGATTTAAGTAACAATTCAGTTCAGGTATCCAAAGTCCCAGAAGGAAGCATAATTATAGGTTTATTAGCAGTGTGTAGTTTGGGATTGACCGTTTATAAAAATCTGGACGAAGCTACCCAAGAGTAAACTCAGTATTACTTTACAGTGTTGTAAGAATTACTCTTAGGTTGATTGATAGAGTGATTACCGCTTGAAATTCGACCAAATAGAAATTTAGAGACTAAAACATTGCGCTCAGAAATCTTACCAACTTGGAGTAAGCAAAAGCTCAATAAAAGGGCTGACATAGGATAAATAAAAAGTAAAAATAAAAAGTTATGGTGGAATGGATATTTAAATTTAGAGGCAAAGGTAAAAAAATATGTTTGGAGGATATATATATAAAGACTTCCTTTCCCGATTTCACATATAAACCAACGGAAAGATGTAGAACTAAAATTATAAAGTTCCCAAATGAGTCGCATTATCACAATAGATGCCACAAATCCACTAAAATAGCGAAGTATACTTGACCGAAAATTAGTCATTCCAGAAACGTATATATAAGTTTCTGTACTCCAAAGTAGGTAGCACAAAATTGTAAAAAAGAGAGCAGCAGCTAACAATAACTTACTCCTTTTTACTGCCTCTAATTGTAAATATTCTTTTTGCTGTGCAAGTAAATATCCAATACAAAAGAATGGAAAAGTATATTTAAAGAGAGGTATATTCCCTTTGTCTGGGATCATAATAACTACACAGAAGCTTAAAACTATTCCGTATAATCCATCATGCTTAAAGCGTTTAATTAAGGCTATTGTGACAATAGCGCCAAATAAGGCCCACAAAAACCACAAATTGCTAATTATATTATTAAGTAAATGTTGAAAGAAATTATTTGCTGAATATTCTTTTTTAGCTAAATAAAATGCAGTAGTGTAGATAATTGACCAGGAAACTATCGGTACAATAAGATTAAAGAAGCGTTTTTTTGTAATGTCAAAAAATGTAGTTTTTTGAATTGAATAAAAAGATAAAAAGCCACTAATAGCCATAAATAATGGCATATGAAACATGTATATAGCTTTGAAAATTTGGTCTTGAAAAAATTCCTTACCGTTGTATGCTACATATTGAATTGTGTGACCATACACTACCAGGAACATTAATATTCCTTTAGTGTAATCAAGAAACTGATTTCTTTGGTTTGTCGATTGCATAAATGTATAAAATAGTTTGATATTTAATATTTTTTTAATACATTTTCAATAGAATATTTAATCTACAAGTCTAAACTTTGATACAAGGATTCGGGTTAAATAGTAGAAATATAGCAGATTGCAGATTCATAAAGTACATTAGCAACAGTCTGTACAGTATTTTAGATGTTTAGGATTAATGAACTCAAGAGCCAGTGTCTTTTTTCTGTTTTACCTATTTACCGAAAAAGAATTATACTAAGTTTTAGGGAATACTACAATCTCTAAGATTACTAAATTTCCTCCTACTTTCCTTGAGGAAGTGCTATTACGGCGATTTAGGATAAAGGTAAAAAGTCGGAGGCGATCGCTATGGTATCAGTCAGCGATGCACAAGCAATTATTTTAAATTTAGTACAACCGTTAGATCATCAACGGGATACAGAAGTCGTTGATTTATTAGTAGCAGATAGTCGGATTTTGGCATTACCTGTCACCAGTCCGCTAGATTTTCCCCATTGGGATAATTCGGCAATGGATGGCTACGCAGTTCGCTACGAAGATGTACAGTACAGCAGCGAAAACCCAGCCGTTTTAGAAATTATTGAAGATATTCCGGCTGGGTATCAGCCCAAGTTTACAATTCAACCAGGACAAGCCGCACGGATTTTTACAGGTGCGGTGATCCCAGTAGGTGCAGATACTGTAGTCATGCAAGAAAAGACACGCCGCGAGGAAAACCGTGTATTTATTCTGGATGCGCCAAAACCGCAAGAATTTGTCAGACACAAAGCATCTTTTTATCAATCTGGAACACAATTACTACCAGCAGGAATTAAGTTAAATGCTCCAGAAATTGCCGTATTAGCGGCAGCACAATGTTCGCAATTAAGTGTTTACCGCCGTCCGCGTGTGGCAATTTTTTCGACTGGTGATGAGTTGATGACAGTTGAGCAACCCTTGCAACCAGGGCAAATTGTGGATTCTAATCAGTACGCGCTAGCAGCTTTGGTTAGACAAAGTGGCGCAGAACCAATACTTTTAGGTATAGTCAAAGATGATCCAATTGCTTTGAAGAAAGTTATTGCCCACGCCGTTGCGATCGCTGATATAGTTCTCTCTTCTGGTGGTGTCTCAGTAGGAGATTATGACTATGTTGATAAAATTCTAGAGTCACTAAAAGCAAAAATTCACATTCGCTCTGTGGAAATGAGGCCAGGTAAACCCCTCACCGTCGCCACATTCCCTAGTAGAGACGCGATTAATCGCGTCTCTACCCACTCCCCACTCTACTTTGGTTTACCAGGAAACCCTGCTGCTGTGTTGGTGACATTTTGGCGGTTTGTGCTACCAGCAATCAAGAAACTTTCGGGAATTACTGAAGGTTGGGAACCAGTGTTTTTGAAAGTGCGATCGCATCATGAGTTGCGATCAAATGGCAAGCGCGAAACTTACCTTTGGGGTAAATTGCATTTAATTGATGGAGTTTACGAATTTCATCAAGCTGATGGTAGTCAAAGTTCCGGCAATTTAATTAATTTAGCTCAAACCAATGCTTTAGCTGTTCTCCCGGTGGGTAAAACGTTAATTTACCCACAAGAAGAGGTGCAAGTTTTGCAGCTTAGTAATAATTAAAATACCTGCTCAAAAGCCTCAATTAAACTGTTAACTTCCTCAAGGGTGTTGTAATGCACCATACTCACTCGGACTATTCCACCTTGCGACGCTAAACCCAGGTAATCAATCAGCCGTTTAGCATAAAAGTCTCCGTAGCGAATCCCAATATAATGTTGATCAATTTTTACCGGAATGCTTGAGCTATTCATTTCATCTACTACAAAAGATATAGTTGGCACACGAAATTTACGGTCAGCCTTTGATTGACCAATCACTCGCACATTAGACTTGCTGTTGAGGTAATTTAAGAGGCGATCGCTAATTTTTTCTTCATGTATACTAATTAAATCAAACGCCTGCACCATTTGATTTCTCAAATCAGATGCAGTTTGCTCACCGTAGTGAAGTTGTGCTAATTCACTTAGATAATCACATAAACCCAACATTCCATAACTTAATTCAAAATTGACATTCCCCAACTGAAATTTATAAGGTATGTCTGTCTGCTCAATAAAATAATGATTAAGACCAGGTAATCTTAATAAATGTTCTTCTTTGCCATAAAGTAAAGCATGATGTGGCCCATAAACTTTATAAAAACTCAAAGTATAGAAATCAACATCCAAATCTTGGACATCAACTAACCTGTGGGGTGCATAAGCTACACCATCCACACAAATCATCGCGTTGCGATCGTGAACAAATGCAGCAATTTCTTTGATAGGATTGATGGTTCCCAGAACATTAGAAGCATGAGTCAAAGCTACTAATTTTGTACGCTGACTCATCAATGGTTCTAAATCTGCTAAATGAAGTTCTAAGGTATCTGGGCGAATTTGCCACACTTTAACCTTCACTCCTTGTTTTTCCAGAGCCACCCAAGCACCAATATTGGCCTCATGGTCACAATTAGTAACAATAATTTCATCACCAGGTGTAAAGGTTTGACCAAGACAAATAGAAAGGACTTTCAACATCATTGTAGTAGATGGGCCCATAACCACTTCTTTATAAGAATTGGCGTTAATGAAAGTAGCCATTCCCCTAGTTGCTAAAGCCAATCGTTCTACTGCAAGTTGAGAAACTGCATAAGAAGCTCCCAACTGAACATCAGAACTCAGAAGGAATTCGCTAATTCTATCTACTACTTTTTTCAGGGTTTGTGACCCGCCAGCATTATCAAAAAAAGTCCATTCACCAGCTAGGGCGGGAAAATATTGCCGAACTTTATCAAGATTCAAATACATAGTATAACTTTTTTAGAGAATGTTCTTTACCCTAGCCTACCTTTTAGCGAGTCGCCTAGAGAGCATCTACACCCTATCTGGTGTTTCAGCTTGTGATGCCAGTCTTATTATTCTGCAAGAATCTCTCTAGAGAGAGGGTATACTTAATAACTCAAAGAGGATCTTAAAAATATATCTTACTTAAAGCAAAGGTTAATGTCTTGATTCTTCACAACTCTCGCCGATTTTATTTGATAAGTTTAAGGTAGAGTCAAAGCAACTATACGACTACTATTTGATTTTTAAAAAGATAGGTAGAATATGTAGCTGCGAGAATACGGTATCAAATCCTTACGAATGGTGCGTTACGGATTCCATTTTAACGCACCCTACAGTACCTAATTTTTTCAAAAATCAAATAGTAATTTTATATTGTTGTTATTTTTAATTCCTTGATTGAAAACACAGGAACGGGCTATGAATACTACGGTAAAATATGACATCGAGCTGATCAAGCAAGAAGCACTACAACTTGTTAAGAAGAGGCTTGTTAACCGTCAGCAATCAATTTATACCCTGTGTAAATATATTCCTCCTTGTGACTGGGTTAATTTTGAACTTGAGTTAGAAAAAAACGAATTTTTACTCAGAGATAGAATTATCGATCTCCTGAACCACGAATCTTGGGAAGACGATTGAGACTGCATTTAGAAGCTGAACCTTATTAGCAGCATCTCAACAAAATTAAAATTGGAAATTCATTTTTCATTAAAAACCCTCGAATTAAGTTAGGGGTTATAAACAAGAGATTATTAGAGGTTATTTATATAAATTAATACGCTTGTTTTAGCGCCAAAAACCTTAAACTGTGTAGGCTGGAGAGCAACTGCGCCCTTGCGGTTTCCTAACTTGTAAGCCCTCTTTTAAGGAAGCTACGATGGCATACACAAGTCTTCTAAAGTTGCCCCACTGGCTTTTGATTCCCCCAACCCCTCGATAAATTGTTGTGTCAGGTAATACCTCATGAGAGAGCCACAGCCTTCCATCTTATAACGATTGATTGGTGGAATCAAGAAAAAATTATACTAAACAAATTTCAGTTACTTAGAATTAGGCAGACAATTCTTCTACCCCTATCCATTCTGTGATAGATTGCCATTGGCTAGCGTAAACAGTAGTATTTCTACGTTTTTCTTGTTGAGGCTTTCTAAGTATTTTCCCGGTGACAGCCTCGGTGAATGAACTGGATTGGTTCAGATTATAAACAGGCATTTCTTGCCAGCAGTGGCGACAAAACCAGTAACTTTCTGCACCGCGTACATGTTCTAAAAGTAGACTTGAGCAGCAAGGGCAGTAATTCATATTTTCTTAAATCCTGTTAATAAAAGTGTTATTGCAAATCGGGGTAGCTACTTGACAAGCCCGTAGGTATTTAAAACCATGTGTTTATATTTTGACTATAATCTTTAAATATGAGGAACTTGTGAGGAAAGTTGAAACATTTAATAATCTCGTATGTTTTATACATATTTCTTAAGTAATAACATCAAAGCTATAGGACTCATGTTTGATTTTTGAAAAAACTCGCCCTCAACTCGAAAGGGCTGATTCCTTACTCCCTACTCCCGTTCGGTTATGCTCACGGCAAGCCTATTACCTGTCTATAACGCTTGCGCTGTGCTTCTCTTTGCAGAGAGGCTTATCTGCGATACGCTCTGCGAACGCCAACGCGAACGCCCACCACGTAAATAAATTTAAAAATAAAATCGGATTGCTATTTAGCTATAGCACTTTGATGATTTGCTTTTTTAGCAAGAACTGCCTCCTTCAACAAAACAGCCGAAAGCACAATTTTTTTAGCGACGTTAGGAAGCAAGGGTTTAATATTTACACTCATTAATTAATTTCAAAGATTTACCAATAACAAAACTATAAGATCGTTAGTTAAAGTAATCTCTTGAGAGAGGTGATCTACCAGAGCAAGCGCATCTAGAGTATAAGAATCCTTTAAGAGCAAGGGTTTTAATATTTGATATCAGAAAGATTATAAAAACTGGCAACTTAACCATGCGATTCAACGATCAGCTGATTAACATACCTAGTTTAAATCATGTTATTAATCGTTCTCCCTTAACGATTAAGCCTGATAGTTTTGTAGTCGAAGCTATCTTCTTGATGAATCAGGAAAGCTGTAGTAATTATGCACCTCAAAGCTTAAATTTTTCATTAGATTCAAACCCCGTCAATCAACCATTAACAGGTTGTGTCTTGGTTGTGGAGGAAGTAAACTTATTAGGTATTTTTACTGAAAAAGATGTAGTTAGACTTATAGCTTCTGGAGTGGACTTATCCACGGTAACGATCGCACAAGTAATGACGCAGCCAGTAGTTACCCTTAGACAATCAGATTCTCAAGATATTTTCGTTGCTTTATCGTTATTGCGTCAGCATCAGACTCATTATTTGCCCGTTTTGGATGATCGCGGACAATTGCAAGGAATTATCACCCAGACTAGCTTACTACAAGCCTTTGACCTGCTAAAAATGGTTGGGGTCGTTGAAGGCTTGCAGCAATATCTACAAAAACCCGAAGATGAATCTAGGCAGGTTAATCAGCATACAGAGATAGAGCAAGTCCGTTGCCAAACTCAAAATAATTTAAAACTATGGGTTGAGTCACAATCAGCTGAAATCATGCAAGTTAATCAAGAACTTCAGCTAGCCCTCGAAGAACTTCAAGTTGTAGAAGAAGAACTGCGCGAACAAAATGAAGAGTTGTCCATTGCCCGTGAGCTAGTAGAATTAGAGCGCCAGCGTTACCAAGATTTATTCGAGTTCGCTCCAGATGGTTACTTGGTAACTGATACAGCAGGTATTATCCAAGAGGCTAACCAAGCAGCAGCAATCTTGCTGGCTGTCCGCCAAAAATATTTAGTGAACAAACCATTAGGTCTATTTATTGCTTACCAAGATCGCCAGACTTTTACTATTCGACTAAATAATAGACAGCAGGAACAGGAGTGGGAGATTTACCTAAGACCACGAGGAGGTAAAGTCTTCCCGGCCAGTATTAAAGCCTCTGCTATCTACGATTCAGAAGGTAGGCAAGTTGGCTGGTGCTGGTTAATCCGCGATATTAGCGAACGCCAACAAGCAAAGGAATCACTGCGCCAAGCAAACGAAGAGTTAGAACAACGAGTGGCAGAACGGACAGCAGAACTTGTAATGTCCAACTTCCTGTTGCAACAAGAAATTACTGAACGCCAACGTGCAGAAGTTGCATTACAACAGAGCGAAAACCTCTATCGCCAACTCGTGGAAAGCCAAATTGATATAATTATCCGCATTGATTTGCACTTTCAAATTACCTTTGCCAATGCCGTTGCTTGTCAAACCTTCGGTTGGAAAGAAGATGAGTTTCGTGGTCAATCATTTTTCCAGTTTATTCATCCAGATGACTTGCCTGAAGCGATGGAAGATGTAGCAGCTTTAGAATCTTCACCCCATCCCTTGACTAATCGTGAGCGACGTGTATTTACAGTTAATGGTATTCGCTGGTTTCAATGGAATGCGATCGCAATTCGTAATGATAAAGGAGAGGTTGTTGAAATCCAAGGGGTAGGCAGAGATATTACCGAACAGCAAGCGGCGCTATATGAACGCCAACTTGCAGAAGAGTCACTGCGCCAAAGCGATGAGAAATTTCGCACGATTGCCGAAAATGTCCACGCAGTCATTTGGATTGCTAGTGCAGATTCATTCCGAACCTTGTATGTTAGTCCGGCTTATGAAAAAATTTGGGGTCGCTCTTGCCAATATTTATTGGAGCATCCTGAGTCCTGGATAGAAACCGTTCATCCAGACGATCGCGAGCGAACAAGCAAAGCAGCAAAACAACAGCTTAGTGGTGAGTCCGCTTCAATAGAATATCGAATTTTACAACCTGATGGATCAGTGCGCTGGATCTGGGATCGGAGCTTTACTGTCTATAATGACCAAGGAAAAGTTCAGTATTATGGCGGTATTGCCGAAGATATCACCGAAAGAAAACTAGCCGAAGAGTCACTGCAAGAAAGTGAAGCGCGATTGAGTTTAGCTCTGGAAGCTGGCCAAATGGGTATATGGGATCGCGACCTGATCGCCAATACTAGTGTTTGGTCTGCCAATATGGGGCCGCTTTATGGTCTACCGAGCGCTACCTTGTGTCCAACCATAGAAGATTATCTTAATTTAATCCATCCAGAAGACCGCGAATTGGTGGCTGCGAGTATACCTCGCATGATTGAGGAAGGAAGGGCAACTACAGATTATCGAGTTGTCTGGCCCGACGGCAGCCTACACTGGTTAAACTGCAAAGCTCAGGTCTACTATAACGAAATCGGTGAGATGATCAGGATGATCGGCACAAATAAAGATATCACTGAGCGCAAGTTGGCACAACAAAAAATCTTTGAACAAGCCGCTCTACTTGATATCGCCACCGACGCGATATTAGTTCGAGATTTCCAGTTTCAAATTTTATTCTGGAATAAAGGTGCAGAGCGGATGTACGGTTGGCTCTCTTCAGAGGTTATGGGAAAAAACCTCCGGGAGATTCTGTACCCAGCAGCAATTCAGCCGCAACTGCAAGTACCGCTAAAAAGCGTAATTGAGAGTGGCTCGTGGCAAGGTGAGTTACATAAAGTTACAAAATCCGGTAAGGAAATTGTTGTGGAAAGCCGTTGGACATTGATGCGTGATTCTGAGGGAGAACCCAAATCTATCCTTACTGTTGACACTGACATCACCGAAAAGAAACAACTCCAAGAGCAGTTTTTTCGCACCCAGCGATTGGAAAGCCTTGGTACTCTTGCAGGTGGCATTACCCACGACTTGAACAATATATTGACACCAATTTTGGCCGCGGCTCAATTACTACAGGGAACATTTTTACAAGACGAGGAGCAGTCTGGACAAATGCTGGCACTTGTAGAAACCAACGCCAAACGCGGAGCAGCTTTAGTGAAGCAAATTTTGTCCTTTGCGCGAGGATATAAAGAAAAGCCGACAATTATTCAAGTCGAGTACCTGATTTCAGAAATTGTCCAAATTGCTAAACAGACATTTCCCAAATCTATTGAAGTTTCCACGGTTATCCCAGAAGACATTTGGGCTGTCACAGGCGAAGCAACACAACTGCATCAAGTGCTGATGAACTTGGTAGTAAATGCCCGCGATGCTTTACCAGATGGCGGCAATATCAAAATTTCTGCGGAAAATAAGTTTATTGATGAAGCTTATACCAGAATGAATCTCGATGCTAAAGTTGGACATTATATTGTGATTAGCGTTGCCGATAACGGAATTGGGATACCGCCAGACATATTAGATAGAATTTTTGAGCCGTTTTTCACCACAAAAGATGTCAACGCAGGTACGGGACTCGGACTTTCAACAGTGCTTGGCATTATTAGAAGCCATGATGGTTTTATTAAAGTGTCTACTAGTGTTGGTAGAGGCAGCAAATTTGACCTGTTTTTACCAGCAGTGCAAGCAACTCAAGCCTTCAGCATAGAAGAGATGGATTTGCTTTCAGGAGAGAGAGAACTGATTTTAGTTGTAGATGATGAAGCCCAAATTCGGGAGATTGCCACAATCATCTTAGAAAAGCACAACTACAAGATACTAGCTGCCAGTAATGGTATAGAGGCGATCGCACTCTATGCCCAATACAAGCATCAAATCAATGCCGTATTGATAGATATAGTGATGCCGGAGATGGACGGAATCACTGCTATTCGCACCTTACAAAAAATGAACAACCAAGTTCAAATTATTGTCTGTAGCGGACTGAACTCAATGGAATTCTTGGCTCAAGCAGCTGATGTTAGCGTGCAAGCAGTTTTATCAAAACCTTATACGACCAGAGAATTATTGCAAACTTTACACCACATATTTAGAGGCAGTTAGGAGTTAAGAGTACAGACGCGATTAATCGCGTCTGTTAAGAGTAAATATTGTATTGGGAAGAATTTAATCCCAATGCCCGATGCCCAATTCCCCAATCCCTCACAAGTTCCTCAAATTGCTTTGCTAACTTTAAAGTTGGAGCAATGTCCGGCAATATGGGGTTAATCCGGCTGATGAATATTGTTAGAAAAATTAATGATCAATTAGCGATCGCTGGACAAATTACAGTAGAGCAGCTAAAACAAATTGCTGATGAGGGTTATAAGTCTGTAATCAACCTACGTTTACCCGACGAAATAGACTTGCTGGCTAATGAACAGGAGAAGACAGAAGTTTTAGGATTGTACTACGTTAACTTCCCAACTAAAGCTG
Source organism: Nostoc sp. ChiVER01 (assembly GCF_034531155.1). Classification (NCBI taxonomy): domain Bacteria; kingdom Bacillati; phylum Cyanobacteriota; class Cyanophyceae; order Nostocales; family Nostocaceae; genus Nostoc; species Nostoc sp. ChiVER01. Next base: position 63,625 of record NZ_JAVRBS010000003.1, on the reverse strand, counting down.
AAGACCTGAATCATCAAAGTACGCTCCAGATATATGAAACCATTATTGAATTACCCAAACCGATTCTGATCCATTGTGATAACTCAATTCGTTCAGCCGCGATCGCATTGTTGTATATCTGCATCAAGCAGGGCGTAACATTTGAAAAAGCACTGCAAAAAGTTATTACATTAGGCTTGATATAGCTATTAGTGAAGAGGCAGGGGGAGAAATCAATTCAAAATTCAAAATTCAAAATTCAAAATTCAAGAATTTCTGCCTCCTCTTTGCTAATGCCCCTCAGAGTGCTGAGTTCCGAGTGCTGAATGGGGAGTGGGCCGAGGGGAGAATAACTCCTAACTCAGCACTCAGGACTGTTTTGCTCAATGCCCCTTTCCTCTTTTTTGACTTTTGATTTTTGACTTCCTCAAAGAGGCTGACTCCCTCATTCCATAGATTTGAAGCCCTTGCAGCGTTTCATCCCAAAGCTAGACGCAGGTGGTTTCTATGTTTATATACCATTAAGCGGGGAATGTACCTCAGAAGACTGGAGATAAAAATGAGGTCGTGACCTAGCTAAAGTTCTGGGATTCGTCATCATGTATGAACTAGTTCAAGCTGTCTTCAACGGTGATGAAAAAACTGCTCTGCATCAGTTGATTTATACGTTGAGTGCTTCAGGGAAGCGTTACTTCCTGAGAAACGAAATTTTACAAGCTTTTGCCGATTACTGTCATCAATCCCAAAAGCCAGCCTATTTTTACTATTCTTCTTCTGTGGGTAAACTGATACAGTATACCCACGAAATAATTCTTGAAGAAGAAAGTACCTGGTTCGTGGTTCGTCCCAGAATTGCTAGTCAGGAAGTTTGGAAACTGACAGCCGATTTTAATAGTTTTGAGCAGATGACGCCGCAAACGCTGCTAGATGTAAGAGATCGCCTAGTCAACCGCTACCAACCTCATATCCTAGAAATTGACCTCCATCCGTTTTACGAAAGTTCCCCCAGAATTGACGATCCCAGAAATATTGGTCAAGGTTTAGCCTTTCTCAACCGTTACCTGTGCAATCAATTGTTGACTGACCCCCAATATTGGGTGGAAATGTTATTTCAAGCATTGCAGGGGTTACAACACGATGGAATTCGGCTGTTGTTGAGCGATCGCATTCCTTCAGGTATTCATTTAGCCAAACAAATTAAGCTAGCTCTGAAATTACTGAATGAGCTTAAGCCTAACGAACCTTATGAAAAATTCCGCTTCGATCTCCAAGAACTCGGCTTTGAGCCGGGTTGGGGTAACACTGCGGCGCGAGTCTCTGAAACACTTGAACTCTTAGACCGACTCATTTACTCCCCAGAACCTGGCATCTTAGAAACATTTGTGGCCCGCGTCCCCGCCATTTTTCGTGTCGTCCTCATTTCCATCCACGGTTGGGTGGGACAGGAAGATGTCTTAGGAATAGATGAAACACTTAGTCAAGTTATCTACGTCCTTGAACAAGCTCGCAGCTTAGAAAATGAACTGCGTGAACAAATCAAACTTGCTGGTCTGGATGTGCTGGGTATGAAACCCCATGTAATTATTCTCACCCGACTAATCCCTAACTGCGAAGGAACATTTTGCAACCTGCGCTTAGAAAAAGTCCAAGATACTGAAAATGCTTGGATATTGCGCGTTCCTTTTGGTGAATTCAATCCGGAAATTACTAACAATTGGATTTCTAAATTTGAGATTTGGCCTTATTTAGAACAATTTGCTCTAGATGCAGAAAAAGAATTGCTAACTCAATTCCAAGGTAAACCTCATCTTCTTATTGGCAACTACAGCGACGGTAACTTAGTGGCTTTTCTTTTATCGCGCCGGATGAAAGTTACCCAGTGCAATATTGCCCATTCCTTAGAAAAACCTAAATATCTATTTAGTAATTTATATTGGCAAGATTTAGAAGATAAATATCACTTCTCGGTACAATTTACCGCAGATTTGATTAGTATGAATGCAGCCGAGTTTATCATCACATCATCCTATCAAGAAATTGTCGGCACACCTGACACCATAGGTCAATACGAATCTTACAAATACTTTACGATGCCGCATCTGTATCGTGTGGTTGATGGCATTGATTTGTTTAGTCCTAAATTCAACTTAGTGCCGCCGGGAGTAGATGAAAAAATTTTCTTTCCCTATAGCCAAAAAGAAGACCGAAATATTAAGCTTGGCAAACAAATTCACGACCTCCTCTTTACCCGCAAAGATCCCCAAATATTTGGTCATCTAGATAACCTTAACAAGCGACCCATTTTTGCCGTTGCTCCCATCACTTCAATCAGAAATCTCACTGGTTTAGCTGAATGTTTTGGTCAAAGTCAGGCGTTGCAAGAGCGCTGTAACCTAATCCTTTTAAGTAGTAAACTGCATCCAGATGAAGCTACAAACCCAGAAGAAGCAGAAGAAATCCAAAAACTCTACAACATTATTGAACAATATCATCTCAATGGCAAAATTCGCTGGGTGGGGGTGCGTATCCCTAGCAGCAACATCAGCGAAGCCTACCGAGTAGTTGCAGATTCTCAGGGAATTTATGTCCACTTTGCCCGCTTTGAATCCTTCGGTAGGTCTATTTTGGAAGCAATGATTTCTGGCTTGCCAACTTTTGCTACTCAATTTGGCGGTTCTTTAGAAATTATCGAAAACCAAGAGAATGAATTTAATGTTAATCCTACAGACTTAGAAGGTACAGCAAAGAAACTTTTAGGCTTTGTTGAACAATGCAATACTCAAGATGATTATTGGCAAGAAGTCTCAGAATGGATGAGTCAGCGAATTCATAATAGATACAATTGGCATTTACATAGTAATAAATTACTCCAGCTTGCTAAAATTTTTAGTTTTTGGAACTTTGTTGCTCCAGAAAATAACGAAGCCAGAGATCGCTATATGGAAGCATTATTTCATCTGATTTATAAACCTAGAGCAGAAAAGATTTTGGAGAAACATAAGGGGGGATGAGGGAGTGGGGAGTGGGGAGTGGGGGGCAGGGGGGCAGGGGAGAGTTAGAACTGGGTTCATCCACCTTTGAACTGGGTTCATCCACCTTTGAACTGGGTTCATCCACCTTTGAACTCCGTTCATCCATCTCTGAACTCCGTTTATCCACCTTTGAACTCCGTTCATCTACCTTTGAACTCCGTTCATCTACCTTTGAACTCCGTTTATCCACCTTTGAACTCCGTTCATCCACCAAATTTCCCCATTCCCTACTCCCCACTCCCCATTTATGGACAAAAAAGGTCATTCTCGCAATTTTATCTACACAGACTGGATTTTAATCGAAACCCAGTTTGACCCTGAGCAATTGCACTCCAAAGAAACTGTCTTTACAATCGGCAATGGATACCTGGGAACAAAAGGCAGTTTTGAGGAAGGTTATCCTCATGCATTGCCAGCTACTTTTATCCACGGTGTCTACGACGATGTGCCGGTAGTATATACTGAACTGGCAAATTGCCCTGACTGGCTACCTTTGGTAGTGATTGTAAATGGCGAATCTCCTACGGAGACGCTACGCGAACGCTTTCGTCTCGATCAAGGTAAAATTTTGCGCTACGATCGCCAGCTTGATTTACGCTACGGACTTCTTAGCCGTTACTTACGTTGGCGCTCTCCCAGTGGAAAGACTATAGATATTCACTTTGAACGCTTTGCTAGCTTTGCAGATCAGCATGTGTTAGTGCAACGCTGCCATTTAACACCAGTAGATTTTGATGGGGTAATCGAAGTTCAGGGAAGTATTAACGGCTATCCAGAAAATCAGGGTTTTAATCACTGGGAAGGACTAGATCAGGGCAAGACTGACCAAGGAATCTGGTTGCAATGCCGCACCCGCCACTCCCGAATTGAACTCGGTATGGGCGCAACAATGAGAATCTCAGGTGCTGAAGCATCTTTACAAGTCAGTACCGCACCTGGTTATCCAACCTTGAGCATGAACTACCTGGCTAAATCAAAACAGACCGTAACGGTAGAAAAAATCGTGACAATTTTTACTTCGCGGGAGACTGAGACACCAGTTTCAGCAGCTAGAGAAAAACTCGCGCACCTGCCAGATTACGCAACACTACTAAGAGCCAATGAGCAGGCATGGGATGAGACGTGGCAGCAAAGTGACATCCTGATTGAAGGGGATAGCACAGCTGCTTTTGCTGTTCGCTACAATCTATTCCAGCTACTGATTGCTGGGTCACGCCATGATGACAAGGTGAGCATTCCGGCTAAAACTCTTTCTGGATTTGGCTATCGCGGTCATATCTTTTGGGATACAGAAATTTTTATGCTGCCCTTTTTTCTGTTTACCCAACCAGCGATCGCCCGAAATTTACTCAGTTACCGTTGGCACACTTTACCAGGAGCTAGACGCAAGGCTGCCCATTACGGCTATAAAGGAGCAATGTATGCTTGGGAAAGTGCTGATACCGGAGATGAAGTAACACCACGTTGGGGACTCAATAATGATTTTTATGGTGAAGATGTGCGGATTTGGTGCCGCGATCGCGAAATTCATATTAATGCAGATATTCCTTACGCCGCTTGGAACTACTGGCAAGCCACTGGTGATGATGAGTGGATGCAACAGCGCGGCGCAGAGATTATTTTGGATGCCGCTATCTTCTGGGGTAGCCGAGTCGAATTCAATTCTGAGCGCCAACAATATGAAATTCGGGGAGTAATCGGAGTAGATGAATATCATGAATTCGTCCACAATAACGCCTTTACAAATCGGATGGCGCAATGGCATTTAGAAAAAGCGATCGCAGTTTATGATTGGTTGGCTCACAAGTTCCCCGAACGAGCTGCTGAACTAGAAGAGAAACTAAAAGTTACACCACAAGAGCGATCGCACTGGCAAGATATTATCGCCAAAATCTTGTTTCTCCATGACTCATCAACAGAACTAATCGAGCAGTTTGAAGGATTTTTCCAATTAGAAGATATCGACTTAGCAGATTATCAAGGGCGCGATCGCTCCATGCAAGTCATCTTGAGTATTGAGAAAACCAATAAATGTCAAGTAATCAAGCAGCCAGATATCTTGATGCTGCTTTATTTAATGCGGGAATCAGCAGATTTTCCCTACAACAAAAAAGCATTGCAGACAAACTGGAACTACTACGCACCCCGCACAGACATTACTTATGGTTCGTCCCTTGGCCCAGCAGTTCACGCCATTTTAGCTTCCGATTTGGGCAAATCAGCAGAAGCTTACGAAGTGTTTATGCAAGCGTTAATGGTGGATCTTGAAGATAACCGAGGTAACACCAGCGATGGAATTCATGGTGCTACTGCTGGTGGCGTTTGGCAAGCTGTAATTTTTGGATTTGGCGGCATTCAACTCACCGAAAATGGCCCCGTAGCCAACTCTCATCTGCCTGATGGCTGGACACGCCTAAAATTTAAACTACACTGGCGCGGAAAATGGTACGACTTCGATCTGCATCGGGGACTGGGGGCTAGGGGCTGGGGACACAACCACTTGCTCAGTGCATCGCTGGGGACTGAGGAGAAGGGGACAAGAGGAATAACTAATCCCCAATCCCCAATCCCCAATCCCCAATCCCAGAGCGAAGCGACCCACAACCCCAACATCCAAGGATTCATCTTCGACCTAGATGGAGTGCTAACAGATACAGCAGAACTTCATTATTTAGCTTGGCAAAAGCTAGCAGATGAAGAGGGTATACCCTTTAATCACCAAGCGAACGAAGAGCTGCGGGGTATATCCCGTCGTGCTTCGCTGATGCATATTATTGGAGATAGACCATATTCGGAAGCACAAATCGAGGAGATGATGGAGCGTAAAAATCGCTACTATGTGGAATCGATCCAAAACATGACACCTAAGGATTTGTTACCAGGTGCGATCGCTTTCTTGGATGAATTGCGGCAAGCTGGGATTAAAATTGCTATTGGTTCAGCTAGCAAAAATGCCCGCACCGTGATCGAGCGATTGGGCATTGCCGATAAAGTAGATGCGATCGCTGACGGTTATAGTGTACAGCAACCCAAGCCAGCACCCGACCTATTTCTGTATGCAGCCAAGCAGCTAGGACTCGAACCAGCCCAATCTGTAGTTGTAGAAGATGCCGCAGCAGGCATTGAGGCGGCTCTAGTCGCTGGTATGTGGGCAATAGGACTCGGGCCAACTGAACGAGTTGGAGCCGCTCATATTGTTTTGCCCAGCTTAGAAGGGGTCACATGGGCAGATTTAAGAACCAAATTAAGCAATATTGCCAAACAAAAGGCTTGCTCTTCCTGATCTTTACCCCCTTTTTTAGCTACCGTGTCCCACATTTTTGTCAAAGTGAAACTGTCACATTCACCGATATCCCGCCCAGAACTAAAGTTTAGCGGCTCATAGCCCAAGTCCACTTGAGTAGATTTGAGCCATGAAACTCGGAATTCATTCCGAGGCGGAATAAAAACGTAGTGCAAAATTTATTAATAAAGATATGGCTGCGGTAAGACTTGTGTGTACACCGTAGGTTTTTAAAGAAATCGTCTGCGGGGGGATCTTATCCAAACCTATTGCGTGCTATACTACCTGTTTTTTCGATCATAATATTCAACTAAATTCTAACGACTGGCGCTTTTATTCTCTTTTAATAGTTTTAATAACTGATAACTATAGTTTTAAGAACTGATAACTGTTAACCTTCAAAAGCTAAGATCGTCTAAATAGGGAATCTAAAATAAAACGCAAATTTTAGATATCCAAATTAGGAGTCAGAGCGTGAATTTGGACGGATTAGCTTTACAGATAGAAAATATGCGTAAGCGCGTCGCTTTTTTGCAACGCCAGAGTGAACTGCAAAATACACAGGGAGATATTGAACTGGTTACAGCAGTATTAAAAGAAGTCCACCTAGCTTTGTCAGAATTGCAAATAGCTCATGACGACCTACAGCAGCAAAATGAAGAATTATCCAATGCCCAAGAATCCTTGATAGCACAAGGTCAACGCTACCAGGAACTATTTGAGGAAGCACCAGACGCTTATTTTGTAACTGATGCAAAAGGTTTAATTCAGGAAGTTAACTTAGCAGCCACCACTCTGCTTAATATTTCCAAAAGTTTTTTGTTAGGCAAACTCTTGGGAATTTATGTGATTGAGAAAGAAATAATTGCTTTTCATCTGAAACTGCTTCATCTACGCGATCATGCCAAAATCCCAGACTGGAAAATGCAAGAGTGGGAAGTAAATCTGCGACCACATAACAAAACGCCAATTATTGCTGCGGTTAAGGTGGTTGCTATCCGTAATCAACAAGGTAAGTTAGTCGGTTTGCGGTGGATATTGCGGGATATTAGCGAAAACAAACGAACCCAAGCCAAGCTGCAATGGGCAGAACAGGCGATGCGACAAGCACTTGCCAAAGAAAGGGAGTTTAGTGAACTTAAATCCCGCTTGCTCACCATCACCTCCCATGAGTTTCGTACTCCTTTGGCTACTATCCACTCTTCTGCGGAGTTACTAGAATATTATCGCCATCTATGGAGCGACGAGCGACAACAAACTCACCTACGTCGCATTCAAACATCAGTTATGCATCTAACCCAGTTGTTGAATGATGTATTGATGCTGAGTCAGGATGAAACAGGCAAACTAGAGTTTAATCCAACACCCCTAAATTTGGTGGAATTTTGCCGCGATATATTAGAAGAATTAGAACAGAGCGATCGCTCACAACATGCGATCGTTTTTAGCAGTGAGTGCCAATCTACAAGAGCTAACTTAGACGCAAAATTACTGCGGCAAATCTTGACTAATTTATTCTCGAATTGTCTAAAATACTCTCCCATTGGTAGCACAGTTAAGTTTTCTGTCATCACTGCCAACGAGCAAGCTATATTCCAGACTCAAGACTCTGGTATTGGCATTCCTCCAAATGACATTGATTACATCTTTGAACCCTTCCATCGCGCTAGTAATGCAGCTAATATTCCAGGAATGGGATTGGGAATGTCTATCGTCAAGCAGGCTGTAGATTTACATGGCGGCGAAATTATTGTCGAAAGTGCGATCGGTGTGGGAACTACCTTTACCGTAACTCTGCCATTTTCGAGAAAGTTCAATACATATAGCAATCCCAAATGAGTTATGAAAATCGAGAGGCTCAGATCCTCGACTTTTTTGAGAAGTCGGGGATCTTATTGTTCACGAATGATTTAGGACTGCTATAGCGGCTTGCATAGCTTTCGAGTCAATTTGCACTTTAGAAGACTTTATAAATAATCAATCAATCACTTTTATTTATTCAATTCAAAATAAAATATAATTGCTTCTATGCTAAAAGGTCTTTAAAGTGGGGTTAGCCGGTCAACAATAGGTTGATTGTAAAGTTTTTCTTAAGAGTAACTTAGGGAAAGCTATTCAAATACTTTGTATATTTAAGTGTGAGTTTATATTACGCCTGTGGTAATCTCTAACAAATCAGAATACGCACTTCTAGCCCTGTTAGAGTTAGCAACCTGCTACCCTAACGGTGAAGCCCTACAAATTCGAGAGATAGCGGCATTACAAGACATCCCGAACCGCTATTTAGAACAACTCTTAGCCACATTAAGGCGTGGAGGTTTAATTAAGAGTATACGCGGAGCCAAAGGTGGCTATGTTCTGGCACGAGATCCCGGAAAGATTACAGTGTTAGATGCTTTTAGCTGCATGGAAGGAGCAGATATCGTGGCTTCTAATCCTGAACCAACTCCCAGCACGGTAGAAGGTGAGCTAATTCAGGAAGTCTGGCAGGAAGCACGTCAGGCTGCTAACTCAGTTTTAGAAAAATATACACTCCAAGACCTTTGCGAACGAAGAGCAATGCGAAAGCAAAAGGAACTCATGTATTACATTTAGTATAAAAGTAACAATCTGTGAGGCTGTTATATGCCTGAAGGAAATTTTCAACAGCCTGTAAATAGTGCCACTACTCTTGTGGAGAGTTATGCAGCAGGAAAGCGAGACTTTAGTAAAGCAGAACTTGGTAATGCTGATTTGCAAGGTATTAACTTGAAAGGTTCTGACCTTAGTTATGCTGACTTGAATGAAGCTAACCTGAGTGGCGCAAATTTGAGAGGAACCGATCTGAGTTTTGCCGATCTGGGTCAAGCTAATCTGAAGGATGCTAATCTCAGGGGAGCATTGTTGATGTCAACGAATCTTCGCCAAGCCAATCTCAAAGGAGCGAACTTGGAAAAAGCAGACTACGATCGCAGCACCAATTTTCCTCAAGATTTTGACCCAGTAAAAGCGGGTATGCAGATTAAATCTGAAAATTGATTGAAGTTCAATGATGGTACTTGCCTCAAGATAGAAGATATTTTTCCTAAAAAAGTTGTATTTTTATGGAAAAGCCTATCGATGAGGTTGACAATGGAGGCAAAAAGTGAAACCCCCAACCAACGCGCACCACTAATCACTGCTGGAATTTTTCTTGGTGTAGGTATTGGAGGGTTTATTGATGGAATTTTACTGCATCAGATCCTCCAATGGCATCACATGCTTAGTAATATTCGACCTCTGACAAACATAGCGAATATAGATTTAAACACGCTATGGGATGGATTATTTCATACCTTTAATTGGGTATTCACCGTGGTAGGAGTTGTCTTGCTATGGCGTGCCGGAGCGCGTGAAGATGTTCCTTGGTCATCACAGACCTTTATTGGGTCAATATTGATTGGTACTGGGTTGTTTGACTTCGTTGAAGGTTTAATTGACCATCAAATTCTCGGTATCCATCATGTAAAACCAGGGCCAAATGAGTTAGCTTGGGATTTAGGATTTCTTGCATTAGGTGCGCTACTTATTGTCATCGGCTGGATAATGATAAAAAAGACAAGAGTCATTAGTCATTAGTCATTAGTCATTAGTCATGGGGCATTGAGCATTGGGCATAGGGCATTGGTCGATAATCATAGTTCTTCTTCCCCTGCCTCCCCTGCTCCCCCTGCTCCCCCTGCCTCCCCTGCTCCCTCATCCCCTCACTCCCCCCTATGACAGATACTTTTGAAAAAACTAGCTGGAGTTGGCAGCTTTCTCAATTTCAACAACAAGCGGGAGAATGGTGGGAATACCAGTTTTACCGCTTTGAGAGCGCTTTACCTGAATTTCCTACTGGATGGTCAATTAGTCCTTGGCTTGGTGAGTTGCTGAAATTTCTGTTTTGGCTGGTACTAGGTTTATTTGTAGTTTGGGTGGGTTGGCGATTATGGCAAGAATTCAGTTCTTATGTATATTCTTGGCTGAATAGAAGTGGCAATCTCACTGATTTTCGTGGAAAAACTAGCTCTAGTGAGTTATCCATAGCCCTTTTGTTGGAGCGATCGCAACAATTTTATCGTCAAGGTAACTACCGTGAGGCTTGCCGTTGTATTTATTTAGCAATGTTGCAGCAGTTGGATAAAAATGCGATCGCACCCCACAAACTCAGCCGCACAGATGGCGAATATCTGCAATTGTTGCGATCGTCTGTGACTCCAATACAGCCTTATGAAACTTTAATTACCACTCATGAGCAATTATGTTTTGGTAATGCCGAGATTTTGCCAGACAATTATGAGCAGTGTCGCCAAGCTTATCGGGAAATTTCCCCAGAATGAAGGAAGAAAAGGCGGGGATAGAAATAATACATAGCTAATAGCTAAAAAATCAATACTTTTAGTGAAAATTAATCTAAAAGTCAGAAAAAGCGAGAGATACGGACAAAGACTTATCCTCGCTTTTTGTATTCCCTAAGCTGTGAGAGTTGCGATAGCTCGATCCACAGCTTCCAAGGCAGTGTTTACTTCTGCTTCTGTGACAATTAGCGGTGGCACAAATCGGACTACTTTTGGCCCGGCAGGTACGAGTAATACACCCTCGTTGATGGCAGCATTAACGACATCTGCTGCGGTTAGTTGAATATTGGCTCGCAACTCCAAACCGTTAATTAAACCCCAACCCCGAATTTCGCCAATATGCTGAGGATATTTCGCTGCGATCGCTTTCAATCCAGTTCGCAATTGTTCACCCCTATCTTGCACATTCTGCAAAATATTTTCTCGTTCCAACGTCTGGCAAACACTGAGTGCTACACCACACACAAAAGGATTTCCACCAAAGGTGCTAGCATGTTCCCCTGGTTGAAAAACATCACAGAATTTCTTGCTCATCATTGCACCAATGGGAATACCGCCACCTAAGCCTTTAGCACTGGTAAAGATATCCGGTTCAACGCCAAGATGTTCGTAAGCCCATAATTTGCCACTGCGTCCCATGCCAACTTGCACTTCATCGAAAATCAATAAAATGCCAGTTTCGTCACAAATTTGCCGGAGCTTTTTGAAATAGGCAACATCTCCCGGACGCACACCGCCTTCTCCCTGCAATGGCTCAATCAGAATCGCAGCTACCCGATAATCGCCTTCATCCAACTCGCTAATCGCCACTTCCACAGCGTTAATATCGTTGTAATTTACGTAGTGGAAACCAGGAACCAAGGGATCAAAATATTTTTGATACTTCGGTTGTGCTGTAGCGGTAATCGTTGCCAAAGTCCGTCCGTGGAAACTGGCATTGGCGGTTAAAATAATCGGTTTTTCAATGTCTAATACTGTGTGGGCATATTTCCGCGCCAGTTTAATTGCAGCTTCGTTAGCTTCAGCTCCAGAGTTGCAGAAAAACACGCGATCGGCACAAGAATGTTCAACAAGCCATTTCGCCAATTCACCTTGCTCAGGAATGTAGTACAAATTAGAGACATGGTGCAGCTTCTGGATTTGGCGTGTCACCGCTTCTACCATAACTGGGTGGGCGTGTCCTAAAGTACAAGTGGCAATTCCAGCCACAAAGTCCAGATATTCTCGCCCCTGTGTATCCCAAACCCGGCATCCAGCACCCCGTTCTAGGGCTAAGGGAAACCGACCATAGGTAGACATGACAGCTTCATTAAAGCTATTTGCATCAAAGGGACTGGATGCTACAGACCCTGAATCTGGGGGGATGGTGGCTTGTTCAACGAGAGTTTGTAGGCTCACTACCGCTCCTCCTCTTGAGTTTTTCATCATATAGTTATTTACTAGTTTCCTAGAAATCCCTAAAAATTACTTTTTATTTAGCACAACTCGTACTTCTTTTTAGGCTAACGCTTATATGACCTCAAAGACATGGCGGTGCTGAAAAAAATTTTGTAATCAACACTTGAGCAAGAGTATGAGTAACAGGCAAGTTTGCATAAGCGTAGCCCGTCTGTCGAGGGTAGAGTCCAGGATTTTCTTATAGAACACATGAGGAAATTCATCTTGCTGTGTGTGGGAAAACTGCCAGAAAGTTAAGGGAGTTAGAAGTTATAGAGGGGTAATCTATCGATATAAATTAGTTATGATGCTTTAAATATCTGGTTGGAATTATTTTTCAGTGATTTTCAGTTCATCAATATTCCAAAAAGTTGGCCCCAATGCAGAAAACTTGATAGGATTGACACGTTCACGCACCGCCTGAAACGAAATTGGATTCACAAGGCAGAATATTGGCAACTGTTCAGCAACGATTTGCTGAAATCTGCTATAAATGGCCTTGCGCTTGCTCTGGTCTAGTTCTTTAAATCCTGCGCCAAAAAGACTATCGATTTCTCTCTCCCAATCAGAAACTACCCATCCTTTGAGCGGGGGTTTTCCCGGTAAAGCACCTTGGTTAAACTGATGAAATGAGCCTTGACTAGTCCAAAATAAAGATAAAAGATTAGGTTCAACATCTGCACCGGGAACACCAAATGCACCGACATAACAATCCCAATCTCGACGAGAGAGTAGCTTTTGTAATACTACATTAAAATTGACTACCTGCATATCTGCTTTGATACCAATTTGATTGAGGTCTTGTTGGATTTGAACGGCGGCATCGATTCTTAATTGATCTTCTGATTTCACCAAGAGATTGAATTGCACACGATTTTCATCTTTATCTAACAGTTCTTTTTGGAAGTTGTACTTAAACCCAGACTCTAACAACATCTGCCTAGCTTTCTGAGGGTTGTAATCATACACTTTTAACCCTGCTGCTGGGGAAAAGTAATAGGGACTTTGAACAGTAATTGGCGAATGTTAGATTTCGCCTAAACCGCGATAGATATTAGTTTTAATTCGGTTGCGGTCAATGGCATAGGCAACTGCTTGCCTAAAAGCTAAGTTATTAAACCACCGAGATTTAATTGGGTCTATAAAAGGCTTACCTTTAGAATTACTAGCTTGGTTGAGATTGAAACCCACAAAGCTAAAACCCGCAGTAGGCCCACCATTATAAATAATAAACTTTCCTCGCTTTTCCTCTTTCTTGAGTAACCCAAATACTGCTGGTGTCACATTCAAAGTATCCAGTTCCCCTGAGCGTAATCTGAGTAACTGATTTTCTGTAGAAGCAATAATTTGCCAGACAATACGTTGAATATAAGGCTGTGGATTTTTTGAGAATCTTTGCTCCAGTAATAGGGGTTGCGTCGTAAAATTATCCGTTCACCAGGAGTATAGCTTTCAATTTGGTAAGGCCCATTACAGATAATTTTTTGCGGATCAGTATTGGTTCCCCACATTGAGAGAAACTTAGGATTACCATTGACATCACTGGATAATACAGAAGAACGCAAGGCATGATCTGGCAAAATTGCTAGCCTTTCGGCGTATCTTAAAAAAGGGGCAAAAGGTTCTACAAAAGTAAACTCGACTCGCAGATCATCTAGTTTCTGAACTGACGGGAAAGTTTCAGTTTTGCCAATACGTAAAAAATCTCTATATAAAGTGGGAATTTTTTTATTAAGATAAATGTATTGATAAGTAAAGACTACATTATCTGCCGTGAGCGGTTTACCATCTGACCATTTTAATCCTGTTTTTAAGGTAAAAATAATTTGCTTTTTATCAGCAGATATTGACCAAGATTATGCTAGTCTTGGCTCCAACTTACTAGTCATAACATTCTCATCGATTAATCCCTTGAAATAAAAGATAAAACACTGTATGGAGAGTCATTTATGGCATAGTTAAAAGTAGTTGAGTCACTTAGTGAAACTAAAACTAATTGAGCTACCTGAGATGTTTTGCTTTTCATTTGTGTCGGGTGACAACTTGTGAGCAAAAAACAACAAGATAGTAGCAAACCAACTACTAAATTCAGAGGTTGGACAACAGCAGGAATCATTTCTAATTATCTACCTTGCAGCTACTATCTACACAGTACAGTATGTTGATTTACTGGTATTAGGACAATGATAGTAGACCGAAAAATTTTGCGATCGCCTACGGTAGCCGCTTCAAAGTCGTGACCTGTTATAGCTGGATTTGTAGTTTGAATGTACTAAAAAGTACAAATGCGATAAAGTTAGTACAAAACTAGAAAAAGTAGGCTAAAAGTACTATTTTTACGTCATTCTCAACACTCGAGCAAAAATATCAACGTATCCAAAAGGAGTTAATGGCCGGGGCGCTCGCTCTTGGCGGTGTTTTCTTCATTGGCACTTTGTGGTACTCGTTAGTGGAGGGCTGGTCATGGGAAGATGCCGCTTACATGACAGTCATCACTCTTGCAACCGTGGGATACGGAGAGACGCACCCACTAGGTAACCGAGGACGATTGTTTACAATTGCCCTGATTTTATTGGGTGTAGTTAATATCGGTTACATTGTCAACAGATTTACAGAAGCAATCATTCAAGGCTACTTTCAACAAGGAATTCGGCTACAGCAGCAGAGGCGGTTAATGGAATCCCTAACAGAACACTACATTATTTGTGGATTTAGCCGGACTGGTCGTCAAATCGCCAAGGAATTTCGGGCAGAAGGTGTATCTTTTGTAGTGATTGATTCAGATATGGAATCAGTGCAAAGGGCGCAGACAGAAGGTTACACAGCATTCCAAGGCGACGCGACCCTAGACGATACGCTTTTGAAAGTTGGCGTTGAACGGGCGATGTGTATCGTAGCAGCACTCCCTTCAGATGCCGAAAATTTATATATTGTATTGTCAGCAAAAACACTTAATTCGGCAATTCGGGTGATTGCACGGGCAAGTACAGAAGAAGCTTTGCAGAAGTTACGACGCGGTGGTGCAGATGAAGTGATATCCCCCTATATTACTGGTGGGAAGCGGATGGCTGCTGCCGCACTCAGACCCCAAGTATTGGACTTTGTAGACGGGATTTTAACAGGTGCAGACCGCCAATTGTATATGGAAGAATTTTTACTCGACCCGGCTTTTTGTCCCTTTGTAGGTCAAACTTTGCAAAAGGCGAGATTGCGATCGCAATCTGGGGCATTAGTTCTGGCAATTCGCCGCGCTGATGGGACTCTCATTGGTGGCCCTACTGGCGATACGATTTTAATGCCAGGCGATCGGTTAATTGGTATGGGTACAGCAGAGCAATTGCGTAGTCTTAACCAAATTCTTGGCCCAATTGGTTCGCGAAAATTGCGACGACCGAAAAATAGTTGAGGGCAGATATCAGATAATTTCTCTAGACAAAAAGTAATAAAAAAAAGTTTTAAAAAAATAGGTATTGACATGAATACAAATTTAGAGGATTTCTCATATCTATGGAATGGTCAAGAACCTGATTGGGCATTGTTAAAATTCTATGCCTCACCTTCAGAAAAAGAACCAAGATATTTAATTGTCAACACGAAAATCAAACAAGGTTTTCTAACTCATGATGATAGTCTCTATCAGCATCTAAAACAAATTATGCTTGATAAAAAAGTTCGCATTATCTCAAATTTATGAATTTAACCGCTTGTATTTTCCTCAAGCCAAGCGACTGAATCAGATGAAGGTTGTCGTATCCTACCATCTGGCATGATTGCACCTGATTTTATTAATTATTATCTTTTGATACATTACGCTTAACTCAGCCACTGTAAAATATTGGTCTTGCTAACCAATGCCCAATTAATAATCAATTTCTTTCCACCCATGCATAGCTGCTACGCCTTTTGTAACCCATTCGATCACAACTGGGGGAGCTTCTGATATCAAGATGCTAGGATAAACTGCTGCACCCCATTCGGGATGCACTAGCAAACGGCATTTATTTTTAATCACTGGATAGTTGAGCAAAGCCTTGACAACTGCTGTGTCATCATGGGGAATTGCTCCAGGATGAGACAGTAAAGGATAGCCTGTACGAGGGTCGATTAGGTCTGTTAAATAGCCGCGATCACGCAGATTAAATGCCAAATCGCAGCCAAATCTCATAAACTTTTCTCGTAAGCATTCTTTCTCTGTCTCTACTTCTGCTGTCTTTTCGACTAGTTGATAACGAGATTGCTGTAAGACAATCACTACTCGTAAAAATGGCTGCCGTTTCCAATCTGGTAATATCCGTTCGCAGTTGGCACAGATATATTGACTGGGAGCATGAATTGAAATTTGAACTGCTTGTCCCGTTTCGCCAACTAAATTAATAGGACAGCTTTGCTCCGAAGTGTAAACCTTGGGATAGTTCACTAAATTGATTCGATTTTGGCAAGTTTTTTAATTTAATCTCCGGTATAGATGATAGCTCTTAAAAGTTCATAAAAATCATCAGTTTCCTATAATATGCTACTTTTTTTGGAAGTAATTACTGATAATTTAATAATTTTAATCCTAATTTTATCCTTTATTAACCTGTTCTCATGGGATTTGTTGCGATCGCTATCAGTATTGGCATAGGTGCAGCTTGTGGTAGACAAGCGATGCCTACAGCAGGCTACGCCTACGCTCGTGAAATCTCTTCGATCAAAATCCCCAAAAATGACCTCTACCTCAGACGATTTGCAGCCAAAACCAAAATGGTCTAGCCGTCAGCAAACCTGGATTAAACAGGCGTCTGGTGAAGCAAAGCGTATCGGAGTTTCGCCAAAGGCAAGCAGAAAAAACAAACTTAATTGTGTCTCTTTGGAGATGCTGAAGCTATTCAGTATCAAATAAACATTGCACATTAACTGGTGAGGTTGTCCTTTGTCAATTGTCCTTTGTCCTTGGTAAACACAAATGACTAATGACTAATGACGGTCTACACGGAAAATAGTGCAATATGTAAGCGCGTTAGCATACTTTCCATAGCACCCAATTAATTAAGTTTTAAAGAATTCACCGGCACTTCATCCCAAGAATCCACTGTCCGCAATCGCGCTACCCAACCAGCTTCCTTTTGCGTCTTGGTCAAATTATTCTGAAATGAATCATGACAATCTTTGGCTTGAGATTCGTTACAAGTGGCAATACAGGCATGAATCATCCCAGACGGATCAATTTGCTCATTTACCCAAATAGTCATGGAATTATTTCCTCGAAAACTGTAGCGAAAAAAGCTATTCGTCATTTTAGAATACTATTAAAGCCAATCAATTTTGGATTTTAGATTGCCGATTTTGAACTTTGGCATGAGCGCGGCTTGACTGAGCGATCGCCAAGTGGCCAAGTGTCTTGGTCTAACTATTTTGGATTTACTTTGAATTTTAAATCGTTATCTCCTCTTTCGTAGCGACGGCGGTAGAGTAATTCTAACTGTCCACCATATTCTTGAATCCAGGCAATTTGTCGCTGGTAGAGTCCCCGGAAGGTATTGGCAAATAAAAGTGTAAAGATTGCCACTACCAACCCTGATGCAGTAGATACTAAAGCTTCACTAATTCCAGCTGTTACACCTGTTGTTTTACTACCTCCCACATCTCCGATATTTAGAGAGGCAAAGGAGTTAATTAATCCTAAAACAGTACCGAGAAGTCCCAACAGGGGCGCAAGACCAATAATTGTCTCAAAAATATTTTGGGAACGCTTGAGTAAGGGGATTTCGGCTTGGGCTTCACTTTCTAATGCCAAACGAAAGTCTTCTGGTGTCGCCTCCTCCAATTCTAAAGCTGCTAAAAAAATCCGAGCAATGGGTAAATCAGTATTTTTCTGCAATTTATCTAAAGCACCAACTACATTATCAAGGCGATAAAGCTGTAGCACCTCTCGCACTACCTTGTTTTGCCGATTATTTATCTTTACCCAAAAGATGATCCGTTCGATAATCAGCGCCACTCCTAACAAAGAGAACGCAAGCAGAGGCCACATGACTATGCCACCTGCTGTAAACAGATTACTAATTTCCATTTATTATTTTTAACTCACCAACAACGCTAGATTAACAGATCGTTGAGATGGAGCAGTTTAAGGCTGCATTGTAGTTACAGCAATTTTTCAGCTATCCTCAGTTTGGCCGATCGCGATCGCGGATTTTTCGCAATTTCCTCTTCTTGGGCAATAATTGGTTTTTTTGTCAAGACTTTTAACAAAGGTGAATTTCTTAAACCATGCTTCACCGGACGGTCTTCTAAACTATGAAAACTGATAATCGCAATTCTGCCACCAGGGACAAGGGCATTTGGTGCTTTATCCAAAAAGGTTTCTAGAGATTTTAACTCATCGTTGACGACAATTCGCAGAGCTTGAAAAACACGGGTAGCGGGGTGAATTCTGCCATAACGGTATTTAGGGGGAACTGAAGAAGCGATCGCATCAGCTAATTCTGTAGTCGTGTGCAACGGTCGCCGTTCTACAATACGACGAGCAATGCGCCGCGATAATCTCTCCTCACCGTACTTAAAGAAAATATCAGCTAATGCTGCCTCATCCCAATTATTAATCACATCAGCAGCAGTTAGCGATCGCCCCCGATCCATTCGCATATCCAAATTTGCAGCTTGGCGAAAGCTAAAACCTCGTTCTGCTTGATCTAAATGGTAAGAACTTACCCCCAAATCGGCTAAAATACCATCGAAAGTGTTAGGGGGAAACTCGTAGTCAGCAAAATTGCTATGAATAAATTGTATGCGAGCCTCCTTCGGAGGAGCTTCGCTAACGCTATATTCAGCTAAATTCTTTTGTGCAGCTGCTAAAGCATCTTCATCTTGGTCAACTGCTGTTACCCGCACATCCGCCGCAGCTTCTAAGATTAGGCGACTGTGACCACCACCACCTACCGTTACATCTAAATAATGTCCACCTGGACGCACCGCCAAACCCTCAATTACCTCCCGTCCCAAAACGGGAATGTGAGAAAAAGCCAGTTCTTCTAAATCTAGCGGTGTTTGTAAATCTGATTTCATTTTTAAATTTAATTTTATTTTTGTTTCTATTTGGTAAGACTTACACCAAAAACCTCTTAAACTCTTATTTCTCCGTGTCCTCTGCGTTTTCCGTGGTTCGATTTAAGTCCTGTTTAGTACTTATTCCCAATCACCAACATCAGGATTTTAAATGCAAAAAGATATTAGATGAAAAAAAAACCTGTGCCTAAATCCCTTGCATATCAAGCTTCCCTATAATAATTGAAGAGGTGCAACGAAATGAAACATCAATTACAACACCTTCGCTGCTATCCTCTCTCCAACATAACCCTGTAGAGTCAAAATTATATAGATTGCCCCTACAAACCTCATTTTGGCAGACTAGATAAATCGGCTGTGGTTGGCATCTAGGCGGTTCAATTCAAAATTTTCACGAACGGAGAACACGAAATCTATGACCAGACTAGAAACCCGCACTGAACCAATGGTGCTAAACATGGGGCCACACCACCCCTCAATGCACGGGGTTCTGCGGCTAATCATGACTCTGGATGGCGAGGATGTCGTTGACTGTGAACCAGTTATCGGCTATTTGCACCGAGGAATGGAAAAAATCGCCGAGAACCGTACTAATGTAATGTACGTCCCTTACGTTAGTCGGTGGGACTACGCGGCGGGAATGTTCAACGAAGCCGTTACTGTCAACGCCCCAGAAAAGCTTGCAGGCGTCGCTGTCCCCAAACGCGCTAGCTACATCCGCGTCATCATGCTGGAGTTGAACCGCATCGCTAACCACTTGCTGTGGTTTGGCCCCTTCCTCGCTGACGTAGGCGCACAAACTCCCTTCTTTTACCAGTTCCGAGAACGGGAAATGATTTATGATTTGTGGGAAGCTGCCACAGGTTATCGAATGGTGAATAACAACTACTTCCGCGTTGGTGGAGTAGCAGCCGATTTACCTTACGGTTGGGTAGATAAGTGTCTGGAATTTTGTGACTACTTATTACCCAAAATTGATGAGTACGAACGCTTAGTAACCGATAACCCCATCTTCCGGCGACGTGTTGAGGGTCTTGGTACTATCACTCGTGAAGAAGCAATTAACTGGGGACTTTCTGGCCCCATGTTACGCGCATCTGGCGTGCAATGGGATTTACGGAAAGTTGACCATTACGAATGTTACGACGATTTCGACTGGGATGTGCAGTGGGAAACTGCCGGTGATTGCTTTGCCCGTTACGTGGTGCGGATGCGGGAAATGCGCGAATCTGTGAAGATTATTCGCCAAGCAATTAAAGGACTTCCTGGCGGCCCTTACGAAAATTTGGAAGCCAAGCGTTTAGCCGCAGGTAAAAAATCCGAGTGGGACGCATTTGATTATCAATTCATAGGCAAAAAAGTTTCTCCAACTTTCAAGATGCCCAAGGGTGAAATCTACGCCCGTGTAGAAAGTGGCAAAGGTGAATTGGGAATTTATTTAGTTGGCGATGATAACGTCTTCCCTGCACGTTGGAAGATTCGTGCAGCAGATTTCAACAACCTCCAGATTGTCCCACATTTACTGCGCGGAATGAAGGTTGCAGATATCGTAGTCATTCTCGGTAGTGTTGACATAATCATGGGATCTGTAGATAGGTAGTAAATATCTATCTCAATATTTTTTAGAGCAGTTGTATTATGCAACTGCTCTTTTTTTTATAATTTTTGAAGACGTGATAAATTACCGTCTCTGCAAAGGACTGATTATTGTACAGACGGCGATTTATCGCGTCTCTAATCTGGCTATAAATATTTTTTACTCATATAACATAAATACGAAATATTTATAGAGCCTTAAATAATGCCCCGTATTTTTGACAACATTGATTTACAACTGCTACCAATTTTACGAGAAACTCTCAAAGTATCTTATCGCGCAGACTTTTGCGTTGGCTACTTCAACCTCAGAGGTTGGCGAAGAATTGATGATTTGATTGAACAGTATGTTGGTGGTGAAAATGCTTGTTGTCGTTTGCTAATTGGGATGCAAAGCTTACCCATTGATGAAGTTCATGCAGCATTTAGTCTTGTTAGTGGCGATGGAAGGATTGACAATAGTAGCATTGTGCGGTTTAAAAAACGTATGGCGGCGGAATTTCGCCAGCAGTTGACTATCGGTGCGCCGACTAATCAGGATGAAGCGGGATTGCGGCGGTTAAGTCATCAGCTAAAAAGTCAGAAGGTAATTATTAAACTGTTTCTGCGTCATTCTCTGCACGCTAAGTTATATCTTGTGCATCGTCATGACCTTTTCTCGGACTAATTTATTTAAACGTTTAGAAAGTAGTGGTGTTGCTTTTATCCAATCAATTGAACGCCACATTTTACGGAATTTCATTTATTTATATGCTTTAGAGCAGGGGCTTGATATCCCTATTGGAACTCAAGAAGCTGAATTGTTAGATACAAATAATAATGATGAAGATGCCGATTCTGTGGCAGCAGCTTTGTTTGATACAGAAACCGAAGAAGATGATTTTACTACTTTGCTGCAAGGGGAGAGAGAAAAAGAATTAACTTCTTTTTCTACCGATGATGAAAAGGCATTTAAAACAGAAAAACTTTTTCGTCAAAGAGCAGAATCAATTTATCAAGAATATAAAACTCGCTATCAACGGAGATTTAAGTGGCTGCGGTCTACACTTTTTGTTGATATTAAAAAACTGAAACGGGATTTATTAGAAGATGCCAAAGCATTAATTAATATACTGCAACAGTGTGGTGAGTGGAATCCTCAAAAAGATGAGAAACTTGCTGCTTTAATCAAACTATTAACAGAAATTCACCCCAAAGATAAAGTACTAATTTTCACACAATTTGCTGATACAGTCCGCTACCTTGCAGACAATTTGCGGTTGAGTCAAATTACTCATGTAGCTGGGGTAACAGGTCAATCTAAAGACCCGACAGTAATGACGGGAAGATTTAGCCCTATGAGTAATGGAAAACGTGAGCAAATTTCATCATCAGATGAGTTGCGGATTTTAATCGCTACCGATGTTTTGAGTGAAGGTCATAATTTGCAAGATTGTGCAATTATCGTCAATTGGGATTTACCTTGGGCGATTATTCGCTTAATTCAGCGTGCGGGAAGAGTAGACCGCATTGGCCAAAATGCTGATAAAATTCTTTGTTATTCTTTTTTACCAGCCGAGGGAGTAGAACGGATTATTAATTTGCGGGGACGACTCCGCAAACGACTGCAAGAAAATGCTGAAGTAGTGGGAACCGATGAAGCTTTTTTTGAAGATGATGATGCACGAGTAATTCTCGACCTCTACAACGAGAAATCTGGAGTTTTAGATGGTGAAGAAGATACAGAAGTTGATTTGACATTAGAAGCATTTCAAATTTGGAAAAAAGCCACCGATGGTAATCCGGGTTTGAAAAAGACGATTGAAGAAATGGAAAATGTAGTTTATTCTACCCGCGCCCATACTCCGCAACCTGTGCAACCAAAGGGAGTATTGCTTTATATGAAAACCACAGAAGGGAATGATTCTTTAATTTATGTTGACCGCGATGGAAATAGCGTTACTCAATCACAATTAGCAGTGCTTCAGGTAGCGGCGTGTGAAGAATCTACCCCAGCCATACCAAGAGATAAACAACATCACGAATTAGTAAACAAGGGTGCTGAATTGATTGCTGAAGAAGAGAAAAATGCCGGGGGTCAATTAGGACGACCATCAGGTGCAAGGTTCCGCACTTATGAACGGCTGAAAAGTTATGTTCAAGAAATGAAAGGAACACTATTTGTTAGCGAAGAACTTTTAAAAGCAATTGATGAGATTTATCGTTATCCTTTGCGACAGTCAGCCATTGATACTCTCAACCGCCAACTCAGAAGCGGTATTAATAATCAGCAGTTGGCTGAGTTAGTTGTAGCGTTACGAATGGATGACCGTTTGTGTATTGTCACAGAAGAACTGGAGAAGCGAGAACCTCAAATTATTTGTTCTTTGGGATTATTTTCTAATTCGTAATTTTTAATTAAGGCAATAGACGTGATAAATCTCTATCTTTACAATAATTAGCCCTTTTTAGAGATGGCTATTCATCGCGTCTTTGTTATATTTAAAGATATAATTTAACTATTTTAGGAGTAATTTTTATGGTTATATTATCATCTAATCTTTCTTTAACAGAGTTTCTGCAATTACCAGAAACTAAACCAGCTAGTGAATATATTGATGCAAAAATCTACCAAAAACCAATGCCGCAGGGAAAACATAGCAGAATCCAAACTCGTTTATCAACCGAGATTAATCAGGAAAGCGAACCTGAGCAAAAAGCTTTAGCATTAACTGAATTACGCTGCACATTTGGAGGACGTTCTTTAGTTCCAGATATTGCTGTATTTGAATGGTCACGGCTGATTGTTGATGAAGATGGGGAAATTGCTAATAAGTTTCAAACTTATCCAGATTGGATAATTGAAATTTTATCACCTGATCAATTTCCTAACCGGGTAATTGATAAAATTCTTTTCTGCATTAATCATGGTACAAAATTAGGTTGGTTTATTGACTCTAACGATAAATCGGTGATGGTATTTCAACCTAATAAATTGCCAGAAGTAAAATATAATAATGATAAATTGACTGTTCTTGATGTATTAACAGATTGGCAAATTACGCCAGCAGATATATTTAGTTGGTTAAAAGTTAAATAATTAAAAGACGCTTATAAACCGCATCTACACAAGCAAGACTTACCACCGTGAGTTTCAAACCCTCAATTTAGCTCGTTCACCTCATCACCTTGTTCCCCAAATTGGGTTAGGTCTGTATTGCACTCAACTCAGAAGCCCTATAGTAGTAGAGTGACATGCTTAAAATGTTGGATTTCAAAAAATTACAAAAACCAAAATTCAATCATTAACAGAATTACTCAATCCAATAAATTAAGCTTGCCAGGCTAGTAGGTTGGGTTGAGGCTTTGCAAAACCCAACAAAGCTTTGATAATGTTAGGTCTACGTTACTCAACCCAACCTACACCTTACGGAAAACACCTAAATTAGAAAGCAAACTGGGGTTTGAGTAAGTCAAAGCTTGTTTTGCTTGCGGAAAACACCAAAATGAGAAAGCAAAAGCTTCTTTTGAGTAAGTCAAAGCTTGTTTTACTTACGGAAAACACCAAAATGAGAAAGCAAAAGCTTCTTTTGAGTAAGTCAGAGCTACTTTTGAGAAAGCATTTCAGTATTTTGAGAAAGTAAACGGGCATTTTTCTAAAGCAATTAGGCATTTTGATAAAGTAATCAGCTACATCCTCACAACATTTCCGATTGTGAATATAACCGTTAAAGAAGCAGCATTAGAAGCTTTCCGTAACTTTGCCCCAATGTTTGGAAACTCAGAATTAGTCTGTCGTTCCCATGCAGAGAGAGGTTCTGACAATTCAGGTCATCACGAAAACCTAACCCCCTAACCCCCTTGCCGACACTCTAAGGGGAAAATTCAAAGTCTTTCTCCTTTTAGGCTACGGTCAGCGTACACATTAAGTCGAATTACCCCCCTTAATCCCCCCTTTCTAAGGGGGGAAAAAGAAATCTAGTTTCCTCCCCTTTATAAGGGGAGGGTTAGGGTGGGGTAAAACCTTGGTTAATCAGCTATTTCAGACTTG
Source organism: Nostoc sp. ChiVER01 (assembly GCF_034531155.1). Lineage (NCBI taxonomy): Bacteria > Bacillati > Cyanobacteriota > Cyanophyceae > Nostocales > Nostocaceae > Nostoc > Nostoc sp. ChiVER01. Next base: position 38,863 of record NZ_JAVRBS010000003.1, on the reverse strand, counting down.
TATGTACACCGTAGCCTTAAAGAAAGAAATAAAAGTGAGGTTTTCCAGATAACCTGAAAAGTCAGTGCAGAGGATGGGGACAAGAAATACTAACAATATGACAAATATCTGTAACTATGAATACAAACTGACTTGCTACATTACAGTTTAAAGTATATTTATTGCCTCAAGTTATAAAAAAACTAAACATATTATTTGTAAAATTACAACATTCTTAATTTTAAATTTATAATATTGGATTTTCTCTAGTAGAATTAAAAAATGAATTTCTTAATAATTTCTTTTAAATTCACTGAATAAGCTAACTAGTATTGTGTTTCGTTAAAATCGAATTGCTGCTATAAATACAAGAATGTATTTAAACAAGGTCTAATAAATTACTATATAAATCCGACAGCATTTACTTAGTCGTAATTTTAGAACCGTGCAAATTCATCCTCACTCGGAATATAACCATAGCCGCGATCGCCGTGAACAAGGTTTGCAAAATTTGCTCGTTCGCCTTGTTAAAACAATGCAGCGCGATGAGTTAGTTCGGCAAACAACCAATCAACTCAGAGAATCGCTTCAGGTTAATCGGGTGGTATTGTATTATTTTTACAGTCAGTGGCAAGGGCAGGTGACTTTTGAATCTTTGAGTTCTCAAGAATTCTCAATACTTGGTTCCACTGGCCCAGATGATTGTTTTAACAATGAGTATGCTGCTTTATATTTAGCAGGACGTGTAAGAGCGATCGCTGATATTGAATTAGAGCCAATCCAGCCTTGTCACCGAGATTTTCTTCGAAATTTGCAGGTTCGCGCCAACCTAGTTGCACCAATTGTCACACCTAAAGGATTATGGGGATTGCTAGTAGCACATCACTGTCAAGGGCCTCATTATTGGTCGCCATCAGATATAGAAATGATGAAAACAGGGGCACAAACTCTAGCAACAGATCATAATATTCTGGAGAGTTAAGTCACTGTGTATTCAAATCGCCTACAGTAAAGTAGCAGAAATCCTCGCCAGCACTGATTTTTCTAGTTAAGGAGAAAAAACTGTGAAATTTGGTTACACGGTCATTTGGGTAGACGATGTAGTTAAAACCGTTGAGTTTTACGAAAAAGCCTTTGGTCTAGTTCGTCGCACTCTCGTGGATAAAGGACAATCTATCTGGGCAGAAATCGAAACCGGAAACACCACACTAGCTTTCTCTTCAAGTAGCGAAGCACAGAAGTTATTTCCTGGTGGCTGCCATCCCAACGACGTTACACAACCACCAGCATTAATCCAAATATCATTTATTACTCCTGATGTTGGCAGCGCTTACATGAGAGCGATCGGAGCAGGCGCAAAAACACTAGATGCTCCTAAAACTCAGCCTGGGGGACAAACTATTGCTCGTGTCCGCGATCCCAATGGTGTGCTGGTGTCGTTGGTGAGTGCCTAAGTACAAGTCACCGGAAAAAAGGGTCGGAAATAGAGGAAGATATCCTCTGTAGGGTTGCACAAAAAAAATCGGACATGCTTTCTCCGTATCTCAAGTATCCAGGTTCAAATGACTGGTGAGCAACAAGACGTACTAAACAGTTGGCTGCGTAAGTCAACAACTCCTGTGGGTTTAGCAAAACGCGCCCGTGCAATATTAATGTTGGCATCAGGGGAAACTTTTTGTAAAACCAGTGAGTATGTTGGAATGGGAGAACGTCATATCAGAAAGTGGGCAAGACGATTTGTAGAGCAAGGTATCGAAGGATTATACGATGGCAAACGACCGGGACGACAAGAAAGTTTTTTCCCCCTCAAGTCGCATTGTATCTGGTTAAAATAGCTTGTGAGCGACCCGATATGATGGAGCGCTCATTATCGCAGTGGGACTGTACAGAGTTAGCGCGTCAAGTAATAACAGCAACAATAGTTGGTAGTATTTCCGCATCTACGGTGTTCCACCATCGATTACAACAATTCATTTGGTATTGGATAATTTGAGTGTACATAAGGGTAAGAAAGTGCAAGCTTGGTTACTCAAAAATCCACGTTTTATCTTCCATCATCCGCCTGTCCACTGTTCCTGGATGAACCAGGTTGAACAATGGTTTAGTATTCTCCAACGTAAACGTCTCACAATTGCAGATTTTGCTGATAAACAAGCGCTTTCACAACGTTGTTAGCATTTATTCATGAGTGGAATGTTATCGCCCACCCTTTTAATTGGAGTCAAAAATCAACTACAAAAATTCTTGCCAAGTGTGAAATTGTTAATTCCGACAATACTACTAAAATCCTAGATGCGAAAGCGGCATAATTTCCGACCCTTTTTTATGGTGGGCTGTACTTAGTTCTGGGTTAACAATTCAAAGTTCAGTGAGGAGGCTGCTACCGGCCATGAATTTGAAGGTAAATTAACTCTTGGCCCCGATCCAATTATTGGTCAAAGTGATAATAACAAACCAGGTGGCGATCGCACACGCAAGTTCTTTATCCACCTTGAGGATGACCAAAATAAACCTCAAACTAAAGAACTGACCGCACCTGAAGACTGGGTGATTACTACTGGTGGCGGCTACTTCTTTGCACCGTCGATTTCTGCTTTGAAAGATGTATTGACAAAATAAGGATTTGAGGCATGAGTGCTGAACCATTTTGTAGCAATCGGATGGAACTGCAAACTTCCCAAGTTTTGTCTGTCAATAAATGCTCAACGCTCATAGCACAGTGGTCTATATTATGGGGTTTGTAGACCTTAAGGAAATTATGAATTATGAATTTTGTTTTGCATCATTCATAATTCATTTATTTTCTGTACACCCCACTATCAAATTTTATGGATTCAAATCCAGCATTGTGTGCAGCGATCGCTAATTACATTACCACTACTCCCCAGCAGCGAATTACTTTCGCCGAATTCATGGACATGGCGTTATACCATCCTGAATACGGCTACTATTCCAGCGATGCAGTCAAAATAGGTTTTAAAGATAGTGATTTTTTCACCTCTCCTAACCTCTGTCCTGACTTTGGCGAGTTACTAGGCGAACAATTTTTCCAAATGTGGGAAATTTTAGGAAAACCTGTACCCTTTTCTCTGGTAGAAATGGGAGCAGGTCAAGGATTGCTAGCTTTGCATATCCTTAAATATCATCAACTGCACTACCCAGATTTTTTTGCGGCGCTGGAGTACATCATTGTTGAAAAGTCCCCAACTTTAAGACAAGAACAGCAGCAACGCTTGCAAGATTTCCCGGTACGTTGGTGCAATTTAGAGGATATACCACCAAATGCGATCGCAGGCTGCTTTTTTTCTAATGAATTAGTAGATGCTTTCCCCGTCCATCAATTCATTCTAGAAACGGGTGAACTCCGAGAAATTTATGTGACAACAGATAAGAATGAGAAAGAAACCAATGCCCCATGCCCATCATTTGTAGAAGTCACAGGAGAACCTTCAACGCCCCAACTAGCTGAATATTTAGACTTAGTAGGAATCAATTTTACCCATGCATATCAAGATGGCTACCGTAGTGAAATTAATTTAGCTATTCTTGACTGGTTGAGTATAGTAGCAGACCGCTTGCAGCGCGGTTATGTGTTAACAATTGATTATGGCTACCCCGCCAGTCGTTACTATAATCCCAGGCGATCGCAAGGAACGCTACAGTGTTATTACCAGCATCGTTTCCATGACAATCCTTATATTAATATTGGGCGACAAGATATTACAGCCCATGTTGACTTTACAGCTTTGGAGCGCTGGGGCCAGAAGTACAATTTAAAGAATATTGGTTTTATCCAGCAGGGATTATTTTTGATGGCGTTGGGGTTGGGCGATCGGATTGCAGCCCTCTCTTATCAGCAGCTACCTCTCTCACAGTTACTACAACGCCGGGACTCACTACACCAACTTATAGATCCCACAGGGCTGGGCGGCTTTGGAGTCTTAATTCAGAGCAAAGGTCTGGACAATACAGAAATTTCTCAACCATTAAAAGGATTGACCCTGCCAGAGTAAACGTAAAGAAAGAAAAGTTAAAACTCTATTTAAGAATGCAGTATCAGTCTTATTTAGACTAGCATAACAGTGATTACTGTAAACCTAAACACAATACCAAAGTAATAATTATGTCCACTCATGATCTGTTAATGCTAGTAACCTTACTTACTCCAGGTATTTTACTTTCAGTGATAATTATGATGACTTTTGCGGCTGGTGGTTAATTACCAGAGACGTTAGTCACTAATCAGTGAATAGCTATCAGTATTTAAAGATAACTGTTCACTGATAACTGATATTAAAATCAAACGATGGAAACGCGATGTCTACAACAGGCTACGCCTACGCTGTACCAAAGGAACGTAAAAAATGAAGGTGGCATTTCTGGGAACTGGACTGATGGGACTACCAATGGCTCAAAGGTTATTAGCCGCAGATATACAGCTAGTTGCCTACAATCGTACCCCAGAAAAATTAGCACCACTACAAGCAGCTGGGGCTGAAATTGTTACACATCCTCGCCACGCCATTCGTGCTGCTGAGTGCATAATCCTCATGCTGACTAATGCCCCGGCCATTTATAATGTGTTGCTTTCAGACACTGCTTGGCAAACTCTGGAAGGGCGCACAATCATTCAAATGGGAACAATTACTCCTACAGAAAGCCAAGAAATTAGGGATGCAGTTGTTGGTGGTGGCGGTGAGTATTTAGAAGCACCTGTATTAGGGAGTATCCCAGAAGCAAAAGCTGGCGAGTTAAGTGTTATGGTAGGGGCCGAGCCAGAACAATATCAATACCACTTAAAGTTACTCCAAAATTTTGGGACAGAACCTTTACTTATTGGGCCAGTGGGATCTGCTGCGGCGCTCAAATTGGCACTCAATCAACTAATAGCTTCCTTGACAACTAGCTTTGCTTTGAGTCTGGCTTTTGTCCAGCGTCAGGGTGTCGATGTGGATGTGTTTATGCAAATATTGCGTGACAGTCCATTTTACGCATCTACCTTTGACAAAAAGCTACAACAGATGTTGAATGGCAATTATGCTGATCCGAATTTCCCCACAAAACATTTGCTCAAAGATACAGAATTATTTATCTCAGAAGCAAAATCTCGAAGTTTGGATCTCAGCAGTATTAAAGGTGTTCGGCAAATCTTGCAAACAGCCGTGAAAATGTCATTTGCTGATGATGATTACTCATCACTATTTTCTGTAATAAAAGAATGGGGAGAGTGAGCGAGGAATAAATTTTCGTAGGGTAGCACAGTTAGCTGTGCTACCCTATTTGAAAAATATTGTGATTTGAGACACATTGAAGAAATCACCCTACACCCCAGCATCCCTGATATGATTTTTGAAAATGCTGAATCAAAAGGTTTTAACTGAATTGTTAATAAGGATATTACTGCCCATTAGTAGTTGATTGAGGAAATGGTAGAGATTCAGGCTGAGGCTGAGGCTGAGACTGAGGTTCTGGTTGAGGATTAAGAAAATCTTGCCAAGCCCTAATTTGCTCTTGCGCCGCACTATAAGCAGCACTACCGCGTGGAATCGATTTGGCAATGTCAATGCCTCTAGCAATATCAGACTGACCTTGAGAGCGTGCTATTTCTAACAATTGCTGACTCCACAGGTCAATAGCCTGATTCGCATCCATACGCAAGATGCTATTGTTTGAAACCCGATCTGCCAGCCTCATTGCCTCAACCAATGCTTCTGGCGTGCCAGCTGCGCCCACTTCCTGCGCTTTTTTCCAGTTTTCTCTGGTGCGGATTTCTCCTTCCCAGCCATTTATCGCAGCTTGTGCTTCCCCAGAAAGCGCCCTTCCCGACGAGGCAATTTGTTGAGCTGCACTAATTGCGGCGGTAAGATTTCCACTCTGAGCCAGTTCTTGTGCTTGATCCAAATAGGGTTGGTCTTGAATTCGCTGAATCTTTGCTACCCAAGTGCGAATTTTTTTCTGTGCTTCTGGATATAATGCACGACCTCTGCGAATTTCGCTGGCCTGGGCGATCGCAGCTTGCAAGGAGTTAATATCATCAAATATTGCTATCTGTTCGGCGCGTTCTAAATAAGGTTGGTCTTCAATTGTCTCCACTTGGGCACGCCAGCGACCAATTTCTTGCCTAGCTTCTGTGGCGCGGGGATTACTTGCAGGAATCAGCTGCACTTGAGCGATCGCTGCTGTTAAATTAGGTACTGTTCCCTGGCTAGCCAATGTTCTCGCTTTTTCTAGATTGGCAACATCTTCAATTTCCAATTGCCAGCGAGCAATAAGTTGCTGTGCTTCGTTATACACTGGTCTGGAAGGATCAATTTGTTGTGCTTGGGCGATCGCAGCCTCTAAACCAGAAATATTACCTATCCAAGCACTTCTTTTCGCGTCAGCTATGGCGATAAAGTCATCTGTTTCGCCCTGTAGTTTGGCAATCTCTGGAATTTGTCTAGCAATATCTAGTGCTGCATCCGCATCTCGCTTGTCTAGTTTTTCCTGTGCCAATTCCAGCATTTTGCGTCCAAATACCGGAATCGCTTCCTGAGCTTTTTGGTAAATGTAACTTTCTTGCCCAATGGACTCGGCTAACTTAATAGCTTCTAATAAATTATCAACAACTTTGCTGTTTGCTAAACTTTCGGCTTTTCCTAACTTATCGCCATCTTCTCGTGCTGTGGCAATTAAACGATTCAATTGGTCATATTTAGTACCCGCCCAGTATTGATTGTCTACGCGCAGCATTTTGGCGGATAACATAAATGCCGATTGCCAGTTCCGTTCCTTAACTTCAGCGATCGCACCGTTGTATGTGGCTTCTGCCTTTGACCAAATTGTTTGCCATTTGTCAACTTGCTCATTAACCAATTTGTAAGCGGGTAAGTCTTCGGGTATCTTCCGAGCAGTTGCGATCGCTTCCTCTAAATTACCTGTTTGGAAACTTTCATCAGCTAGCTTCAAAATATCGCGTGACCATTCTTCGATAAAACGATCAATTTCTCCATGCAACGGGTGATTTTGCGGTAGTTGCTTCACCAGAGCGATCGCTTGTAAAAGGTCGTTTACTGTCTGTTTAGAAGCCGCCAACTGAGCGCAGTGTAGCCGCACCGAAGCACTAGCTAGCGGCCAGAAAATCGACGGGCAATTAGGGGCAGCTGGCAACTTTAGCAGCATTGCCATTGCCAAGAATCCTACACTGCCGGGAATCAACATTATTAGTACCAGCCACAATGTCCAGCTTTTCATCCAGCGTGGCCATTTCCCGGTACTACTGAGTTGGGCAGTTTCTTTTGAATTACTATTTATAGGTAATCCTTTCGTATGGTTTTTTTTTCGCCGCTTCACTGACTTGGAGTTAGAACCAGTAGCTGGGGAATCAAATGGCTGAGTTTCACCGAATTGTTCTGTTCGGGATAATCTTTTGTTTTGATCTGGCTCTCTTCCACTGGCTGAAGACCAACTGTCTGGAATATCCCGCTCTGTCATCTCTCACACCAAAATAATTGAATAGCGCTCTGTTTTAGGTTGATAATTCCATTGTTGACATAGTAACTTTCTCATCATTAAAAAGCTACTTTTTTGAATATCTCTCTCCACAGAATATCATTTTCAATCTAAAAAATCAGTGCTATTTTATACGTTATCCTAAAACAGTAGATTCAGCTTGCAAATCGGCAATTAGTTGAGCCAACTGATCGCTACTTGCTTGATAAATGTTGCCGCAAAATTCGCAAGTTGCTTCAGCACCATTGTCTTTAACAATCATATCTTGCAGTTCAGCTTCTCCCAAAATCTTTAGTGCCCCCAAAACGCGATCAAAAGAACAACCACAGTGGAAGCGCAGCATTTGCCGTTCGGGAAAGATTACCAGCCCCATGTCTCCTAACAAGTCGTTAAAGATTTCAGGTAATGTCTTCCCAGCTTGCAACAATGGCGTAAATCCTGCTAGACCAGCAACCCGTGATTCTAACGTTTCTACTAAAGCTTCGTCTCTAGCAGCTTTGGGCAATACTTGTATCAGTAATCCTCCAGCCGCAGTTACTCCACTTGCTCCCACAAACACACCTAAAACTAAAGCTGAAGGTGTTTGTTCAGAATTTACCAGATAATGAGCCACATCATCGCCAATTTCCCCAGAAACTAGTTCAACAGTACTGGAGTATGGATAACCGTAACCAATATCCCGGACAACGTAGAGGTAGCCACCACCCACAGCACCACCAACATCTAGCTTTCCTTTGGCATTGGGAGGCAATTCCACCGATGGATTCCCTACATATCCGCGTACCGTACCATCTAAGCCTGCATCTACCAATATGCCACCCAAAGGCCCATCGCCCTTCACCCGGACATTGACCCTTGACCCAGCTCGCTTCATACTAGAAGCCATTAACAAGCCTGCTGCCATAGTCCGACCCAGTGCTGCCGTTGCCACATAGGAAAGCTTGTGGCGTCCCCGTGCTTCTTCTGTTAAACGTGTGGTGATCACACCTACCGCACGAATTCCACCTTCGGCTGCTGTTGCACGAATTAACTGATCCGCCATGAATAACCTTACATTTCTTAACAAGTTCACTTTTTCTATTCTAAGTTCTCTGCTGCTAGAAAAGTGACGCTGCAATAATCAGTGATTGTATTTGCAATATTAGAAGTAGCTATGTCTCATCTTTAGGTAATCCTATAAAAATGCTGGGTAATTTTCAACAAAGCCAACTGCGGATCGAAATCGAAGCATCAACAGAGGCAATTCGTGACAGTCTGCTGCATCCGGTGCAACTAGAAAAATGGCTCTTAGGGCAACGCTTTGCCCCAGGAATGCCAGAAGAACTTCTTCCCGGATTCCAGTTTACAACCTGGACTGGGCCAGTTGCGATTCATCATCAAGTAGATGTTGTCAAATCCAACTGTCTGCGCTTGGTACTTAGCGGAGGCATTGACGGGTTCCACGAATGGTACTGGGGAGAAGGTTGGGTACAGTCCCGCTTGGAAGGAGTTTCACTTTTGCCCTTGAATTTGGGTCAAACTTTGAGTTTGTTGAGCTTGCGTCAGTTTTTGGCAACTCAAGGACGTTGATTTAAGTAAAGGGATAGGGGATTGGGCATTGGTTATTCTCCGCGTCCCCAGTCCCCAGTTTATGAACTAGAAATAATACCTACAATAATTTTTACCAGCATAGACAAATCTTCTGGAACTTGATAACGTTTCTGGTCTTGAATCACCTGACGATTTGCACGATGGTAAACTCCAAAACGCCAGTCTTCACCAGTCGTAACTGCTCCATATAGAAGTTCAGATGTGGATTTAGTCCATTGATCAAGTGCTATTAATTCAATAGCAAGTTGAGTAAATCCTCGTACTAAATCTGATTGTTTAGCTTCGATTACTAATAAATTTTGAGGTGCTGCAATATAGTAGTCGAGAGTTCCTTTCAGATAATTGTTGACAGCAATAGAATATTCTATATTGAGTCTCTGATTAGTTAAAGCACATACTTCAAACAAAATTGGCCCAATTAAAGCTTCCCGTCTAGTAGTTTCATTAACTAAATCAATATGAGATAAATTACGGCGAAGTTGCTGTTGTAAAAATTGGATGTCTAAAATTTTTGATGATTCAGGTAATGTTAGATTTTTCCTTTCAATAGTGCAATTTAATTCGGCGAGAATATCATCAATTGTGAAAGGCAATTCAAAATATCGGCTGAAAGTATAAGATTCACCAACTTGGAGAATGCGGCGGGAACTCATAAAAACCTAAGCCAAATTTATCCTCCTATTTTATATCCCACATTTTGTGCTTCAAAATGTCATACCTTAATACTTCAATAAATATTACAAAAAACCACTTATTTAATTAAGTATTAGCACTGCTATCTACTAGGCTTTTAGCGCAATACGGTTCATTTAAGGAAAATTGTAGGTTGGGTTAAGCAAAGCGCAACCCAATAAAGCCCCGAAAATGTTGGGTTACCCTGCGGGAAGCCCCTTTGGGTCTACGTTCCTCAACCTAACCTACACATTTCAAGGTTTTTGGCGCTAACCCAAGCGTATTGGCTTTTAGCGTAGGTGTAGCCCGCAGTTCGGCAAGTGGCACAGTGAGCTTGCCGAACTGCTCAGTGACTATCGTAGATATCGCAATTCAACTACTATTAGCCCAAAAACCGTAGTATTATTGTATTATAAAATGAAGTGCGGGATATAGTAGGTTATTGAAACTAATTAAGCCGTTTACATGAGTCGTCGAACTCACATTAAACAAGGGTAGACAAAGCCCTATTGCAGGTTGTTTTGCCTGCGCGGACTAGAGAAAAATTTTTGGTGCGTTCCTGGCCGATCGCCACATTAGCATCGCCACGATTTAGTACCGTCTTAGCCCCTTCTAGTCTCGCAACAGCAGCTTTGAAAGCTTGTTCTGTTTCCTTAATTTGCACAATAGCGATCGCACCCATATTTCCCATCTGCTGATATTGGTTCATAGATGCGATCGCCTGTCCCATTGCGTTGGACTCAGTAGGGCTTTGAGTTGTGCAGCAATTTGCGATCACAGTAACTGATTCTGCCGGATATTGCCGTCTTATCTTTAAATAAGCTTTTTTGGAAAACTCCCATAACTTGGCGTTTTCGCCCTCTAGGGTAAAAGCGATCGCTTTTGCTTTTATTACTGATAAGTGCCTTGCTTATATGTATTGAGTATGTAAATATCAAGTTTATATATAGCTAGATTTTATATAGCACTTAGCCCATTTTAGTACAATATTAAATCTTTATAATTTTATCTGAAATTTTATCTTTTCTTTATTTACTTTCAAAACACTTGTATTAGCAGAATAAAGCTTTTCTCAAACTAATTAATAATTAAGTGAACTTAGCAGTTTTCCTATCAATATAAATTATATATCTTAAGTTTAATAGTGTATAAACTAATTCAAAAAACTACATTTTATATATAAAAATACTTATTTCAAAATCAGAATTACAGTTTGGAGTTTTATAAAGTAATCCAAGTAAAACTTGTATAAAAAATTGCTTATTTTGCTTGATTATATCTATAAATCTAGGGTTTTTTGTTAATTTATCAGCATTAATACTTAATAAGTTTAATTTATACATTTTTTGATAAAACTATTTTTTAAATCGTTATACTTATATCAATATATATTTACGTCTACAATTTTTTGATAAATTCAAACTTATTTTTAATTAAATTTGTATAAATAGTAGCTGTCTAATATACGTATTTAAGATGTGTAACACACATTTCTTTAACAATTAGTTGCTTGACCTATTTAGGAAGAGTAGTAGTATATCTACATGGGCACGAAAAAGTTACCAGCTATACAGTTTATTTATATCTAGTACTTTGGAGTGGTCAGAATTTAATCCCAACAATCAAGTGAGAACTAAAATTATGGAAAGCACATTGTTTACCGTATTAAGCACCAACGAAGAAGCTACCATCTCTGGTGGTTTTGGTGATGATTATTCTATTAATATTGGTGCTGCTGCTGGCGTTGGTAATATTGCTGGTGAGGATGGAACAGGTAAGGCTAAGGATTTTAGCCAAAAGAAAAACGTTGGTCGTCGTGGCTACTAAAAATCTTTGCATAAGTGTAGCTTAAGGATATGAAATATCGACTTAAGCTATACTGGCAAAAATTGTAAAGCTGTCTTCATATTATTATGAAGACAGTTTTTTTGATGCTTTATATTACTCAGAAAGCGGTTAAAAAGTTGTACCTACATAAATCGATTTATCCCTTCATTCAGCAAGTCCAATGTTGCCGTTTTGATCATCGTTGGTATTATTGCTACTCTGACCACTAATACCACCAATGCTGCCTACGCCTTTAATGCTACCGATATTCAGAGTTTTACTTACACTAGCCGATTTTGATAAATTTACGGTGACAACTTGTTTGCGAAGTTTTGCAGCCTCCCTTCGAACATTAGCAACAATACGACGAGCAATATTCCGACCGCCGGAAAAATTAGCTGACTCCTCAGAAGTAAGTTGCGTGAACAGAAAACCTTCTCCAAAAGCTTCCTTCATAATGTCTACCCCTAAATAATAAACAACGTATTTAAGTTCGTGGGATCTTGGTAGCCGCTCAATAATCCAGGGTAAATCGCTCAGTGACAAGGTTCAAATGGCGTAAACTCGTTCCTGAACTGATAGTTCGTCCCGATTTATTGATCGGATACGTATCTTACATGTTTTGCTAACTTTATGCAGGGATAAAACCCTGCTATTTTTTTGGGTTTTCTCACAATGTTATTGGTTACTGGAGTGTGAAATGAAATAGCAAGTTGTTACACAACATAGCGAAGAAGATTGTGGAAACCTCCACAGCGCATTTTTAATAGAAATACCAAATTTTTATAATTTTCCTCTAAACTTTTACGCTTTCTTCATTTATTTGCAAAAAATTTGTATAATCTACCTAATAAAGCTTTTTTCCAATTAATAAATAATTATGCAAGACTAAACATTTTTTATATTAGTATAAATTATACATCTTCGAGTTTTGGTTGTATTAAATAATTGCAAAAAACATTTTTTGCATAAAAATACTTATTCAAAAATGCAGAATTCCAGTTTTGAGTTTGAGAAATTTATTTAAGTACAAATTAGTATAAAAAATATTGTTTGATTTGCTTGACTATATCTTTAATTCTGGTATGTTTCGTTACTTTATCAGTATTAACACGTAATTAGCCTCATTTATACGTTTTTTGATAAACAAAATTAAGCTTTGAGATCGCCATATTTATATCAATATATATTGACACCTGTGATTTTTTGGCAAATAAAACTTATTTTTAATTAAATTTGTATAAATGCTAACTATGTAATATCTTTGCCGAAGAGAAACAGGTGGAAGATATTTTTTCTTTATTAAAAAAATAATTGCTTGACCTATTTAGCAAGAGCCGTATAATACTTCTAACGGCACAAACAAGTTACTAAATATACTCTTTATAGGTTTATACCTATTACTTTGGAGTGACGTAACTTTAATCACCACAATCAAGCGATAACTAAGATTATGGAAAGCACATTGTTCACTACATTAACCGCCAACGAAGAAGCCAATTTCTCTGGTGGGATTAAATTTTTCATTATAAACATTGGCTCTGGCAATGTTGTTGGTAACTCTTCTGATGATTACTCTATTAATGTTGGTGCTGCTGCTGGCGTTGGTAATATTGGTGGTACGAATGGAACAGGTAGTGCTACCAATTTTACCCAAAAACAAAACGTTGGTCGTCGTACTCGCCGATAGAAAACCAAATTGTCATTCATTTTCCAAACTAAAAATCTTTGCATAAGTGTAGCTTAAGGATATGAAATATCGACTTAAGCTATACTGGCAAAAATTGTAAAGCTGTCTTCATATTATTATGAAGACAGTTTTTTTGATGCTTTATATTACTCAGAAAGCGGTTAAAAAGTTGTACCTACATAAATCGATTTATCCCTTCATTCAGCAAGTCCAATGTTGCCGTTTTGATCATCGTTGGTATTATTGCTACTCTGACCACTAATACCACCAATGCTGCCTACGCCTTTAATGCTACCGATATTCAGAGTTTTACTTACACTAGCCGATTTTGATAAATTTACGGTGACAACTTGTTTGCGAAGTTTTGCAGCCTCCCTTCGAACATTAGCAACAATACGACGAGCAATATTCCGACCGCCGGAAAAATTAGCTGACTCCTCAGAAGTAAGTTGCGTGAACAGAAAACCTTCTCCAAAAGCTTCCTTCATAATGTCTACCCCTAAATAATAAACAACGTATTTAAGTTCGTGGGATCTTGGTAGCCGCTCAATAATCCAGGGTAAATCGCTCAGTGACAAGGTTCAAATGGCGTAAACTCGTTCCTGAACTGATAGTTCGCCCCGATTTATTGATCGGATACGTATCTTACATGTTTTGCTAACTTTGTTAAAGTAAGCAAACCAAGTGCTTATAAGCTAATTGACATTTAAGTTGCATGAAGGTAGGACTGAGGACATTACTACAAGCAAATCATTTTGGAAAAATGAATGACGATTAGCTTAACTCTATGCTAACTGATATACGACCAATATAGAACCCATTTGACATCTTTACGGGATTGAATTATTGCTTCCTGTTGCAAATTTTTAGCTTTGTTTGACGACTAACACAGAACAATTAGCCTCTTCCACAACTTGACTGCTAACAGAACCCTGGACAATTCGCTTCATCCCCATCAATCCCCGGCTGCCAATTATAATCAAGTCAGTTTTGTAAATATTGGCAAGGCGAATAATCTCTTCGGCAGGATCACCAGTTACCAGTTCTAACTCACTGGTGACTGATAACTTTTCCTGATAGGCTTGCAGTTGTTTTTCAATCTGAAAATAAGAAAATGTTGGTGACTCTAGCTGAGGGCGATCAGCGGGTAGTTCCATTTCTGACTCTGGCGTAAGGAATACATGACAGAGAATAACTTTGGCATCTTTTGACAACGCCAAATTATCTAAAGTCTCAATTACTCGTTCTGAAATTTCCGAACCGTCCAGAGCTACCAAAACACTATTTAGCACCGCTCTCGCCTCCTAATGAGTAGACCCCTTACATAAGTATCTAGCAAAATTCGTCGGCAACGACACTAAACCAATTTTTATTTGCCAATTATTATATTTAAGGCTGTGCTGTATGCCAGTTTCATGGCGGTGCATTATAGTAACTGGTCTAGAGACGGTTTTCGTCTCTCAGAAACTACTGTCGGCAATGCCCGACTTGTGAATGTTTAAAGGTTAGCTGAAGATCGGGATAGCAAATGGCGCGCGTTAGCGTAGCTTACCGCAGTTAAATCAGTGAACTGTTCACTGTTGGCTTCCTTACCCGCCTTGAACTAAAGTTCAAGACTAATAGCTAAAGTCTACTGAAGTAGACTAAAGATTTTTGAGTATATCTTTAGTCATCTTTCAGATGACTTTTGCTATCAGCAAGGAACTTCAGTTCCTTGCAGGACATGACTTTTACGTTAAGTTGACATCTGTGACAACTTTGCCACCTTACGATGGAATGTTTTTTAACTAGAAGTCACTTATAAGAAAAAATGAACCATTCCAAATCACTCTTCTTGCTGAATTCGGCGGCGGACTGAATCAGCATGAGAAGGTAAACCCTCTGCTGTCGCTAGCACATCAATGGCACTAGCCACATTTTGCAGCGCAGTTTGGGAGTATTGAATAATACTAGAGTGTTTGAGGAAAGTTTCCACCCCCAATGCCGAAGCATAACGGGCAGCACCAGAAGTTGGCAAGGTGTGGTTAGGGCCTGCCAAATAGTCGCCTACAGCTTCTGGTGTGGAGTAACCCAAAAAGATTGCCCCAGCGTGGCGAATCTGTGGTAACAGTGCCCAAGGGTCTTTGATTTCTAATTCCAGGTGTTCCGGGGCAAATTCATTTGAGAGTTCTGCTGCTGCTTCGAGCGATTCTACAAGGACAATCAAGCCGTAGTGAGCGATCGCTTTTTCTGTGTCTATTCGCCGTGGGTGATCTACTAGCTGTCTTTCCAAGGCTAATTGCACATTTTTTGCCAAAGCCGCATCTGTCGTCAGCAAAATTGCTGCCGCCATCGGATCGTGTTCGGCTTGGGCTAACAAGTCAGCAGCTACATGCACCGGATTTGCGGTTTCATCGGCAATCACCAGCACTTCGCTAGGGCCTGCCAAAGAATCAATGCCAACGGTGCCATAGACAAGTTTTTTCGCTAGAGTGACATAAATGTTTCCAGGGCCAGTAATCACATCCACTTTCGGAATTGTTTCTGTGCCGTATGCTAAAGCAGCGATCGCTTGTGCGCCCCCAATGCGATAAATTTCTTGCACTCCTGCTTCTTGGGCAGCTACCAAGACTGCTGGGTTAATTACACCCCCTGGGCCTGGTGGTGTCACCATCACGATGTGAGGTACAGCAGCAACATGAGCCGGAATTGCATTCATCAGCACTGTACTGGGATAGGCGGCACGGCCACCAGGTACATACAACCCCGCCCGATCTACGGGAGTGTAGCGTTTGCCCAGCACTACTTCATCGTCACCAAAGTGTACCCAGCTTTTTGGGACTCGCTGACGATGAAACGCTTCAATTTGGCGGCAAGCTAGCCGAACTGCGCCCAACAACTCTTTTGACACCTGCTGATAGGCTGCATCTAGTTCCGAACCTGTGACTCGGAGTTCTTCTGCTTTCAGGGTTTGTTTGTCAAATTCGGCTGTGTAATGCAATACAGCTTTGTCGCCTTGGCGCTTCACTGCTTGCAAAACTTCCCGCACCGTTGCTTCTTTGTGAAGCACCTGTTCGTCATGGGTGCGATCGCAGATCCGTTGTAGTTCTGCTCTAACGTCTGCCTGCTGAGTAATGATTCGCAGCATGGAGTAAGGACAATGCCAAAATATAATATTCACACCTGAGATTTAGTATTGCTCTTGACCCACTGGGGTGTGCAAGCTGACTCTAATTCTCTTCTCTAGCTTAACCTGGATTTTTTTGATACTCTCAAGTCTGCCAGCATCTAGTTTGCTTGATCAGGCCACTTAATTGCTCAGTCCGACTAGCCTTGGTAGGTTAGCGCCAATAAACAAGTGTGCCATTTCTTGCTACTCTTACGCCCTTACCCTTACTCCTTGCGGGGTGTAGGTAGTGTATTTACACATCCAATCCCCCAGATTTACAGAGGGTAGGGTCTGAGTGTAATTTTTCTTTTCCTAACTTTTAGTAGTTAAAAACTGTACAGAGACGATAATATAGTATCGATTCTATACTTTATAAACCCCTGAAATTTAGCTATTTACAGTTCCTTGCCTTTGACAATACACCTGTTTTCGGGACAGATTGATTATATTGGCAATCACATTGCTTAACCAGGTAAGAAGTTAGGGTAACTATTTTACATGTACTTTATTTTAACGCATTTCCTTAATTGACGACATACCAAATTAAGGACTGGGGATTTGGGAGCGAAAACTATGGACTATCTTCTACTACTGAATGTCCAATGATAGATTTTTTTTAGGAAATTATAACATTGGCAATTTGAGTGCTATATTAGTAAGTCTAGTAGTGTGTGTACATATTAATAGTATTTTTGGAATTGACTGTGGCGAATACAAAGTCTGCTCTCAAGCGTGCCCAAATCGCAGAACGTAACCGACTGCGTAACAAAGCTTACAAATCAGCAGTCAAGACGCTGATGAAGAAATACATTAATGCTGTAGCTGTCTATACAGCTAATCCTACCCCAGAATTAAAACAAGAAGCAGAGGCTCGCTTATCCGAGGCTTACGCCAAAATAGATAAAGCGACCAAGCGGGGTGTCCTTCATCCAAATAATGGGGCAAGGAAAAAGTCAAGATTGGCTCACAGACTAAAACCTCTGACACAAACAGCCCAGTAGCCATTGGTCATTTGTCCTTAGTCATTAGTCATTGGTAACAAAACAAACGACAAATGACGAAGGACAACAAGAAAGGACAAAAGATGCAACTGATAGACACGCACGTTCATCTCAACTTTGATAGTTTTCAGCCGGATTTAGCAACAGTGCGATCGCGGTGGCAAGAAGCAGGAGTAGTACGTTTAGTACATTCTTGTGTTCACCCAGAAGAGTTTTCCAGAATTCAATCCA
This sequence comes from Nostoc sp. ChiVER01, assembly GCF_034531155.1. Classification (NCBI taxonomy): domain Bacteria; kingdom Bacillati; phylum Cyanobacteriota; class Cyanophyceae; order Nostocales; family Nostocaceae; genus Nostoc; species Nostoc sp. ChiVER01. The sequence goes on along the minus strand of NZ_JAVRBS010000003.1, from coordinate 21,234 downwards.
TAGCGCACGAGTTTCCCGAAATTAGCTTTGCCGTGGGATTACATCCTTTAGATGCTGATAAATGGGATCACGAAACAGCCGAGAAAATCAAAACTTTAGCGAGTTCTGACTCTCATGTGGTAGCAATTGGGGAAATGGGGCTGGATTTTTACAAAGCTGATAACTATGAGCATCAGCTGATGGTGTTTGAGTCACAGTTAGCGATCGCATCTGAACTCAACTTACCAGTAATTATCCACTGCCGCGACGCTGCGGTAGCCACCAGAGAAGTGTTGCAAAAATGGCGCGAACTCAAAGGAGAAAGAGTACGGGGCGTCATGCATTGCTGGGGAGGAACGCCAGAAGAAACTCAATGGTTTCTCGATTTGGGGTTCTACATCAGCTTTAGCGGGACGGTAACGTTCAAAAACGCCAAAGCGATCCAATCCTCGGCGGCGATGGTAAGTAGCGATCGCCTACTGATTGAAACAGACTGCCCATTTCTCGCCCCAGTTCCGAAACGAGGCGAGAGGCGTAACGAGCCAGCCTACGTGCAATATGTAGCCGAGCAAGTAGCTAAACTGCGTCAGGAAACGGTAGAGGCGATCGCCCATCAAACCACCCAGAATGCCTGTGAATTATTTGGTCTGTCAATATAAAGCGTGCAATAATTCTCTTTTATTCCGTTGTGCTAAAAAAAATAAAACTCTAGAGAGGGAAAATATGGTAATATTATTCCCTCAAAAACATTTTGCTTGCGCCATAATGATAAAGGAAGGAACCTAAAATTTCTGAGCCTAATTTTCTGTCCTGTTATCGGCTTGGCCATCCTCCAAATCTCTACAAGCGGATGCTCTCCACACATGACTAACTGTGCCAACTCAAGTTGAGCTAGATTGCACAACATCGGCTTGGCGTGTATCGAACCTATTCAAAATCGTTAAACAAAATTGCCTTGTGAGTACAATCCAGCAAAATGAAGTGATTCTAATTCAAAGCCGAAAGGTGCGGATCATTCCCTCAGTCTTAGGATATCTAGGATATCACTGAGAGTATAAATAGCCGGGTGGATTAAGACACACCGTCTAGAGCTGCGTCAGCAAATTAACGCGCTTTTTGGAGGGGAAATGAAGAAAGTAGATAAAACTCAGGAATATCAGGAATATCTCAACTGTATATTCTTCTTCAATCAAGACTATAGTGGGTTTTTGGCGTCTAAATCCCTGATTTTAGGCGATTACCCCCTTGTGCAAATTGCTTATTTCAGCTTTCATCGCTGCGTTTGCCCACACCTGCTATTTACAGGTGTGTAAGAAGCTCCCAAACAGCTATGGACACTAGCTTGCAGTGGGAAACGTTAAATAGCAGTGTCTAAGTAAAAATTTAACCAGGTTGACAAAGGTAGAGGCATGACCAAAGACACATATATGGAACCCGCCTTTCTGTTGCCCGACTTGATTGAAATTCAGCGATCAAGCTTTCGCTGGTTTTTGGAAGAAGGGTTGATAGAAGAACTTAACTCCTTTAGTCCTATTACAGATTATACGGGCAAATTAGAACTGCACTTTTTGGGTCATAACTACAAACTCAAGGAGCCAAAGTACAGCGTCGAAGAAGCCAAACGGCGGGATAGTACTTATGCCGTCCAAATGTATGTTCCCACACGGTTGATTAATAAGGAAACCGGGGAAATCAAAGAGCAAGAGGTATTCATTGGTGATTTGCCTTTGATGACCGATCGCGGCACGTTTATTATTAACGGAGCCGAGCGGGTAATTGTCAACCAAATAGTGCGATCGCCAGGCGTTTATTACAAATCAGAAATCGACAAAAACGGGCGACGTACTTATTCAGCTAGCTTAATTCCTAACCGAGGAGCATGGCTGAAATTTGAAACAGACCGTAACGATTTGGTGTGGGTACGCATTGACAAAACCCGCAAACTCTCAGCCCAGGTACTCTTAAAGGCTTTAGGGTTATCAGACAACGAAATTTTTGACGCCTTACGCCACCCCGAATATTTTCAAAAAACCATCGAAAAAGAAGGGCAATTCTCTGAAGAAGAAGCTCTGATGGAGTTATATCGCAAACTCCGTCCTGGTGAACCACCCACAGTATTAGGTGGACAACAACTCCTAGATTCTCGTTTCTTTGACCCGAAACGTTATGACCTTGGTCGCGTCGGACGCTACAAACTCAACAAGAAATTGCGCCTTTCTGTCCCAGACACAATGCGCGTGTTGACTGCTGGCGATATCTTGGCAGCCGTAGATTACCTGATCAACCTAGAATATGACATTGGTAATATCGATGACATTGACCATTTAGGGAACCGCCGGGTGAGAAGCGTCGGTGAATTGCTGCAAAACCAAGTGCGGGTGGGCTTAAACCGCTTAGAGAGAATCATTCGGGAACGGATGACTGTATCCGATGCCGAAGTGCTAACTCCCGCTTCCTTGGTGAACCCCAAACCATTGGTAGCAGCAATTAAAGAATTCTTTGGTTCCAGCCAATTAAGTCAGTTCATGGATCAAACCAATCCCTTAGCAGAACTGACGCACAAACGCCGTCTGAGCGCTCTTGGCCCTGGTGGTTTAACCCGTGAACGCGCTGGTTTTGCCGTGCGGGATATTCACCCTAGCCACTATGGACGTATTTGCCCCATTGAGACACCAGAAGGCCCCAATGCCGGATTAATTGGCTCCCTAGCAACCCATGCGCGGGTTAACCTATATGGTTTTCTCGAAACACCATTTAGACCTGTAGAAAATGGGCGAGTCAGATTTGATCTGCCTCCAGCTTACATGACAGCCGATGAAGAAGACGATCTACGGGTTGCTCCTGGAGACATCCCTGTAGATGAAACCGGGCACATTATTGGGCCACTAGTGCCAGTCCGCTATCGCCAAGAATTTTCCACCACAACACCAGAACAGGTGGACTACGTAGCAGTATCTCCCGTACAGATTGTATCGGTAGCAACCAGCATGATTCCTTTCTTGGAACATGATGATGCTAACCGAGCGCTGATGGGATCGAACATGCAACGGCAAGCAGTACCCCTGCTTAAGCCAGAACGTCCTCTAGTGGGTACTGGTTTGGAAGCCCAAGGAGCAAGAGACTCCGGGATGGTGATTGTATCGCGTACCGATGGCGATGTCACCTATGTGGATGCTACAGAAATTCGCGTCCGTCCTAAACCTAATACCCCCGAAATTAAGTACACCCTTTCCAAGTACCAACGTTCCAACCAAGATACTTGTTTAAATCAGAAACCTCTCGTCCGCATTGGTGAAAGGGTTGTTGCTGGTCAAGTATTGGCTGATGGTTCCTCCACCGAAGGCGGTGAATTGGCGCTAGGACAAAATATCGTCGTTGCCTATATGCCTTGGGAAGGCTACAACTACGAAGACGCGATTTTAATCTCTGAAAGATTGGTGCAGGATGATGTCTACACCTCAATTCACATTGAAAAATATGAAATTGAAGCTAGACAGACAAAACTGGGGCCAGAAGAAATCACTAGAGAAATTCCCAACGTCGGGGAAGATGCCTTGCGTCAGTTGGATGAACAGGGAATCATTCGCATTGGAGCATGGGTAGAAGCTGGTGATATCTTGGTAGGAAAAGTCACACCCAAGGGTGAATCTGACCAACCGCCAGAAGAAAAACTGTTACGTGCAATTTTCGGTGAGAAAGCACGGGATGTGCGAGACAATTCTCTGCGAGTACCAAACGGTGAAAAAGGTCGCGTAGTTGATGTGCGCTTGTTTACTCGTGAACAAGGCGATGAACTGCCACCAGGAGCCAATATGGTAGTCCGGGTATATGTTGCTCAAAAACGCAAAATCCAAGTTGGGGACAAAATGGCAGGACGCCACGGTAATAAAGGGATTATTTCTCGGATCTTACCGGCGGAAGATATGCCTTATTTGCCCGATGGTTCACCAGTGGATATTGTACTTAACCCCTTGGGTGTACCTAGCCGGATGAACGTCGGTCAGGTATTTGAATGTCTCTTGGGTTGGGCTGGTCAAACCTTGGGAGTGCGATTTAAAATTACTCCCTTTGACGAAATGTACGGGGAAGAGTCATCTCGCCGAATCGTGCATGGCAAATTGCAAGAAGCACGAGACGAAACAGGGAAAGATTGGGTATATAACCCAGATAACCCAGGCAAAATCATGGTGTATGACGGTCGTACAGGTGAACCTTTTGACCGAGCAATTACCATCGGTGTGGCTTATATGCTGAAGCTGGTGCATTTGGTGGATGATAAGATCCATGCCCGTTCCACAGGCCCATACTCACTGGTAACTCAGCAACCCTTAGGTGGTAAAGCACAACAAGGTGGTCAGAGATTTGGAGAAATGGAAGTGTGGGCATTGGAAGCCTTTGGTGCAGCTTACACCTTACAGGAATTGCTTACAGTTAAATCTGACGATATGCAAGGACGGAATGAAGCGTTAAATGCGATCGTTAAAGGTAAGGCAATTCCTCGACCTGGAACCCCAGAATCCTTTAAGGTGCTGATGCGCGAGTTGCAATCATTGGGGTTAGACATTGCCGTTCACAAGGTAGAAACCCAAACAGACGGCAGTTCCTTAGATGTAGAAGTCGATTTGATGGCAGACCAATCAGCCCGTCGCACACCTCCTCGACCAACTTATGAATCTCTTTCCCGCGAATCGCTGGAAGATGACGAATAAGAATTAGAGAATTGGGCATCGGGCATAGCAAATGGGAAAAATGCCCAATGCCCAATGCCCCGTTCCCAATGTTGTAAAACTAAATATACTCAAAACTCATAACTCGAAACTCAGCACTTAAGTATGAGACCTGCCCAAACTAATCAGTTTGACTACGTAAAAATCGGCTTGGCTTCCCCTGAACGCATTCGCCAATGGGGCGAGAGAACATTGCCCAATGGTCAAGTAGTCGGTGAAGTTACCAAGCCAGAGACGATTAACTACCGAACTCTCAAGCCAGAGATGGATGGCTTATTTTGTGAGCGGATCTTTGGCCCCGCGAAAGATTGGGAATGCCATTGTGGCAAGTATAAAAGAGTTCGTCACAGAGGTATTGTTTGTGAGCGCTGTGGGGTAGAAGTTACCGAGTCACGGGTGCGTCGCCACCGCATGGGCTATATTAAACTCGCCGCACCAGTAGCCCACGTCTGGTATCTCAAGGGTATTCCTAGCTATATTTCCATCCTGTTGGATATGCCCTTGCGGGATGTCGAGCAGATTGTCTATTTCAACTCTTATGTTGTCATAAGTCCAGGTAATGCCGAAACTTTAACTTACAAACAGCTATTGAGCGAAGACCAGTGGTTGGAAATAGAAGACCAAATTTATAGCGAAGATTCTGTGCTGCAAGGCGTAGAGGTAGGTATTGGGGCTGAAGCGCTGTTGCGTTTGCTTGCCGATATCAATTTGGAACAAGAAGCGGAAAGCCTACGCGAAGAAATTGGCAACGCCAAGGGACAAAAGAGAGCCAAGCTAATTAAGCGACTACGGGTAATTGACAACTTCATCGCTACTGGTTCCAAACCAGAGTGGATGGTAATGGCAGTTATTCCTGTGATTCCGCCCGACTTGCGCCCAATGGTGCAGCTAGATGGCGGACGGTTTGCCACCAGCGATTTGAATGATTTGTATCGGCGGGTAATTAACCGCAACAATCGTTTGGCACGCTTGCAAGAAATTTTGGCACCAGAGATTATTGTGCGGAACGAAAAGCGGATGCTGCAAGAAGCAGTGGATGCTTTGATTGACAATGGTCGTCGAGGACGCACTGTGGTAGGGGCAAATAACCGACCCCTAAAATCTTTGTCCGACATTATTGAGGGTAAGCAAGGACGTTTCCGACAAAACTTGTTAGGTAAACGAGTTGACTACTCTGGACGTTCGGTAATTGTGGTCGGGCCAAAGCTGAAAATTCACCAGTGCGGTTTGCCTAGAGAAATGGCAATTGAGCTATTTCAACCATTTGTAATTAACCGCCTGATTCGTAGCGGCATGGTAAATAACATTAAAGCTGCGAAAAAGCTGATATCCCGTAATGATCCCAGTGTCTGGGATGTGCTGGAAGAGGTGATTGAAGGACATCCTGTAATGCTAAACCGGGCACCAACATTGCACCGCTTGGGTATTCAGTCTTTTGAACCAATTTTGGTAGAAGGTAGAGCAATTCAACTGCATCCTCTCGTGTGTCCAGCGTTTAACGCTGACTTTGACGGCGACCAAATGGCGGTACACGTTCCTCTTTCTTTAGAAAGTCAGGCTGAAGCGCGGTTGTTAATGTTGGCTTCTAACAATATTTTGTCACCAGCCACGGGTAGACCGATCATCACGCCTAGCCAAGATATGGTATTGGGAGCCTATTATTTAACAGCAGAAAATCCCGGTGCAACAAAAGGAGCAGGAAATTACTTTTCTTCGCTAGAGGATGTAATTATGGCTTTCCAGCAAGATCAAATTGACTTGCACGCCTATATCTATGTGCGGTTTGACGGTGAAATAGAATCAGACCAACCGGATACAGAACCCGTGAAAGTGACGGAAAACGAGGATGGTACCCGCACATTGCTCTATAAGTTCCGTCGAGTCAGACAAGACGCTAAAGGCAATGTAATTTCTCAGTATATATACACAACTCCTGGTCGCGTTATTTATAACAATGCCATTCAGGAAGCACTAGCAAGTTAGGGAATAGGGCATGGGGCATAGCGCATAGGAAAAATTACCAATGCCCAATGCCCAATGCCCAATGCCCAATGCCCAATGACTTAGGACTAATGACTAATGACTAACGAAAAAATGATTTTTCGCAATCGGGTGGTTGATAAGGGTCAGCTGAGAAATTTAATTTCTTGGGCGTTTACGCATTATGGTACGGCGCGAACCGCAGTGATGGCGGACAAACTAAAAGATTTGGGATTTCGCTACGCTACCAAAGCCGGGGTTTCCATCAGTGTAGATGACTTGATGATACCACCAACTAAGCGATTGCTCTTAGAGGCAGCCGAGGAAGAAATTCGTGCTACTGAAACCCGTTATCAACGGGGAGAAATTACTGAAGTAGAACGCTTCCAAAAGGTAATCGATACTTGGAATGGTACTAGTGAAGCCTTGAAAGATGAAGTCGTCGTTCACTTCAAGAAGACTAATCCTCTCAACTCCGTATACATGATGGCATTCTCCGGGGCACGGGGTAACATCTCTCAAGTCCGGCAGTTGGTGGGGATGCGGGGACTGATGGCAGATCCTCAAGGGGAAATTATCGATTTGCCCATCAAAACCAACTTCCGTGAAGGACTCACTGTAACGGAATACATTATTTCGTCTTACGGTGCCAGAAAAGGATTGGTGGATACTGCCTTGCGGACGGCTGACTCTGGTTATCTCACTCGCCGTTTGGTGGACGTATCCCAGGATGTGATTATTCGGGAATTTGACTGTGGTACCACCAGAGGAATTCCCATTCGACCAATGACAGAAGGTGCCAAAACCTTGATCCCTCTAGGAACCCGCTTGATGGGACGGGTAGTTGCCGAAGATGTGCTGCATCCGGTGACAAAAGAAGTTATTGCACCACGCAATACCCCAGTTTCTGAGGACTTGGCGAAGAAAATCGAAAAATCTGGGGTGGCAGAAGTTGTGCTGCGGAGTCCCCTAACTTGTGAAGCGGCACGTTCTGTCTGTCAACACTGCTACGGCTGGAGTTTAGCCCACGCCAAGATGGTGGACTTGGGCGAAGCTGTGGGAATTATTGCTGCCCAAAGTATCGGTGAACCTGGCACCCAGCTAACCATGCGGACATTCCACACAGGTGGTGTGTTTACTGGAGAAGTGGCGCAACAAGTTCGTTCTAAAATCGATGGAACTGTTAAGCTTCCCCGCAAACTAAAAACCAGAACATATCGTACCCGCCACGGGGAAGATGCCTTATATGTTGAAGCTAATGGCGTCATGCTTTTGGAGCCAACAAAAGTAGGTGATGTTACCCCAGAGAACCAAGAGGTTCATCTTACCCAAGGTTCAACACTATATGTATTTGATGGAAATAAGATAAAACAAGGTCAGTTGTTAGCAGAGGTTGCCCTTGGTGGACGCACAACTCGGACTAATACAGAAAAAGCAGTTAAAGATGTAGCCTCTGACTTAGCAGGAGAAGTGCAATTTGCAGAAGTAGTTCCAGAACAAAAAACTGACCGTCAAGGTAATACCACAACTACAGCCGCACGCGGTGGCTTGATTTGGATTTTGTCTGGGGAAGTTTACAACTTGCCACCTGGTGCAGAATTGGTAGTGAAAAATGGAGATGCGATCGCTTCTAACGGAGTTTTAGCAGAAACCAAGTTAACCAGTTTGCATGGCGGTGTGGTGCGCTTACCAGAAGCTACCCCAGGTAAGAGTACTAGGGAAATTGAAATTATCACTGCTTCTGTGGTACTAGACCAAGCAACGGTGACAGTCCAAAGTTCCCAAGGGCGGAATAACTACTTAGTCTCCACTGGCAACAACCAAGTATTTAACCTCCGGGCTACACCAGGCACAAAAGTGCAAAACGGTCAAGTAGTAGCTGAGTTAATTGATGACCGCTATCGGACAACCACTGGTGGATTCCTAAAATTCGCAGGTGTAGAAGTCCAGAAAAAAGGTAAAGCCAAGCTGGGTTATGAAGTCGTGCAAGGCGGTACTCTTTTGTGGATTCCTGAAGAAAGCCACGAAGTTAATAAAGATATTTCCTTGCTGTTGGTAGAAGACGGTCAGTTTGTAGAAGCTGGCACTGAGGTAGTAAAAGATATCTTCTGCCAAAACAGTGGTGTGATAGAAGTTACTCAGAAAAACGACATTCTACGGGAAGTTGTGGTTAAGCCTGGAGAACTGCTGATGGTGGACGATCCCGAATCAGTGATCGGGCGAGATAACACCTTCATCCAACCAGGTGAGGAATTCCAAGGCAATGTCGCCACGGAATTGCGTTATATCCAGTATGTGGAGACACCAGAAGGGCCTGCCCTGTTGAGTCGTCCAGTAGTTGAGTTTGCCGTACCTGATAATCCAGATGTGCCATCAACTACATCGGTAAGCCAACAAACCGGGCGATCAATTCAATTGCGGGCTGTGCAGCGACTACCTTACAAAGATTCAGAACGCGTTAAATCTGTTGAAGGCGTGGAACTGCTGCGAACCCAGCTAGTGCTGGAAATTGAGCAAGAAGGGGAACAAGACCATAATGCTTCACCCCTGGCAGCAGATATTGAATTAGTAGAGGATACTGAAGATCCAGAAGTTCAACGTTTACAACTGGTAATTTTAGAGTCCTTGGTAATTCGTCGAGACATTACCGCCGATGCCACCCAAGGTAGCACTCAAACCACACTTGAGGTACAAGATGGGCTTACCATCGCCCCTGGATCTGTGGTTGCACGTACCCAAATCTTATGTAAAGAAGGCGGGGAAGTGCGGGGTGTCCGACAAGGAACCGAAAACGTGCGTCGCTGTTTAGTGTTGCGTGACGCTGACAGGTTAAGCATTAATACTGCTACTCAGCCAAAAGTAAAAGTGGGTGACTTACTAGTAGAAGGTACAGAAGTTGCTCCTGGAGTTTTTGCCCCAGAATCAGGACAAGTAGTGGATATTAAAAGTGCCACTGCTGCATCTGGTGAGGAATCAGCCCTGAGTACTAAAAACTATGTTGTTACTACCCGTATCGGTCGTCCTTATCGAGTCAGCCCTGGTGCTGTGTTGCAAATAGAAGACGGCGATTTGGTACAACGGGGTGATAACTTGGTGTTGCTGGTGTTTGAACGCGCCAAAACCGGAGATATTATTCAAGGTTTACCCCGGATTGAGGAACTACTTGAAGCTCGTAAACCCAAAGAAGCGTGCATTTTATGTCGCCGAGGGGGTGAAGTTAAGGTAGTTTACGCTGAAAATGGTGATGAAGCGATCGCTATCAAGGTCGTAGAATCAAATGGCGTGATCACAGATTATCCTCTAGGCCCAGGACAAAATTTGATTGTGCCAGATGGATCGACTGTGTTAGCAGGACAACCATTAAGCGATGGCCCATCCAATCCCCACGAAATTTTGGAAATCTTCTTTAGCCTGGGTTCTGAAGATGGAATCTATGCTTGTGCTAGCCATGCTTTGCAGAAAGTACAGTCATTCTTGGTGAATGAAGTGCAAATGGTTTATCAATCTCAAGGGATTGATATTTCCGATAAGCACATTGAAGTGATTGTTCGCCAGATGACCAATAAAGTCAGGATTGATGATGGTGGTGACACCACAATGCTTCCTGGTGAATTGGTGGAACTGCGCCAAGTTGAGCAGGTGAATGAAGCTATGGCAATTACAGGCGGTGCTAGGGCACAGTATACCCCAGTATTATTGGGGATCACCAAAGCCTCGTTGAATACCGACAGCTTTATCTCCGCCGCATCCTTCCAAGAGACAACACGGGTACTTACCGAAGCAGCTATTGAAGGTAAATCCGACTGGCTGCGCGGCTTAAAGGAAAACGTAATTATCGGGCGATTGATTCCGGCTGGTACTGGCTACAATACCTATGAAGAACCTGGTGCGATCGAAGATTATGCTGCTGAGATTAGCAGTAGTGTCTTGGATGAAGTAGATGATCCCCTGGATATGGTCTTAGATGACCGCACAGCTCGCACCTATAATTTAGATTCTCCTACTCTTGGAGAATCTGGTTTTGGTAGCAGACGTGCAGAAAGGTCAGTTCTAGATGACGAAGATGAATTAATCGCTGATGAAATCGCAGACGACGACGATTACGAGGAAGAAGAAGACGACGACGATGATTTCGACGATGAATAGAGACTTGAAATTTACCGTCTCTATTAAAAGGTAAAAATTAATAAAGGCAAAAGAAGATTTTCTTTTGCCTTTTTATTTTGTTATCTAATCACCATAAATCTAGCTATTGCTAGATGCTGTAATTCTCTCAAGAGCTATAATCTACATCTGTTGCACCGAGAGATTAACTTGTGGATGTCATATTAGAACGATCGCACCAATTAAAACAAGCCTTAGTTGATTTTGTCCTTGATGCTGAAGGCGAACTAGCACAAGCACTGGAAACTTATGCAGCCGCACAGTTGCGCCGTGGAAGTGGGGATAGTACACAGCAGGACTTAATTATCGATAGCTTTCTGACAGCCGGGAAAGTCGGTGATAAATCTCCATTAGAGTTGTTTATCGAAAGTCATCCAGATTTAGAAGAAAGCGATCGCAACCTGATTAACAGTTGGCATCATAGTTTCATTGGCTTATTTGCCATCACCAACATCTTACCTGATGGCTTTGAATTGACAAATTGGCTAACAGATAAACACTACATCGTCAAGCCAAATAATACTCAAACATTACAGGCCATATCTCGGTTGAAAGTAGGAGAAATTTTACTAACTCGCATTTCTCCTATTACCGATAGCTACTGGATGTTTTCTGGCCCCTACACAATAATGGGTAAATTAGGTAAACCAAAACTTGCTGTAGCAATTGGTAATTTCAAAGAAAACTATAAAAGTAATCTTTACAGCGATGCTCCCGACTTGCTAGAAGAAGCTTGGCAGTCAGTTGGAGAGTATCATCAGCAGTTTGTGGACTTTTTTGGTACTGATGAAATTACACTACCTGGATACCAGCTTAATAAAAAAATAGCTGAATTCCAAGAATTAATTACTGAAAAACGCTTTGCCGAAGCAGGAATTGATACTTCTAAATCTTTAGCTGAAGTAGCAGAAGCAGCTGGCATTGGAGACGATGAAATAAAAGCAGCAGCAGAAGAATTTGGTGCTGATTCCAACGTAGTCTCTCAGATGTTTAACAGTAAAAGCAGTAATAGCAAAATGGTGATGCCAAAGGTTGATTTACCTGCGGAACTCAAGAAAGCAGAACAAGTAACAGCTCTTTCTCATCCTCGTTGGGGACAAATGTTTTTACCAACATATAGTAAGGTACAAGCAATTTTATCGGCAGAGGATTGGCAAAGTGTTCAAGGAGCGGAAAAACTCGTTCGTTACTACCTTGAAGATAAAAGTATTAATGCTTTTATTTGGCATCGGTTAGCACAACAGTATCCAACTAAATTAGAAAATGTGTTGCAAATAGTTCTGCAACGTCCAGAGTTTCGTCTTGAAAGTGACTTGGACGCAGTTTTGCAAGAATTCAATAAACCTATTGAGCCAGAGTTACCAGAAATTGCTAGTGTCCCTATACACCTACACAATTTATTTCAAGAAGCTTTAGGAGAAGTTAACAAATTCAAGCCCAAAAGTAAAGGGCAAAAAAAACCAGCAAAGGGTTTTCAACTTTAAATGCATTCTCTGTCTTTTTTATGCAATCAAGTATATTTTGGAACGCTAATGCTTGATACAGACTCAAAAAGGCAGAGATAACACCCAAATACTGTAACATTACCTTGGTGGTGAACACTGGCAGTGCTTATTCAAAAGTGGAAAATTCAAATAATGTGCTGAAATCGAGCTAGATATTTTCCAAATGAAAATTCTTGGTGTGCAGCAAAGCTATATGATTAATACATTTATTAGTGAGAGGTATCACTTCCCATGCCGAATAATTACAGTGCAATTTTGAGTAAAATTGTACTATTAGCTATGATAGTTTCTGCCTCTGCCACTTTGCCCCCAGTAAAAGAGGTAACTGCTCAGTCAAGTGATAATCGTTTACGAACACAATTTACAGGGCCAAATAAGTGCCTAGATATCATCAACGATGGAATAAATAATAAACCCATTATGGCTAAGTGCGGTAACTTCTCAGGACAGCTTTGGAACATACAACCTGCTGGTTCTCCTGGGTATTATCGTTTACAAACACAGTTTACAGGTTCAAATAAGTGTTTAGATATCATCAACGATGGAATAAATAATAAACCCATTATGGCTAAGTGCGGTAACTTCTCAGGACAGCTTTGGAACATACAACCTGCTGGTTCTCCTAAGTATTATCGTTTACGTACACAGTTTACAGGGTCAAATAAGTGTTTAGATATCATCAACGATGGAATAAACAATAAACCCGTTATGGCTAAGTGTGGTAACTTCTCAGGACAATTGTGGAATTTATCGATAGGTTTTTGAGAGTCTGCTAGTTTAAACTGAGTAGTGTATAGAAGTGTACAGCTAACTCTGTACTTCCAGCAAGTATTAATGCAATTTATTTTTAAAGATTGGTAGATAGCAGGTGAACAATCTCATCTACGATTTCATCTGGACTCTCAAGCTTGACTAGAAATCGATTAAAGCCAGCATTTAAAGCCTTATGACTTGAGACTTCCCGTGTATAAGAAGTGATAGCGATCGCGGGCAACTGTCTTAAGGATGAGCAAGAATGCACTCGAATTTGCTCAATTAACCAATTTCCATCATGATCGGGCAATTTCACATTGCACAACAGAATATCGGGATGAAGCGATTCTACCAAGGCAAGGGCTGCTTCTGCATCGCTTAAAGCTATCACTTCTGCACCATCTGCTTCCAAAACGAAGGTGAGCAAATCTGCAATATCTGGCTCATCCTCTACCAGTAAAATCAGGGTTCCAATAAGGTGCTGAAGCGGATTTGACTCAGTGTCTTGATTGATTTTTTGATCGGTTGTCATGCCATCCCTTTATTGCCTGCTATAGTCTCCTATTTCTATTGCAACGCATGAAGAGGAATAAATATTCAGCCTAAATACAGAAATTTGGGGTGAAAAGTTTTATCAATATGAAGAAGTTAATTCACAGATCAGATTCACCGCCCTGTTAGGTAAGCGATCGCCCCGAACAAGTTATTTATGACCACAGCCTTTGATAATCATTAGTCAAAAATAATTTTAGTTAGTATAATAAATCACGCTATTTTCCAGAACTAGATTTGGGTAGCGTCTTTGGGTTGTGCTTCTGAGCCGCGCCAAGTTGGTAAACAGTAAAGCTTTGTAAATCAGTTGATTAATATTTTTTTGGTAACAGGTAATTGGAGAAATATTACCCATTACCCATCATTCATTACCGAGGTTCAGCTTGAGTTGAAACTGTTAATACTTGCGGTGGTGTAGCATCCGGCGGATAGAGAAAGTCAACTTCTACTAAAGAGCGATCGCCTGCTTTCATATTTAATAAAACTAAGGGTTCTCCTGGTTGACCTCTTTTTTGCACTAAATGCACAAACTGAGTTTGCGGCTGATTTTGCTCATTTTTGTAACGTACCCGAACTGTCCCTCGGAAGAATACTTGACTGGCTGGTGTACTAAGAAAGCGTAACCCCGGTTTTCCCAATTGATCCTCCTTGAGTGGTGTTTGTATCGACACGCTTACAGTTTGAGGACTTTGAGTATTGTTGTATAGGGGTAACTTGAGATTATATTGAATTCCATAGTTCCCATGAGCGCGATATGCGGTGTCAGGATAGCGCACCAGCATAGTAGCACTTTGAATTTGACCAGTTCCTAATGTACCGCCATGCAGGCTACTCAGAGGGTAAGAAAACACTAGACCAGGCTGGGGAATAGTCAAATACCTGGCTTTAGGATTATCTACTAATAAAGCTCTCCATCGTGAACCAGCAGCCACTCCAGCAACACGCCCGTAAATTCTTGGTTTGCCAGTTTCTTCTATGGGAGTGGGCGCTTTATCCCGTGGGCCAGCTAAATCACCATTATCTAGTAAATTCTGCCACTCTTCTAAAGTCGGTGATCGCTCACTGCCATCGGGATTCACTCGTGCAAACATGGCTAGGCTAGCTGCATAGACAGTGCCATTACTTTGCAATCGGATCAATGTAGACCGACCATTGAGAGGTGGTGTCAATCCTTGCACAGGAATTGGTAAATTTAGTAACATCCGACTTTGCCCTGCTGGAATGTCAATTTGGGCAGGAAAAATCTCTTGTCGCTGCCCTCTCAGCACATCAGACATGACGCGATCGCCTGGGCCAGAAAAAATTGTACCCAAAAGATTTTGGCTAAAGGATGGTAGATCAATAAATGGTGCATCCGGTTGACTCAAATAACTCGCTGCCTGCCAAATATTCACCTTTACTGCTTCCGAACTAGGGTTGTGCAAAATTACCCCTAAATAGAGCGTTCGCAAATTCTCTGCTGGTTCAGCTCTAGTAATATGATGGGCAAAAATATCAAATCGTCCTCGAAAAGGAAAATTTAGATGCGCTGCTGGCACTTTTTTGCCATTTGGTGGAAAAGTGGAGAGTAAAATTCCTTCTTTCAAAACCAATTCTGGACTATTGCTGTTAAAAGTTGGCACTGTATCCAATTGACCTGGTAAAGGACGCACTTCTTGTGGTTGTATGACTTCTTCAGGTGATGGCGTGACAGGATTTAATTGAGCAATTGGGAAAATTAGTAACAATGGCAACATATACTTAAATATTTCTTTCACCATACAGACATTAACAACTTGATGAAAGTGCCAGTTTGTTAATAATTAATACGGAATCTGCGAGAATCCCCATCAATTTTCTTGATTGAGAACCAGAACGCGGGCAAAAATACAACCTACCATGAGTTGCTTTTAGCTTAAGTACTCTTTACGAAACACTACGCGAACACAGATAAATTTCCCGCAGTCGTAACTAATCTCAATCCCTGCTGCTCTCGTGACTAATTCTTTTAAATCAACTGCTGCTTGCAAAACAATTTTTTTACAGCTAAGTAAAGCGGTGCAAATAATTAAAAGTTTCTAGAGAGGACTTTAGTCCTCAAATGAGGGCTAAAGTCCTGACTATAAAATAATCTCAAGGCTTTTTACATTACTTAACCTAATCTGATTTATTCTCGCCTACTTACCTAGCAACTGCTTTCCCACTTAATTATGTACGGCTTACAGCTATGTCACAACAGATGATGTAATCAGGTTGAATTGCATTTATTTTTTCCATTACCCGAGTACTGGCAAATTGTACATCTACCGGCAACTACGGTAAAAAACTTAAATCATCTGGTATCAGATCAAGTTTGGTAACTTCAAATAATAAATCATCAGAAGAATTCGACTGTTGATATTTTAGGCAAATGTCAAAAGAAGTTAATAGAATTCTTTTCTTCATAACAAATATTATTTAGAATAGAAAAACCCTCCATAATAAATTTACAAGGAGCAGGTGAATGCCAGTAATTGCGGTCGTAGATTACGAGATGGGAAATTTGCACTCAGTCTGCAAAGGTTTGGAAAAAGCTGGAGCAACTCCTAATGTTACTTATTCTCCAAAGGAATTAGAGCAGGCAGATGCAATAGTTCTGCCGGGGGTGGGAGCATTTGATCCAGCAGTCCAACACCTGCGATCGCGTGGTTTGGAACAACCTATAAAAGAAGCGATCGCATCTGGTAAACCGTTCTTAGGAATTTGTTTAGGATTGCAAATTCTCTTTGAATCAAGTGCAGAAGGTACTCAACCAGGACTAGGAATTATCAAAGGAAAAGTGCGGCGGTTTCGCCCAGAACCTGACATCACTATTCCTCACATGGGTTGGAATCAACTGGAAATGACTCAACCAAAAAGTATTTTGTGGGAGCATTTACCGTCCGAACCTTGGGTATATTTTGTCCATTCTTACTATGTTGACCCAATAGACCCGCTAATCCGTGCAGCAACCGTCACTCACGGTACTCAAACTGTCACAGCTGCGATCGCCCACGAAAATTTGATGGCAGTCCAATTTCACCCCGAAAAATCCTCTAATATCGGATTGCAAATCCTATCTAATTTTGTTGCTCAAGTCCGCGAAAAAATTCCTGCCTAATACTATTTTTGTTATTTGTTGTTTGTCCTTTGTCTAAAACTAATGACTAATGACAATGACTAATGACCAATAACTAATAACCAATGAGCCTGAGAATTTACGGAAATCGCCAGCTAAAAACTTTACCCGGAAAAGAAACTAGACCCACTAGTGCGCGGGTAAGAGAAGCAGTATTTAATATTTGGCAGGGAGAAATTGCAGGTTGTCGCTGGCTAGATTTGTGCGCCGGTACTGGTTCAATGGGCGCAGAAGCTTTGTGTAGAGGAGCCAGCCTAGTAGTGGGAATTGAACAATCGAGCCGAGCCTGTGCCACCATCCAACAAAATTGGCTACCTGTTGCCAATGCCGAGCAAGAACTTCGGGTATTGCGAGGAGATATTGTCCAACAGTTAAAGAATTTATCAGGCAAGCAATTCGATAAAATTTACTTTGATCCACCTTATGCCAGTGGATTGTACCAGCCAGTATTAGAAGCGATCGCTCACTATCAACTTTTAGATCCTAGCGGTGAAATCGCAGTTGAACACGCCTCACAAGGTTGGAAACCGCCAGAAATTACCCATTGGGAAATTTGCCGCGAGAAAGTTTACGGCAACACATCACTTACTTTCTACAGAATTGTCCAATGAGAAAAGAGGGGGCAGACAAAGAAGCAGGAGGAGAAAATTTTATTTTGTCTCCCTCATCCCCCTCATACTCCCACTCAAAACTTAGCACAGGCTAAACCATAGCTATCCGCTAACAAAACTCAGCACTGCTTATCCCCCCAACTGATTGGGGCGCTTATATTGCTTATAGGCAGCGTAAAACAGTCCAGCAAGGGTGACGAAAACTAGACCAAGCACAATACCTGATAGTAAGGGTTCAACCACTGTAAATCTCCTCTTTGAAATTATTAAATATTCGTTGCCTGTTTTTGATTTTACCAAATTTCGTATGAATCCTGCGCCCTACAGCCTTTTTGGAGGGTGACTGCCCACAAGAAAATAGTCTTCTGTGCTTGCAGACACAATCAAGAACTTTTAAGCTATGTGTAGGAAATGAAAACTTTTTAGCACACCTAGATTTTCACAGCAAACCTTTTGGATAACCAGATTACCAAACCTGAAATTTTGATTCAGAGGATCGTTTTATTGACGCTGGCTATACTGCTAGTAGTCCCTTTGGGCTTTTTTGGTGTTCAGTTGGTTCAAGCCTCCGATCCATACGTCAAGAGCGTTCTATCCTTAACAGGAAACCCAGTTCAAGGACACGCGATCTTTCAAATTAACTGTGCTGGTTGTCATGGCTTGGAAGCAGATGGGCGAGTAGGCCCTAGTTTGCAAGCTGTCTCAAAGCACAAGTCTCGATATGGACTAATTCGCCAGGTGATCAGTGGCGAAACCCCCCCAATGCCAAAATTCCAACCTAGTCCCCAAGAAATGGCGGATCTTTTGAATTATTTAGAGTCATTGTAAACATTAGAATTTTTGGTTGTGGGATACACAATAAGATTTTGGAATAGAAGCATAGTGAGCGTAGACACAGCCCGTCGTAGATATCGCTTTACCAAAAAGATAAAGGGAAAAATCAGATTCAAATGATACTCGCTATAGAGTGAGTATTTCTGGTTAACTAAAAACACCTTATTAAGAGAGGGTTATCTCAAAGTACCCTAGCTCAGTTTGATAAATTCGTCTTCTAAGTTGCAGTGGCGATAAGTCTCATTAGTCATTGGTCTTTGTCCTTTTCTTCATATCTGACCGCATTTACGTAGAATCTTTGATGAAAAGTCATATAAACTGTATATTTTAGAGTATGTTAAAGCCACTATTTAATTATCACTAAAGTCAGGTTGCATACCTAACTCGATAAGATTAAGACAAAAGTTCCCAATGAATGGACTAAGGTTTAGCTTCTTTAACAAACTAGATACTTTGAGATGGCCGAAAGCTAATGACTGAAGCGATCCAAATCGGTAATCGTACAATTACAGCTAGTGAATTGATTTCCTTACTGGCGAATTACCAAATGCTGCCACAGTTGCAGCGCGAATTAATCATTGATGAGGCGATAGAGCAAAACTCACGCTCCGCCAAGCTAGAAATAGAGTGTACACCTGAGGAAGTAGCCCAAGCTAAACAGCAGTTTTACACTGAAAAACAGTTCAAAAATGAAGAAGACATCCAGACTTGGATGGCACATCAAGGGCTGACTCCCGAACAGCTAGAAGTTATTATCACTCGTAAGCTTAAAATTGAAAAATTCAAGCAAGCTACTTGGGGTAATAAACTGGAATCCTACTTTTTTCAGTCCAAGACAAAACTAGACAAAGTAATTTATTCTCTACTGCGAACCCAGGATGTGGGAATAGCCCAAGAACTTTACTTCCGCATTCAGGCAAAAGAAAACTCTTTTGCTGACTTGGCGCGTGAATATTCACTCGGCCCAGAGGCCCAAACTGGAGGCTTAGTAGGCCCGATTGAACTAAATGCACTACATCCGGTAATGGTGCAAATGCTATCTAGCAGTCAGCCAGGTCAGATATTGCCCCCTACTCGCATCGCCGACTGGTTCGTGATTTTGCGGCTGGAAAAATTTATCCCCGCACAACTAGATGAATTTATGAAGGTACGACTGCTCAATGAACTCTTTGAAACCTGGCTACAAGAACAGCAAAAGCAAATCATGTCTGCACCACGATCAGAGGTGGGAATGCTACCACAGGGAGAGGGCGATCAACCTTTAGCCTAACTAAATATGGGAGGTAACTCCTATGCTTGGTTGGTTTCAAAACTGAACATAGCGATCGGTCTGTTAGTATTCATGCTGGAAGAGCGATCGCTTTTGATGTTGTTCAAATAGTAGGCGGAATTGCACCTCATTAATTTTTAAAAAGTGGAATCTCGCTTTTGTCAAAATAAAATAGGGGTAGTTAGACTAAAAAGATTAGAGAACTTGCAGCAGAAAGAAGTTAGATAATAAAAGACGTGGCTGAACGTGCCAAGAAACTACAACACAGTTAAAAATTAACCCGATATCCGGGAATGAATATGGTTGATCTGACTGCTATCCTGAATTTCTAAAATCGAACCTTCAATAGAAGCTGCCTATGAATTATTTAATCTCTGTTCAACCTAATTTTTAATTAAATGAATCATCAGTCTGATGAGGAAACTCCTAATATTTTAGATATAACTTTTTCGACTCATCAACTCTCCTCAGAACGTTTAGGTGCAGTGCCTGAAGGGGTGACAAAGCGGCTGAAGGCAATAAATAAAATAGAGGAGTGTGACCGTTTTGGGGTAAAAAAAGATAGGTCAGGTATTCTCAACAAGACCTATCAAATGATAATGTTACCTAAATTCTACCAAAACTGCGCTCATTATGTACTGACACCCGCGCAGTACAAGATGCTAGAAATCTTGCTGATGCTATTGCAATTTCATAAAACTGTGACAATTGAGAAACTAGCAACAGTCTTTCCACAACCGATAAGATTTGAAAGTCGCCGACGGAGTATACAAAAATTTTTACTGCTACCGCAGTTGTCGATTCCATATCTGTGGTTTCCCCTGCTCAAACGATGGGTAAAAAATAGTCTGAAAACAAGAGAGAAACGGCTGATATTTGCGATTGATAGAACACAATGGCGTTCGCAAAATGTATTTGTAATTAGTTTAATAGAACAAAAAAGAGCAATACCTGTTTACTGGATATTGTTACCGAAAAAAGGATGTAGCAATTTGGGAGAGCAGAAAAAATTAATTCGTCCACTATTGCAGTTATTTAAGGGATATCAAATGCTGGTACTGGGAGATAGAGAGTTCCACAGTATAAAATTAGCAAATTGGTTACATAGCAAGAGCATTGACTTTGTATTGCGTCAGAAACAAGGTACTTATATTCGGCAAGAAAACCAATCACACCAACGCTTACAATCTTTGGAATTAACTCCCGGCATCTCGTTCTTTTTAACAGGTATTCAAGCAACGAAACAGAAAGGTTTTGCTAAATTTAATCTCGCCGGATATTACAAACGCAAATATCGTGGAGTTGTTGAGCCTGCTGGCTGGTTTTTATTAACTAACCTTGATAGTCTCAAAGATGCCATTAAAGCATTTGAGCGATTGCCGAAACGATGGATCGTAGAACGTACATTCGGTTGGCTCAATCGATTTCGGCGTTTGAGTAAGGATTATGAGTACATAGAATTAAGTGAAGCTATGATTTATGGTTCATTGATTCGTCTGATAATAAAGCGAATGGTATCTTAAGCTTTTGTTTACGAATCAACTCTAACGTCCATCAAGAATAGACTTTCTTAAATCCCAAATTCTTGAGTCATAAGTCATAACAATTTATCCAATACTAAATTCAGCATAAATTAAAACCCCCTAGCTGTTATGAGAGCTAGGGGGTTTTAGTTTAAGAATAGAACCTGGCATCGAGCTATTTTTGCGTAGGGCAACCCCTA
>NZ_JAVRBS010000029.1:63304-97400 GCF_034531155.1 Nostoc sp. ChiVER01 | reverse complement strand
AGCTCTTTTTGAAGCATATCTTGAGCTAAAAGTTCATTTTATGATTCAAATCACATTAATTACACATTTGCTTTGCTGTCAAATTTTTGATCGCAGCTTTTACAGATGAAATATATGAAGTGATTATTCTAGGCGATCGCACCTCTAAAACTAGAATGCGATCGCCTTTCCAGTTCGGTCTACTGACTGTTGATGCCCTCGACCAAAGGTTTTGACCAAATGTATGACTGAAATGGTTTCATAGAACCTTTGAGGAATGCAGTGCAGGTGCTTGAGCGAAAACTTCTTCTAAATGCGCCCAGGTAGTGGTGCAAAGCACTTCAGGAGATATTGCCCACAACGACAAACAGGACAAGGACTGGACTTACGCAAGTATCACAAGCCAAGGCAGAGAGTATGCTTTTCTCCAACACCTAACCACCTATATCCTCATAATCCCCTCACTCCAGACGAAATCCTGCATCAACTTCTATTTCTGCCTTAGCAATTGGGTCATCCTCGTCATCATTAAAGAACCCATCATCCTCAGAATCTTCTCCCAAAACATTTGATCCGGCTGGTTCTGTCGCAACAGCTAACGACACAGGACTTGGCCCAGTGGAATCAAAAAAAGAAACCGAAGGGGGAACCAAATTAGCTGAAACAGGAGTTATTCCTACTCCGTTAGTTCCAATTGTTGGTTGTAAGCCAATTGCACCTTGCGAGAAAACTCCACTATGAGGATTAACAAGAACTATCTGGGGCAACCCCTCCATCCCAAACGTCCGTTTCATTTTAATGATCTGAACTTCAAGTTGCGCGATCGCATCATGGAGGGCTGACTGCAATTCAACACCAGATACCCCCGCAGCAGATAGCGCAAATGGTAGGTAATACGCCCGCAGCGCCTCACATACTAACTCAGTTTGCCCTCGCTTCTTCGACTGGAGATAACTAATTACTATACCGTCCTCCATATCTTTATTCCGCATGATACGCGCCAACTCAACCGAATCAGCTGGCTTACTCGCTCTTGCCATAACTTCTCTTCTATATAACGTGCAAATCAAGCTTCTCAGTAAGCTATTTGTCAATACTCTTACTTTAACCATACAGTGGGAGAACTCACCCCCGTATTTACTCCGAACTACCCCAATTCACACACTAATTACCCCAATTAAGTGAAATTTGGTTTGATTTTTTGTCAATCAAAATAAATAATTAACTGAAAAATAAACTCTAACAATCCCCATAATTGAGGTATTCTGAGGGCAAATTAACCCAATTATTTCAGCATTACGTCGAAGTTAATCAACTTAGGATAGAATCCCACAACCTTCTCTGCACAAGCATTTACTTCAGTCGCATTCTACTACAGACCATTGCTGTCGCCGTACAGTCCTGTAACTAAAACAAGGTATGTTTAGTAGGGTCATTTTATCACTAAAGTTATTATCAATAAACTAGATTAATTGACAGTCCTTTAATACCAATCGTCTTATTTTGTAGTATAAAATACTACTTTTGTCATATATTTACTGTTTGATAAATAAACAGATTAAAAAATAATACCTATAAATAATTGTAATTACGTATAATTGAATCCACGATGATGGATAGTACCCACTACGCGATAGCGTTCGCGGAGCGTCTGCTCCAGAAGCGCCGACCTGTCGGTTCGCACACTGGCGACATAGCCATATAATCCCTACAATCACTACATCCCAGCAATTGCAGAATTAACAATAAGGTTTAGGGCTTCAGTGTCAGTACAAGATGAACCACAAGATATTAACCTCATGGTATTTATATCACAATAGTTACAGTACTCTCACTGTCGGCATCTAGATACAGTATAGTTTATACCAAAAATAGCAGCGATATTGTCCGCAATTGATACCGCATCTGTTGTCAGATTTCCGGTTATCCCCACCTCCCCGAGTGCAGTCTCCAACTATGCCACTTAGTCCCGCAGTGAAACAAGGTATGGTAAGTAACTCCATAAAGCGAACTAAATCTATCAAGGTATACCTCTTTGAGGAAGAGAAAACTACCATTGAGGAAAAAGCGATCGCCACAGGGGTAACTGCATCTGAATATTTACGTTCCTGTGGGTTAAGGCGGGTACTAACGGCAAAACCGTCTGCCGACTTAATAACTATCCGTGCTACTGCTGGAAACCTCAAAAGCGAACTGATAATGTTATCTCACTTGGCTAAGGAAACAAACAACCAGCAAATTTTGGATACTGTTAATAATGCGATCGCACTCGTAGATCAGACTATAGCTGCTGCATTTAACCTAGACGTTCCAGACAAATCACCCTCAAGCCAAGATAAATAAGGCATTACAGGTTCTATATATCCACTTTAAACTCCCTCGATTTGATTCCCGTCATTTATAAAAAACCGAATTTTCTCGACACGCTCAAGTATGTCTTGGGGAAAGATGATGCTGCGATTGTCGATACTAATATGATGGGAACAAAGCCAGATGAATTTAACCAGCAGTTTCTCACCATCAAGTACACCAACAAAGCAGTTAAACGGCAGTGCGCGCACCTCATCATCTCAATCGCCCACCGCCCAAACTACCACGAGCATTTATCCAACAGTCAGTACAGTTATGTAGCAAGGGAATATCTCAAAGATATGGGATACTTGCCCAAGGAAGAATCATCTGTAGCAGCTACGAGTCAGTTCGTTGCAGTACGCCACCACGATCGCGACCACGAACACCTGCATATAATCGCCTCCCGAATTCGGTTAGATGGCAGTTTAGTTAATGATTCCTATGATTATTTCAACTCCCAAGTCTCAACTAGACGCATCGCGGCGGAACTAGGGTTAGAGGTGACACCGACAACGAATGAAGCCGTCGCCTCTAAGTTACAGCAAGAGTACGGGATAACTGCACTCACCAGCCCCAACCGCTCAAAAAGTATTAGAGCAGTCAACAGTAAGCACAAAACCCCAACAAGTAAGGAAATTATTCGCCAAGCAATAGGGGAAGCCATCAAGGATAGTCTCACTGTCTCCACGTTCATCCAACGCTTGGAGGAAAACAACATTGGGGTATTGCCTAAAATGCGGGGGGAGGAACTACTAGGCTTTACCTACATCCATAATGATGTGAAAATTGCTGGTTATCAAGTATACAAATCCTATAGTTGGAACAAACTGCGGTCTGAATATGGAATAACATACGACCAAGAAAAAGATAAAGATAAAGAAGTAATTCAACAAGCTAAAGCCAGAGCAATTAACCGCATAAATATTAATACTATAAGTAATAATGAGTACTTGTATGCTGATAAATCTACTAGCAGCAGTAGAAGTGATGGTAATGGCGATACCGATAATAACTCCAAAATACTTGAGAATACAAAAGTACTAAATAGTAATTATCCAGATCAAATTTCGACAATACAACCAAAATTAGAAGATAAACCCACGTCGGAAGCAAATAAGGTTAAGAAAAAAGTACAGCCGCATCTGAAGGAACAGCACCCACAACAGGATATTTCAGAAGAAAACCGTCTATCCACTGCTCAACAAATCCTGCAAGAGCAATCTTCCCCTACTCCCCCTTTTCCTAACCTTCTCCCTTCTAACCTCAAACATCTGCCTTCTACAATCACTGACTATATGCTTGTTACCAATAATTTCCGTATCAAGGGACAGGAGTTGAGTGCCAGCTTGGATGCCAATATTCTAACTGTTTACCGTCATGGGGATAATACTTCTGTGATGCAAACCTGCTACAGTCAGGGAAACTGGTACGAAGAGATACCAACTCGATTAACAAGAAACGAAATTGAGCAGATTGAAAGTCTGCGTTTCTTTACCCAACAAGCATTAATGAATAAACAGCGATCGCAAAGAGGTATTGAGCAATAGTAAATCTGTAGATAGAGAGAATTTAATCTACTCAGAATAGGGGTAGGACTGGCAAAGACACTGTTGGCGAAGTTGTCACCAAGTGCAAACTAAACAGTTTAGGTTTTAAAAATTTCGTTTAGCAATCCGGGTTCTTTGTCTAGCTGGATGTGAAGGGGCAGCTATTTGTGGATTTGTGGGGCATAAAAAATTGTTTTGTCTATTGGTGTCTAAGCATCAAAAGTACAATTTCTTGCGCTCGTATTTGTTAGAGATGAATTAAACCGTAAAATGCAGAAATTCGCTAACTTCAAGCCAGGTGCGTTCAACAGACAAGCTATCTGGGTTGATTCCGTGAAAGTCTAGATTCTTTTTCTCATAAGCTTTTAGCCTACCTATTGTGCTTTCGGCTAATTCCTTGGTTTTAAATAAGCAAGCTTCTTCTATTTCAAAAGTCCATTCAGTATTTGATACGTAATAGTAATTTAAATCTAGAAAGTGACCAAATACTACCCATACATCTTTCTTAGGCATAACTTTTATTTTGTCTTTTATAAAGAAGAATCAGCCCCAGCATTAACAACAAAGCATCTATTTCGCAGTAGTTATCCCCACTAAATATTATATTAGTTAGCTAATTCTATAATTTTACTTTTTTTTGACATAACTCTTGTTTTGTCATAAATGTTAAAAGTAATATAACAATTTTACATTGTTTTGCATTTTTGCAGTTCTGCAATGTCTGCTAAAATATAATTTTGACAACATAACTCTCACAACAAAGACAGTTGCCCAGGCAATACATTACCCTTACGTCGCGTACAAAGACTGAGGTAACAAACTGTTTATATAGACAACAACAACCAATTCTACAACGTGGAAAGAACAACAACAACAGCCCTAATTTTTACGTTAGGGTAGAAACAAATTAATTTCCACAACGTAGAAAATGACCAAGGTAGAATGGGCGATATCCCCTCACACAGAGTTACGATTTAGCTGTGTCTTCGACCCTAAAACCTGCTTACCCATAGAGCCAATCCAAAGATTTTTGAACTACTGTAGAAAGCGACAATTAGCACCGAATACAGTAACTACATACGCTTATCGACTGGTAGACTTTTGGCGCTGGTTAGAATCCAAATCTCTCAACTGGTATGACGTTGGGTTAAATGAATTAGCAGACTTTGTGAATTGGTACTTGCTAGGTGGTGAAGTTGAAGAATCTGGTGAAAATGTGAGAGAAATTGTTGCCAAAAGGAGTCCTCGCACTGTCAATCAAGCAGTCACCGCCATCCAAGAATTTTATACCTATCACACAATTGAAGGCAGGATTGAAGAAAAACATTTCACTCTACTAGCGCATGGTTGGGGAAAACGAGGAGGCTTTCTTAGAGGAATCGCTAAAAGCAATCCTGATAAACGCAAACGCATCAAAATAAAAGAACCGAAACTCTTCAGTGGTTGTCTACTAGATGAAGAAGTCGCAACCTTAGCCAACGCCTGTACAACTTATAGAGACAGGTTAATTATCATGCTGCTGCGCTCAACAGGAGTACGGCGTGGAGAACTGTTAGGATTACATTTGGAAGATGTCAAGGACTTAGATTTCAGCGGACGCATTCGGATTGTACGCAGAGAAGACAATCCTAATCGCGCAATGGCTAAAGGAAGAGAACGAGAAATCCCCATTATTTACCATCGTTCAGCTATTCAAGAGACCTTTCATGCCTACTTACTAGAAGAATATCCGCCTCAAGCCGAAACTTTGGGAGGCGGGATGTTATTCGTCAATTTATCAAGTAAATGGGTAGGGCAAGCGATGTCCTTAGTTCGCTTAAATAAATTATTTGACCAACTCCACAAACGAACAGGAATTAAAGCACATCCGCACTTATTTCGCCATACCTTCGCTACTAGAATGCTGCAAGACAATTATCTTGACCAATATGTACAACAGCTTTTAGGACATCGTTCAATTGTCACAACGAAAGACATTTACAGTCATGTTCTCGATGAAATGACCCTAGACCAATACTTAAGAGAAGATGAAAATTAATGGCAGAAGCATTTGCACCGCAAGCATTACAGGAGCGAATCACACTCTCTGAGTTAGGGAAACAGTGGATTAATGATCCTTTGATGAATCAAGATGTTTGGTCACTGTTAGAATTGGGTTATAGCCAAGAAGAATGCCGAATTAATGGACATTATCATCTTTACTTTCACAAGTTTTCACTGCCTTGGTTAAAACGGCTGACTCAACTAACCATTAAAGCCAGCGTTCGAGAGCGATATTCCCTCGGTCGGATTATTCATCGAGTTGGCTGTTTAAACCATTTAGATAGTTTTTTGTGTAATTATGGATATACACAACCCCAATCTTTGACAGAAGCACTCCTCCATCAATTTATTAGCGAAATTAATAGCGGTAATCGTCAGAATGCGATTGCTTACGCCCTCAATCTTTGGAAAGAAGAACAATGGTTGGAAATTGCCTTTACCCCCATTAAACTCAAAAAAAAATCTCCTAAAATTGAAACAATTCCAGAGGAAGTCCTCTACCAAATCTACGAGAAATTCGATTTATTCCCCCCGACACTTGAAAGACTTTTTCGCTTGCAATTGGTGTTAGGCTGCCGCATTGGAGAAATTCTCACTATGCCACGCCATAGCCTGAAACAGGAAGGTGACAAATGGTTCTTACTACGTTGGGTTGAAAAACGCAAACACTGGAGGTTTGTTCAGATTCATCCTCTAGTAGCTGAATTAGTTCAAGAACAGCAGAGATTTCTTGATGCTCAATTTGGGAGAGATTCTGAATTTGATAAACTATTTTGTACCGTTTATACTCATCATCAAAGTATTCCTTGGGCTGATAGAGAACTAGACACAACACTGTTCTATAAACCCCAAACAATTACCAGATTGAGAATTAGTAACTGGCTAATTAATTTTCGAGAAGTAGCAGACTTAAAAGACAAACATGGCAACAGATTTAAACTAACTAGCCACATGTTTCGCCGTACCAAAGCCAGCATTATGGCTCACTGTGAGGTAGAGGATGAATATATCGCCGCCGTACTAGGTCACGGTTCCTTAGATATGCTACCTCATTATCGTCAGCGTTCGCTTATCAGGTTAGAAAAAGAAGCTAATCTCAAAGGTTATGTGGATATGTATGGTCGAGTTACTTCTTTTAAACCAAGAAAAACTAGGTATGAAAAATTAGCTAATCTCCTCAAAGTTAGTATCCCCCTGGGAGAATGTCATCGTCCAACCATGTTAGGAGATTGTCAACATCGCTATGCCTGTTTAAGCTGTCCTCATCATCGGATAACGCCCGAAGATAAATCCCAGTTAGAAGCTGACGTGAACTGCTTACAGCAAGACCTAATTCAAGCTCAAAAAAACGGACAAGAAAGACGAGTGACTGAGATTGCTAACTTATTAGCTTTAATCAAAAATCGTTTTGATGGCTTATCAGAATTGCAAAATCTTCAAGAGCAAAAAAATCATGGTTAAACGCAAGCATCAACCGATTTCAATTCACCAGACTCTTGACGGTACTTTACAAGTTAATTGGAAGACAGATTATGTTGGTGAGTTTATCTGTCCTCAGTGCCTGAAGGGACAATTAAACAGATTTTCTTACTCAAAAGGGTCTGTTTGTAAACTGAGATTGGGATGTGATTTTTGTCATCAAGTAACGTACTTAACTGGTCAAGTTCAACACTTACCAATTTCCATTCACCAAACTCTTCAAGGAACTCTGTCAGTCAATTGGGCAGAAAAGTATTCTGGAGAATTTATCTGTCCTCAGTGTAATCAGGGACAAATCAGCAAATTTCATTATACTCGTAAGCAAAGTCATCAACTCAACCTGGGATGTAATTCTTGCTCCCAGAAGACCCTGCTTTGTTGTCAAGTTCCACCTCAGTTTCACAGTTATCGCCAGCATTTAGTTTGCCCTAATCCCCTGTGCCATCAAATTGGCCCTGATGGACAGAAAGGGTGGATTTACGAGACCTTTCAAACAACTAGCAGCCAGAGTAATTGTCGCTGTTACTTCTGCCACATAAATTTTCACCCTAACGCCACAAGTTATGGCAGTTGGGTTGGGTATCAACAAGAAGAAACTTTATTGAATTTCTGTTTTGATGATGATGTTTGGGATTTTCGCCATTTTATCAAAAACTCACCCGTGAGAATCCTTAACTTTAAATCAATTAAACCTGAGTGGTTTTGCGTCCTAGTCAAGCAATATCTATATTCTTTACTCAAATCAGGTAGGTTTTCTGCTAGTGCAAAACCGATGAATTCTCTTGTGGCTTTGCGTCAGTTTAGTCAAATTTTGAAGCCAAATAATATCCACCATCTCCCTGAGATTAGCCGGGAACTAATCTTAGCCTTTCTCGACCTCAACCAAACTAACTGTAATCGAACCATTCGAGAGAAGCTATATATACTCAAAGATTTTTTTGATTTTTTCGGATTAGAATCTCTAAGCTTAGTTCGTCATCGAGATATTCCTAAACAGACAATTCAGGACGTGGATTGGTTGGATGAAATCACTCGTCAAGGAATTAAACAGCATCTTGATAAAATCCCTGCTCCTGTTGCTCGTCACTACTTAGTGCAAGAATATACGGCTGCTCGTCCAGCAGATATTTGTCAGATGGCTTTTGATTGTTTAGTTGAAGAAAATGGTCAATGGTATATCAAGTTTTATCAGCATAAGGTAGAACGATGGCACAGACTACCTGCCCCTCGTGAGATTAGACGAGTCATTGAACAACAACAGCAATGGATTAGGAAAACCTTTGGCTCAGATTACCCCTATCTGTTTTGTCATTTTAGAAGTATTAAACAGAGTTCTTACCCCTCGTTTTCTAGTCTCAAACCATTGCCCAATCCCCCTCAAGTAACAGCAAGTGGAAATCCAATGGTTCGTCTTATTCGTCTGTTGATAGAGCAAGAAGACATTCGTGATAGCAATGGTCAAAAACCCTATTTTACTGGTAAGATTACCCGTTCTAGTCGCCTCCAAGAAGTAAGGGCTAAACACGGAATGGAAGCAGCTCAACTCTATGCTGACCACCTCAGTAGTGAAACGACATTTCAGCACTATGCGCCTCCCACTAAGGAGCAAGTAGCGATAGTAGATTTACCTTTCCAGGAGCTGCTGCTGAATTCGCAAAACCGCTTCCTCCCCTGGCAAAGCCTACCTGAAAGCCTCCTCAAAAACCCTTCATCTCACGAACTCGACCTGGAAATTTCACCTCGTCTGGTGGTCTATGGTCATTGCACCCTTGACCCCAAAACAAACTGTATCTACAACCTTTATCCCAAATGTTACGGCTGTGGTAGTTTCCGCCCCAGTACGAGCAAATTACCCCTTTATGAACGGCAATATGCTGGAGAACACAAACGTATGGAGTCAGCTAAACAAGCTGGGGCAGCCCTGGCCTATGAAGAATCCAAGGCTACCCTAGAAGCAATGGATAAATGGCTATCAGATTTGAGGAAAGTTGCTAATGGCGAAGCAACTTAATCGAGAAAAACAGACTGCTGTCCTTCGGTCAGCCCAACAAAAGCGAAAAGAGCAGAAACGTGAACAAGTGTTTCGCGCTATTGAAGAGATTAAAAAAAGCGGTAAACCCTTGACCTTCCCTAACATTGCTCAAGTCGCTGGCTGTTCCATTTCCTACCTCTATAAATGGACTGAGTTAACTGAATACATTCATGACTTACAGTCGCAAAAAACACAGCAACTCAACTCATTAGAGGAGAAGCAACCTGGGCCTCATAGCCTCAAAACTCTAAGCGAAGTATTCAAGCAACGGATTCGAGAACTGTCAGCTGAAAATAGAGAATTAAAGCGACAAAATCAGAACTTGAGAGGTCATGTTGCTGAAATCTTCGAGTTGAAGTCCGAATGTGAACGTCTGCGAACACAAATTAAGCAGTTGACCATACCTGAGTCATCCCCAAAGTTGTTTCTCTGAACTCGGTTCCTAAGAAGTCTGATAATGGCGAACTCAAGAATCTATCTCAAGAGATTACTCATTTAATTACCAAAATGGGCATCAAAATTGGCGTTAGATTAAAACAGGAAATAGCCAAACACGATCTCACTAGGGTGAAGTTGGCAATATCCGCTTTCGAGCAATACCGAAGCCATAACAGTATCGAGAATCCCGGCGCTTGCTTGCTGGCAATGATTCGTGATGAAGCTGAACCTAATGTTCCTCTCAAAGCGATGACTCCTCTTGAGGATGAGTTTGAACGTTGGTATTGTCAGGCTATTGAAAGTGGTTTCTGTCAAGCTGTTCCAAAAAAATATTTACCCATACAGCAAGGAGAAATTCAAGTTAGAGTAAACAATGATAAATTTTCATCAGGTTATGAACTACTATCCTGGCAAATAGCTAAAGCGAAAATGGAATTAGATGAAGATTCATCAATATCTTGACTCAGGGTCAACTCTTTTATATCCTCGCTTTTCCCTTCGCTCTTGCAGTTTGTAGTAAGTTATTAAAGCAGCTTGGTAATCAGGGCAATCTAAATCTTTTGACTTGCCAAATCCTCGATAGATGGCACTGCCCCAAGTTTTAGTGATCGTCCACTCTCCAAAGAGGTTTTGGCAAAGGGTTAAGGTGTAGAATCGCGTATCTCTTTGCCACTTCGATTGAAGCCATTTGTCAAGTTCGTAGGCAATTTTTACAGTCATCTCAACCACGTTTTTGCTTCGCAGGGAGCAAGAATGTATCAACACGATGATTTTAATAATTAGGCACTGAAAAGTACGGTAATGAGTCAAAAATACTAGTTACATTTTGTAAATTTTTCTGCTTTGTTAAAAGGGAGTTATCAGAGGTTACGTTGTAGAAGAATTTAACAAAACTCAGTCACATCAAGGCTTCTACGACGTGGATTCTACATAAAACTGTACACAATACACATAAGTTTGTCCGATGATTATCTTATGACACAAAATTTTAGAAATTAGATGGATCTACTTGATGAGCTTTATATATTAGATGAAAATAAACAACCTATTAAGCCCGACAGTCTTGAGCAATGGTCTGATTGGCGGAAAAATGAGAACAATATACAAGTAGCTTTAGATACTTTTTCGTGGGGAAGAGTATCTACCATCTTTTTAGGAAAGGATTATTCTAATTTTCCTAATCAAGAACCACAGCTTTTTGAAACTATAGTTTTTGGAGGTGAATACAGTGGTAAATTCTGGAGATATTCAACTTGGGAACAAGCAGTTGCCGGACATCAAGAAGTTTGTATGATAGCTATTTGAGCCTATTGGTAGTCCCTGCGCTTCCATCTCCTCAAACAACGATTACCACGACGTAATATCTTGCTCAGGTGCAAAAATCCTAATATCGTTTATCTCGCCCATAACCCCATAGGAAATAACTCTACTTAGTTCTAGCTATATTAAATTATAAAAGTAACTAGAACCAAAAATGTAACCTATGCCCAAGAAAAAATGCGGACTTGGATTTGACTGTGCCAGTATGATGCAATACCCAGGCATAGACTCTGGCGACTGCTTAAATTACAAAACCTGTGGGAGTGCGGTTCAACTAAGCCCCGATGAAGAACTCGAACTTGTCCGTATTCGGGAAGAACAAATGCGCCAGTATCAAGAACAAATTCGCCTGACCCGTCGTTCTGCCGCTATCATGATGCTGATGAGGCGCGGTTGCCCGCAATCACCAGAATCGTTAAGTGTTATCCCAGACATTGAGGCGATCGCCACCACATTAGATAATATTCGTACTGGACTTACCAACTTCGACGGACAGTACATTGCGCCACCTGGTTGCGAACTCCACATCTACAATGTCAAACGCCCCAGTGCTACGTACTCGTACTATAAACTAACGGCTGAAAACGCAATATTTGCACCTTCAGAAAAAGAACAAGAAGTACGGGTAATTCACCTCAGCCATCAGCATGATGCGCGGTATATAGAAGCACAACTTGGTATCGAACGGCGGAACAAGTTAACCCAAGTGCGAACACTGCTTCACAACGCAAGCACATTGCTTGAGGAAGCAACACGCCTACTCGAACAAACCACAGATATGAACAGTCCAAATGCTACAGTTGAAGTTTTCAACAGTGATGAAATTATACCCATCGACTCATAAAACCAGCAAAAAGGGAAAATTTACTTCATTACTGCCACAAAATATAGATACTGAAATACAGGATTATCTTACCTGTAAAGCTGCTTTATCTACCAGTACGCTGTGACGGTTACGATCGAATTGCTCTGATAGGTATGCCAACAGGCTAAAAACCGACTAGGGAGAAATGAAAAATGACCATAAGTTTTAGAGAATGGCTCAAACAATTTAAAAATCAATATGCACCCTTTGGTGATTTATGGAGTGATGCCACATCGACTAAAAGAGGAAGATTTCAAGATAAGATTTCAGATTCTTGGCAGGGTGACACTATAGAAAGTTTGATAGAGTTTATGGTTAAAAACGAAGCATCATATCAATCTCATAGTGTTCTTAATGAAGCTAATGAAGCGTATCATAATTATTTAGGTTTAGAACCTATAAAATCATCTAAATTGGAAGAGTTAGAGAACCAACTTAAAGCTAAATATTACGTAGAACGTCTACAACACTATACAAAATTATGTATTTTATATAAGAATCCTACTTGAATCTTGCTCAGTATACTGAGAAGTTGTACGTTTAGAATAAAGTTCTAAAATTTAAAATAAAGTCTTGAAATTTAAAATAAAGTCTTAAACTAACGGGTACAAATAGAAGTAATCTGAGATGAACACTTGGAAAGTTGCACGTTTGGCATCCCTGAGTGAGAAATTTCAGGGTCAACAAACATGGTTAAGCGCAAACGCTTACTTAACGCAACTAACATTGAGGAACATATCAGCCAGGGTTTTGGGCAAGGTAGAGGATGTGATTACAAACCGTGGCTCGTAGTCCGGGATGTCCCATCTGTTGGAGTATCAAGCCGCGTCAAAGGTTGGACAACCAACCGAGTGCATGAATTATTTAGCCAGTTAGAGCTGCGCTACTTTTATCTTCTTGATTGGTCAGTGTTAGTCGCAGATATTCGAGAACAGTACCCATTACTGCCTTTAGAAGAGACACAAGAAATTGCCCAGCAATTGAATATCCGACACCCAGCCAATCCGCGAACAAAAGACCCAATCGTCATGACAACGGATTTTGTAGTGACAGTTAACCAATCAATAGGAGTCACAGAACAAGCTCGGACAGTAAAACCAAAAGAAAAATTGTCATCAGCACGAGTATTAGAAAAATTGGAGATAGAGCGTCGTTACTGGCAAGGACGAGGAATTAGCTGGGGAATTGTCACAGAAAATGAAATCAGTAAAGCATTTGCAGATAACGTCGCTTGGATACATCCATTTCGCCACCCCAGTAGCCTATCACTAACAGAAATAGAGATTGAGCAAATCAGCTATGTGCTAACTCAACAGGTGATGCAAACTGATACTCCATTAGCAGCAATTACTACTGATTGTGACAACCAATTGGGTTTACCACCAGGGACAAGCCTTTGTGTCGCTCGTCATTTGCTAGCGTCCCGACATTGGATAGTCGATATGAATAGAGCAATCCAGCCACGAGAGCCACTGCTGCTGTTAAAAGTGTCACCTCAAGTATCCGAATTACAAATGGGAGAAGTAGGATGAGGCTGTGCAAAAATCTGCTACTAGAATGGCTAGACGACAGCAAATGCAATCGCATTGAAAGAATTTTGTGGTTGAATTTGGGCAACAATGATGTAGTTACCATTGAACTGAACAATACCACTGCACTTCCAATGTGGCAAAAATGTTCAGAGATAGAAATTGCCTTGGCAGCCAACGCCGTCCAGATTTTAGAAGTTGACCCGTATGTCGTATGGGTGCAAAAGGAAGAAGAGATTGATGAAAAGCATAAACAGCACCGCGATGAGGCTTGGCAAGTAATTGAGCCTCTGATTGAAAAAGGTGAGCAAATCTTCATTCGGACTATTCGCGGTCGGTTGGTTGCAGATACCGTTGTCAAGACAGGACGAACATCAGCAACTATTTACAACTACTTACGGCGTTATTGGCAAGGTGGACAAGTAAAAAATGCCTTACTTCCTCGCTTTGACCAATGCGGTGGTTCTGGGAAGTTGCGACAGAGCAATCACCGCAAACGAGGTCGTCCAAACAAACTCACACTGGGGGAACAGCAAGCAATAGGTGTGAATGTTGACCAACAAGTCAGAGAATATTTTCGCCGAGGGATTCAACTTTTTTATGAAACCCGTAGTGGAAGAACACTCAAGCAATGTTATCAACTAACCCTAGAAAAATTTTTTCATCAGGGATATGAAACGATTAACGGTGTGTTAGTGCCAATATTACCGCCTGCCGAGGAACTGCCAACCTACGCTCAATTTTACTACTGGTACAAAAAAGACCGTGATTTATGCCGCACACTCAAATCTCGTGTCGGCGAACATCGATTTAATCTTCGTCATCGTGCTGTTACGGGAAATGCGACCAACATTGCTAGTGGCCCCGGCAGCTTGTATCAAATTGATGCGACTATTGGCGACATTTATTTAGTTAGTTCATTAGACCGAAATCGGCTCATCGGTCGCCCAGTGATTTATCTGGTAGTTGACGTTTTCAGCCGTTTGATTGTAGGTTTTAGCGTCAGCTTGGAAGGCCCCAGCTGGTTGGGAGCAATGTTAGCACTGGAAAATGCCACTGCAAACAAGGTGAAATTTTGCCAAGAATACGGCATTGAGATCACTGAGGCTCAGTGGCCTAGTCATCATCTACCAGAAGCTATCCTGGCTGACCGGGGAGAACTACTCAGTAACAATGCTAATAATCTAGTAAATGCTTTGGGTATTCGAGTAGACAATACTCCGCCCTTTCGCCCAGATTGGAAACCGATAGTTGAGCGTTACTTTCGACTCAGTAATGACAAACTGATACATTGGATGCCTGGAGCCGTTCATCAAACTTACGAACGGGGTGACAAGGATTATCGATTAGATGCTGTGTTGGATCTTAACCAGTTTCGCAAGTTGATGCTGCTTTGTATCCTCAACCATAATAATCAACATCGATTAGATACTTATCCAGCTAATGAATATATGATTGCCGATGGTGTTGAACCATATCCGATTAACTTATGGCACTGGGGCGTTCAAAATCAAGGTTGTCCAAGGGTAATGCCAAGAGAAATTGTCAGGTTAAATTTATTACCAACTGACAGTGCCTCTGTCACCCATCAAGGAATTTACTATCGCGGGCTGTTTTACACTTGTGAACTAGCAGTGCGAGAGCAATGGTTTATCAAAGCCAGATTAGAAGGTAGATGGAAGCTCTCGATTGCTTACGACCCGCGCCAAATTGATACTATCTACTTACGTAATGAAGGTGGTAAACGGATGGAAGTCTGCCATCTTCTGCCCGTATCGAAGACTTTCACTGGACGGGATTGGCACGAAGCAACAGATTACTTGGCATTGAAACAACAACGTCAACAAGTTGCTCAAACCCGCAGTCAAAGGAGTCAAGCGGTTTTCCATGCTAATGTCGAGGAAATTGTTTGTGAAGCTAGCACTCAAACTGAGGCGGCACGTTGTGACCTGAATCCTCACAAGCGGGTGAAAAATATTCGCTCGTCACGGCAACTGGAGCGTGGCCATGAGCGGCTAAGTGGAGCAGACTACTTTAGACCAGAAGTATCTGACAACGCCCAAACAGTCGTACCCATAGTTAGAGATAGTCAACTTGAGGGTGAAGAACAGGAGTATGTTCCACCCCCACAACCCTTTGATAAATTGCGTCGGTTACGTGAGGAGAGTTGGAATAATGACTCCTGAGCCAGCCCACTCGCCACATCTGCTTGTATTTCGGGGTAGAGAAGTATTTGCTCAGTATAATCCCGAACAAATTTCTATTTACCGTGATAATCCTCTAATTGAGGCACTGCCTCCTTTATTAACCGAAGAACAAGCCTTCATTTCGCTGTCTTTACTTCCCAGATATGATGCACAAGAGCGATTGCTACCTAATCACGAGCGTCTGCACTTAATTCAGGAGGTATTGCAATTTTTTCAACCTCTGCCAGTACACATAGATTTAGAACAGCGATTTGCTCGTCTAATTCGGAGTGGGTATCGCGCCCGCAACCCTGCTAGCCGTGAGTTCTTTCATGATATCAGCCAAAAGGTAGAAGCTCTTGTAACTAACCAAGTACCACCTAGTCGCTTACGCTCTACTGCCAATGGCTTTACCATAATTGGTATGAGTGGTGTAGGCAAGACAACAGCCGTTGAATCGGTTTTGCAACTCTACCCCCAAGTAATTAATCACAGTTATTACCGCAATCGTGACTTTACCCTACGACAAATTGTCTGGCTAAAACTCGATTGCCCTTTTGATGGTTCTATCAAGGGATTGTGCCTGAACTTTTTTCAAGCTGTTGATGATCTCCTTGACACTTCTTACTACCAGCACTACGCCGGCAAGGGACGGCGAACTGTAGATGAGTTAATTCCAGCAATGGCGCGGGTTGCCTCACTTCATTGTTTAGGGGTGCTGGTGATTGACGAACTCCAGAACTTGAGCGAAGCCAAGAGCGGCGGACACAAAAAGATGCTCAACTTCTTCGTCGGATTAATCAACACAATTGGCTTACCCGTTGTTTTAGTTGGCACTTATAAGGCTTGGTCTGTTCTCAGTGGTGAGTTTCGGCAAATGCGCCGGGGAACAGGACAGGGTGATTTACTTTGGCATCCTATGCCGGAGAATGATACTTGGCAGTTCTTCATAGAATCTTTGTGGCGGTATCAATATACTCTTTACCCATGTCCACTCAACCCTCAACTGGCACATACTTTGTATTACGAAACACAAGGTATCACTGATTTTGCAATTAAGGTTTATATGTTGGCTCA
Organism: Nostoc sp. ChiVER01; assembly: GCF_034531155.1. NCBI lineage: Bacteria > Bacillati > Cyanobacteriota > Cyanophyceae > Nostocales > Nostocaceae > Nostoc > Nostoc sp. ChiVER01. Next base: position 80,553 of record NZ_JAVRBS010000029.1, on the reverse strand, counting down.
AATTCGAGCTATTACTACTGGTAAGGAAAAGGTAACAGAAGCTATTATTCGTTCTGTTGCCAAAGATTGCCTGTGCTTGGCTGCTCCTGTCCTTTCTGCTCTCAAACGAGGAGATAAAGTGGAGTTGCAGAAGTTTGAGGATGTATATCTAGTTGATATCGAACCTTACTTTCAAGAAGCTGCTGAGAAATTAACGTTACAAGTTATCAATGGTAGTGTAAAAGAAAACACTCCTAATGAGTCTACTATTGCTAATTCACAAGCTGACAGTTGCCCTAAAAAACCGCCACACGCTAAACCCTCAACATCTTTTGGTAGCCAGTCTGTGAAACCTGATGAATCAGGACTGCCGGAGATTGTAGCGTCAGGAGTCAAGCAGAAGGTTGGTGCTTACGAATCGTTACAACGAGCAGGATTCATTAAAGCGGCAACAGAGTATCTTTTCGAGGATATTTCTGGATGATTGGCTTATTTCCCGACCCTTTTAGAGATGAATTGCTCTACAGTATGTGCGGACGTTACCACGACTATATGCAGTATCCGAGTAAAAATGCTGTAGCCATTGAATTACAAGGTTATTATGCAGCAAAGGCGGTAATTGATTTACCCTGGAATCTCGATAGGCTAGTTGCGGTATTGCCTAAAGGACATCGTTATACCGTAGAGCGTTTGGTCAATCGCCATACTCTGTTTCCTCTGTACAGTCCTTTTTTTAACCCGGAAGAACAAAATTACCGCCTACAATTAATGAGAAATTCTGGGGGTTCATGGTTCTATCAAATCTTTGGATTGTTCAAAGTTGCTATTCCATTTCCTTATTCGTTAAGATTTTGTCCTTTGTGTGCTTTGGAGGATGAGCAAGAATTTGGCGAACCTTACTGGCATCGACTTCATCAAGCTCCTGGTGTAGAAGTCTGCCCCACTCACCAAGTATTTTTGGCATCTAGCGACCTTAATCCACGAAGGCATCAACCAGTCTATGAGTTTGTCTCTGCAAAAAGGGTAATACAAACAATTCCCTCACCAACAGATGTTAATCTCAATAATTCTTCTCACCAAGTCTTGTTAACCCTTGCGAGTGATACTGCTTGGTTACTGAATCAGCCCTATGACTCTAATTGCTTGGAATCGATATTAAAGCGATACTTTTATCTCATCTCTCAACGATTTGGTGTTAATAAAAATCGCCTAGACAGGGACATGAATTTATTAAGTTTGCTTAAGCAGCACTACTGTAGAGATTTATTACAACAACTTAAATGTCCACTTGAACTGCCGAATCCTCAGAAAACTTGGTTGTTTAAGTTACTGCAACCCCAAAGCACATGCAGTCCTGTTCACCATCTGCTGTTTATGCAATTTTTGGGCTGGAGAGCCGAAGCATTTTTTCAAATTCCTATGGAAACGACACAATAGCTATAAATGCTATACCAAGCTTCGATTTATGTAATATTTTAAGACTTTATTATTTTAGACTTCTGTAGTCTCAGCATTTCTCTTCATCAAAGTTTAGGACTTTATTATTTCCAGATTCTGGAGATAGACACGTAAAATCAAGGTTTTGCGTCTCTGAAATTTCAAGACTTTATTTTAAACGTACACCTGCTGCCACACTAATTTAGCTTTCTCTCTCAAACTACAAACATCGGCACAATGGCAAACATTAAGAATGTTACTACTGATTCAGCATTAAGCAAGAAGTAATTGAGAAGTTTGTATATTTTTTTCATACTTAAATTTTGAGATCACGCCGAATAGGTCTTCAGGAGACTGGATATAAGTAATAACTACATTAATCTGTATTAACAATTACATTTGTTTTGAAAATAGAAATTAGAAAATTGTTTAATAAATTACCGATATAGAGAAAGTAAAATCAAACTCTAAGGGTATTTTAGTGCCAAAAAGTAAAAATTTATATTTAAATTTATAAGTTTAATTGTTTATATATGACAATTCAAGCTAAACATTTTGACACTAGGTTAAATCAGTGGATTCATACAGATGGTAATACGGTTAATCCAGATTCACTGTTAAAAGAAGAACTTAATAATACCTTAATAGAACATTTATTTCCTGGGGTTAACTTTTCGTTCGGGCATATGGACGAAAAGTCTACTGTGGAACAATTAATTAATCATCCTGAAGGTCACAAATTATTATTATCATCAAAAACACGGTTGTTATATGGGCCGGAAGAATGTCTAGATAGAATTAAACAATTATGCCCTGATAACAAAGATAGAGGTGCTTACGGATCTATTTTTCTCGGTTCGTGTAAAAATAGCGTCAAGAAAGAGTTAAATATTCTAATTGTTGATGACAGTAATGGTGAAAATGGCAGCGTTATTAGTAATGACCAAGCATATTGGCTAACCGGAGACTGTTACGGGCAAATATCCACAGACCTATATCACGAATTAACAAAACATCAAAAAGGTGATAAATATCGAGTAATTCAGCACCGCTTCGGTTGGACTGACCAAGACGGAGACGATAACAAATACCGCTTTGGCAAAGGTACTTTACGACCTGCAAACCTTGACCAAATTCTCAATTATTCAGATCCCAAGAACTCAACTAAAATTGACTTAATTCTTCCCTTATCTGCATTCAAGGGAACTGATAAAGACAACCCTAATGGGCCAAGCAAGCCCCAAATTCAACCTGGACTGTACAGGCAAAATATCTGGCTAGGTGAAAAATCACAATCTGAACTCGGTAAAACAGCTATCTCGCAGTTACTCGCTTCATTCCCTAACGGGCTGAAAGACTTTACCGAACAGCTAGAACTTGAAGCCAAAAAGCTTAAGGAAGTACAGGACAACCCCCGGCAACTTGCACAACTTTACTGCGAAAAGTACGAGAAACGGAAAGCTTTTCTTGAAGAACAAGCAACCACGCTAGAAGAACAAGCAGCAGAAGATCCAACAGTAGTAGAAGAGTTAGAAACTTTGCGCGATGGCGCGGGAGGGCCCGCCGTAGGTGATCGCATTGCTACTGACTCGTTTATTTACAAACTTATCAAAGCTGACCTGCAAGGAGAAAGTCAACTTCTCGAAACTGAGAAAGTACAGAGGGAACTCGCCCGGTTCGTCCAAAACGAGTGGAAAGAAATCGCCATCGGCAAGACACTCACATTTGAGCGGGCAATGGTCATTCCCTCCAAAGACCTGCAAAATGGGGAAATCTGCATCCCGCATTATCAAGACAGGGAAGAAGTTCTCAACTTCCGCTCCCCTTTCCTCAACTCAAATGGTCTGTGCGTCTCAACTAACAAAGTTGTAGAAGATATTCTTGGACCTGATAGTCAACCTCTAGCAGGTGCGATCGCTGTCTCGGACGAAACAAGTGATCGCATTTATAACCGCCTTAACGAGCAAATTAAATCTGCCCTACCCGAAGCCCGAAGTAAAAATCTCCAATTAGAAGGTATTGAAAATTACTTAGATCAAAATATCAGCAAGCTCGAAACTAAAGACAAAATCGAGTTTACCAACAAATTTAATGAGTATATTTTAGAACTAAAGTCAGCTGGTTACAAGCTAGAAATTCTTCCTCAAGAGTCCGAACAAGAGCGTCAGGCACGCGACTACGATGGTGATTGTATTGGCTTTGAGCGGGCAAGTAGGTATCCAAACCTCACTGCCGAGGCAAGGGAGCGCAACCTGCCTGAAAACGCTTACGATCCAACTGTTAAACTCAAAAAACAATCTTTTTACCAGGAAGATGGCAGTCAGCCAGAATTTGAGGAAATCGCCATCCACATGAGCGATGGCATTAGTGTTGGTGTTATCAACAATCACCTTACCTCAATCGAGGCGTTAGAGTCAGAAATTACTATCCTAAAAAACTTTGGTAGTAAAAAAGACCAAATTGAGTACGTACAGCAGGTAGCCAAACACTACGAAGATTTATTTAAAACAGAAGCCTGGGCAAAATCCAAGGGTATTGAAGGGAAGGAAATTCCGACCAAGTATCGCGGTTACATGGAAGAGTTTATCAAAACTGTTCGGCAAGAATCCCTAAACCAGATTAATGCACTAGTGGCGATGAACACTAACACTCAGATATACCGCGAAATGATTGCCGAGGCAGCATTTCAAAACCAAATTGCAGTTGATCTCTTCAAAAGTGCCAAAAAACCCGAAATGGAAATTATCCGCAACAACAGTCGGATTCTCCACCGGGAAGTTAACTATATTAAGGATAAGAAAAAAGATGTCTATATTGACAATACAATTCAACCGACGGGATACTCGCCTGTTGAATTACTAATTGCTCAAACCAACCAGTATTTTGAAAAAGCTCGTCTCGAATCGCGTGAAATCGCACAATTTCAAGCTTTATTTAAAGGTGTCGAGTTTTCTAACGAACAGCGATTAAGAGCTACTCTTGTCAAAAAAGAATTCGACAAATCCTTTAACCAAGCGAGTCAGCTATCTAGACAAAAAGAAACTGAAAAAGGGCCATCTGCAAATATTACCCTTGCTAACGGCAATCAAGTAAGTGTAACTAATCTTTTACAGTATGACAACGAATTTATCTGGAAAGCGAATAAAATTACGATCAAGCTCTCGGAAATATCTGAAGACAAGCGCAACAGTAACCGCCCGCATAAATATGTAGTTTATGCCCAAATTAACGATGAGACTGAGAACGGTAAACCTAAGTTTAGGGCATTAGGAACACTTGCTAAGGAGCAAGAAAACAAACCCGAAGAAATAGGAATTACACTTGGACAGGAAGTAACATCTAACAAAATAGCCTTCCAAGCTGAACTAAGCGAAGGTCAAATTAAACTTCTTTACCAAAAAGCCTACCAGATAGCAGAAGAATTTTACAATTCAATTCCAGAAGGACAAAACTTAGCAATGGCAGCTGCTACCTGGGCAATATCAACTACTCGTGAAAGCACTAATGATAAAGGTAGCGATTACCAAAAGAAAGTTTCTAATTTCGCCTTTGCTGCCTTTCCTGAAGAGATTATCAGTCAGTTAGACACACTCAGATTTAACGAGTTTAGTATCACTGGCTTCGACAGGAGTAGTAAATTATTTCATGAAAATAAACCTCAAAATATTCGATTTAATCTAGCTGAAGATGGAAAAAGTGTCATTGAAATCCAGAATCAGAAAGGTAATTACGAAACATTTGGAAATATAGAACAAAGTAACGCCCGACTACCAATTGGTAGTGTTGCTATTGCCAGCATTGAAAAAGGTGAAGTATATACCACCTCTATTACAACTAAAGTACCCGGACTACCAGAACTTACCTTTAAAGTAGGTGAAGTTAATAAGTTTGGAAATTCCCAAAGGTTTAATAATGAACCTGTAATGTTAACAATCGAAAAGGTTGACCTTATTCGGGAAGACTATACCATTTATCTTCAAAATGGTAATAAACCTGAGAAACTAGGCAACATTGATAAGGAATCAATCAAAGAGGGTATTGCTGAAGGTTGGCTAGCAGAAAAACCTGGTAATGGACAACAGTTACAGCTTAAAATTCAAACCATCATCACCGGACAAAATGCCTATGCAATAGCAAAGACATCTAAGGGAAATTTTTTACGAATTAATATTACTAATCCCAAGTACAAAAAACAGGAGATTAGCAACCAAGCATTTAAAGAAACTTTAGTTAGAGCATTTGATAAAAAGCACGTTTATATTGCTAAAATTGGCGACCAATCACTCGGTATTATTGGTCAGCATAGTGAACGCCTTGAAACCGAGTTAAACAGAGAGAATGTACAAAGACAGTGGCAAAGGAAAGAAAGTAGCACTGTACAAAAACTAATTGATACGGGTATTATTCGCTTAAACCAACAACGAACTAGTATCCCTGTACAGATTACCAGTAATGAAAGTACCTGTAAAATAACTATTAATCCAGAAACAGTAGAGTATCCCGACAAATGGGTTAAGCACAGTCAGCTTATCAGTAATGAGAAGCCTGTGAGAAACGAACAGCAAGAAAAACGTAACCAAATACTCGGTAAAATTAACGAACGTCCTCCAATCATGTTCCAAGATAAAGAACAAAAATTAGTAGGGCTTTTAGGATTAGCAGTTGACGAAAATATAGCCGACAAAACCAAAAACTATCTAGAAAAAGTAGGAGTATCATACGAACTACTTCCCAGTTTACAAGCTCGCTTAGAAGCCAAAAAAGGTATGACTGTATTCGTACTCGATGAAAGCACCATTAGTGAGGAATTAAAACAAACATTTATTGACCGTGCTGGTGGTAATATCAAGAGTGCAGATACACCGTCACAAATTCCTCCAGTCGTTCCAGAACAAACTGTATATTTTTATAACCCAAACCAACAATATAGTTCTCCAGAGGGATCGCAGGTACAAACTAAAGAAGCTCTCGGATTAGTTGTTCCCGCACAAGACGCGATCGCTGTAGCTACTTGGCTAGAATCAAAATCTACTAAAAATCATTATTTTACTGAGAGTAACACAGCTACATTTATTTTTAATAAAAATAAAATTAGTGAAAAAATAAACGAAGAACTAAATAGTTTACTTGGAGAACCGATTAATATCGGTAAAGTTGATGGATTTGACCGTTACGAACAACTTAGTGCAGAGTTAAATCAAAAAGTTGCGGCTGAAGGTAGTCGTTTAGAATTAAACCAAATTCCAGAAAATAGCGAGTACAAAAAAGCTCTACAAGCACTACCTAACCGTCCCAGAGAGCTTAATCAAGAAGATTCTCCAGTACCAATTATTCCTGCAAAAGCTGTACCAGAAAATAATATAACTAACATTCAATCAAATACTAATCCCACAGTTACAGAAATTTCACAAGTTTATCAAAATGCGGTTGAGATACAAGTAGTAAAGAATACACAATTAGAAGCTAAGAATCAACCACTATTACTACCCAACTCACGTCAAGCCGATCCAACTAAAGCTATTGAGATATTGGGTAAGGTAAGCGAGGAAAAAGTAGAACAGCTGCGATCGCATCTTGAAACCCACCTCCAACCCATACTTGAAAACGATAAATCCAACTACGCACTATTGAGACAAGTCGCATGGGTCGGTGCAAAATGGGATTTGAAAGATAAAGACTTCAAGCCAGGGGTGCAAGACAACAAGTTAATGGAACTTGTCAAGCAAGTATATCCTGATGCTGATATTGTGCTGGTCACTTACTCCGAAAACCCCGGCGGTGGCATCAACTACCACCGCGATGACTCCTACGCCGCGACAGAAGCCCGCAGCATTAATATCGGAAATTCTAATTGGGGATATCGCGCTGCTAAGGAACGAATGGCATGGACTAGGGAGGAGAATAAGGACGCACCATACCAAGAGTTTAAACTTGAGTCGGGTACTGTAACCCGCTTTAACTGCAAGAATGAACACGCTGCCCTCAATACTGAAGCAGGCAGATGGTCTATCAACATCTGGTCAATCAAAAACGACCTGGGCAGAGAAAACAGCGTTCGTCAAAAATTTGAGAACTTCCTTACCTTAAACCAACCTCCTCGTGCGGTAGTCCAAAGCAACAGCGATCTCACCATCAAAACTAACGAATGGACACCAGGGGGAGAAATTAAAGTAGAGCGCAGTTATACCAGCCTCAGAGAAGTCACCCGAAACATACCCTCACACTCTTTAAACCAACCAACTGTAGAAGAAGTTATCGTCATCGGGAATTCTACTGCCGCACGCGTTGCTAACCCTCAGATTCCAAACAACCCGACTATATCTGGAAAACCAGTACCAATGGTTTATTCCCTGCATTTGCACGGCGAACCTTCCACAGTACCAGCTAATACAACTATCGATGCCATGCGCGGATACGGTAGGATACACACTACCAGAGGTGTAGATTATCAAAAAACTTATGGTGTCAAAGAGGGAGATATTGCGATCGCCCTTGGTAAAAACGGCGAACAAGTTGCTTTCCGGGTGGGTAAGCAGTACAAAATTACCCCCGAAATGATTCAAGACCCAAGTTACCAGCAAGCCTGGGCGAAATGGGAAAAACATTCACCGAAAGAACTTACCCAAACACAGGCGAGTAAGAGTCAGGTATATGGCTTATTCATGGAGCCGCTAGGGGATTATGTCAATGGCAAAATTGTTCCATTCCCAGCCATCCAAAAACAAACTGTCACCCCGATAAATATCAGCCCCGACTCCAAAGATGGACTTGGAGTAGCACTCAGCCTTGCCACTGCACTCGCAAAAGAACAAGGCAAGCTACAAAATGATTACCAAGTTTCAGTCAATAATAATCCAGAAGCTCCCGCCGGACGATATGGAGTAGAGAACCACAGCCAAAAACCTGAAGGAGTAGCATACGCATCTGCCGAACACGCATTTAACCACCAAAAGCAGTTGTATCCATCAGATGATGAATACAAGCTAATGGTAGAAGTGCTTCAGGCTAAACTCGAACAACACCCCCGGCTAACTGAGGCGATCGCCAAACGCGGAGGAACTGAGTGGCTGGAAAACTGTACCAGTATAACTAACGCCCAGGATAAACAGTGGGAGGGTAAGGGTAAAGAATCTGCATTTATTCAAGCCCTCAGCGGAGCATACAGCAATATAACTGAAAAGTCACAACAAACTACAGTACAAACCCAGCAGGAAAAGTCCGAACAGACTGATCGTCCGCTAACAAATCCACTATCCCAACTCGAACCCATAAACGCCGCCGTCGCTGAACACATGAAAAAAGATATTGCGATGGCACAAATAGCTACCCAGTTTATCGGTAAATCAGCTGCGCCCCCCGAAACACCTTCAAGCACTCGGAATTACGAGCAAGCATGGGGAGAACGCGCCAACACAGGAAATTACTCGAAAGACGACATCATTATGGTATCCGGGTCTGGCCCGTGGCGCGGAGTGACAAGCGAGCGAATTGCTCAAACTTTTGAAAATCACTACAAACCTTTACTTAATAAAGCAATAGAAGCGAAAAGCTCTTTCATAGTCGGAAATGCACAAGGAAGTGACCAATTAGTTCAAAATTACCTTCAAGAAAAAGGGTACAAGGTAGAACAAACTTCCCAAGGATACGCTGTATTTAATTCTGTAGAAAATATCAAAATTAGCACTAACACTATTTCTTCCAATACACAAGTATTACATAACTCGTTTATTGCTAAAGACAAGAGCATTTTCTCTCCACAACAAAGTCAACAACCAAATATTGACCAAACACTCGCATCACCTTCTCAACCCAGAATACAGCAGGTTGGAGCGATGGATAACATTATCGAGCGGATGAAAGCTAATACAGTGCAAAATCTTCAAGACTGGTATGTAGCAGCTGAAAAGCTCGGTAAATCAGAAACATATCTCAATAGAATTCAAGAGGTAACTGATTTATACATCAAAGAAAATATCAGTCTTGAGAACGCTTTTAAGGCAATGGAGCGAGATATTAAAGAGCTAGAAAAAATTAATGAAATGACCAGTCTTGCCCAAAGTTTAGTTAAAATCATTGGACAGGAAGATATCAATGGCATTATGTCAGTACAAACAGAAAAATACCAAATTGCTACAAAAGCCCAAGACAAAATTTACTTAGTTAAAGATAAACATGACAACATATTATTATATATCAAAGAAGGAAAAACCCAAGTAAGTAATATCAGTAATGAAACATTACAGGACTTTCAACTCATGAATTCCCGTATCGATAATGCTCTCAAAGATGTCAAAAAAGATTTAGTAGAGAGGTAATTTTAGTATGAAAGAACTAATCGAACTTCCAGTAGAAGGTTTAACTCCAGCTATGCAAGCTAGTCTCCTCAGAGAATTGATCAAACAGCTTAACATCCCTGATGATAAATTTGAAGAATCTGCAAAAAAGCCTCCAACTGCTGAGGAAACAAAAGAGGCTGTGCTAAGGTTGAATTCGGAAATTAACAGAATCAGTGAAGTAGTGCAAGATGAAGCAAAAGTAAACTCTACAGAACTTGAACCTATCACTTTTGTTCATCAAGTTAATCAAGAGTCAACTTTACAAGCTGAAGCAAGCCAGTTCACAGTAACCACAATTGAACCAGAGGTTATAAAAAACCCCACAAATAAAAATGACGACAATAATGGCAACCCAGTAAAAGAGAGTCCAGAAGATAGAGTACAATCTCTTACCGCAGATTCTCAAATTAGACAGTTTGTTATTCCTGTAATTTTAGACCGCTTATATATATTTGGAAAATCAGATAAAGAGACACAAGGGATCATTTATAAATGTGAAGAATATACTGCAAATCTAAAATTAGAAGAAGATTCGCAAACTCTTAGCCTTGATAGAAATTTGCCTGATTCTCAACAAAGTCGAGAAGCACTCTTGGTATCTCGTGATAATAACTCAGAAGAGTACTCTATCACCATTAATAATCTCACAAAAGAGGAATTTGAACGTTTCAAGACTCTGTTCAATGAGCAACAAGCACGCCGCGAACAGAGTCAACAACAATTCAAAAACCAGGATTCTGCTAAAGAGCTAGATTAAATCAACCCAAACCACACGCCATACATAAAAGCTATAAATCCAAAAATCAACTTTTTATTAAAACTCAGTGGAGTCTTGGGACAAATAACAACCGCAACAGCAAAATAGTAAAAAGACGCAGTAAAGTCAAACAAACTCGTCGGGTTAATAGGCAATCTGCCTAACCCGACCAAATATAGCATCCCTATTAAAGACCAAACAACAATATTTTCTATCCATGCTAAAAGTTTATCGCTTTCCATAAAAAATTATTTATTCCTCCATCAATTCGCTGATAGCTATTAAAACCAGTACTGATAAATAAAATCATCTAGTCAATATATTGCTTAATGAAAACTACACAAACCACCCAATCACTTTGTAAAGTTTTTACGAATAATAGTAAAAACTTTAAATAAGCTAATTAAATTATAGGAATTGTAAAGATTAAAAAATCTAAAAAAGGTAAGTGTTATAAGTATTATTATCAGAAACAATAACAATACCAAACCAAAAAAGCATATAATATGAAACCTATTAATGTTGTCATAATTGAAAATGAGAACATATCTAGGATTGGCGCGGCAACAATATTATCTGAAACTGGTAAAATCCAAGTCTGTGGCCTTGCCAAATATGGAAAGCAAGGAATAGAAATTGTTGACACAGAAAAGCCAGATATCGTAATTATAAATATTGATTTACCTGATATCGATGGCATTGATGTAATAAATGTAATTAAATCCAAACACGCATCGATTAAAATCGTGGTTATGACTGCAAATAGCAGTCGAGATACCATTAACGCAGCAATTAGTAATGGCGCAGACTGCTACTACTGTAAAAATAGTGTTAGAGAAGAAGTAGGAGAAAGATTCGTTGAAGCAGTAATGGCTGCGTACAATAATGAATCATGGATTGACCCAACTATTAATCGCATTCTAATTGATAGTCTCAGGTCAAATGACACACCTGATAGAAATACACTAGATTTATTAAGTGATTTCTCTAATAAAGAAATAACAGTTCTTAAATTAGCTGCGGGAGGGATGAAAAATAATGAAATTGCTAATGTCATGTATGTTTCTGAAGGTACAGTAAGGTCATATCTACATAACTCATTTATCAAGCTAGGAGTTAAAGATAGGTTAAACGCTATCCGCGAAGCAATCCGCCTGGGAATCCTCAGCTTTACAGATATGAAAATCGAAGAAGAAGTGACTCAAGAAACCCACACAAGAGTCAAAACCAACCAAAAAAGTCAAAAAGATACAGCTAAAACTAGTAATAAGGGATACAAAGGCTGGGTTGCCTAGAAAATTAATCAACTGCAATTATGCAGCCACCTGAATACTTCTTCTGCTGGCGGCAAGTTTTAATGATGGCGGCGTTTTTAACATAAATACTACGTGCCATCTTACCTTCATTGGATTTAGCCCAATCCAGAAGCTTTTTATCTTCGGATTGTAAGATGGCAGATCCAGAAGCCGCCTGCTGAAAAATTACACTTCCAGCAATGGTCTTGTATGTAAAAACACCAATTGCAGTCCCTAAAGCCAGTACAAAACCCAATACCCCCGCCACTTGTGCCAATCGCCAATTACTTACATCCAAGTGAGGCAAAGCCCCGCCAGCTTGCTTAGTCATCTTAACCAGGTCCTTCGCCGCTTCTGCGATCGCACTCTTTTGTTGCTGTATTGCCACTTTAGAAGCACTATTAAGCTTATCGTCTACCATGTCAGTCCAACCCACCACAAGCGAGTCTAGCCTACCTGGTAGCTGCTGCAACGCAAACTGGGTTGTACCTAGTTCGGCGTATAGGTTAAACAAGGGGTCATCAGGCCGAATACCCAATTTCAGTATCCAATCAGTAACCTCTGCTTTTTTTTCTTCAGAATATTCTGCAACAACTTTTTCAATAACTTTTGCAATATTGGTCATAAAACCTCACGGTATGCGGGAAACTCAGCTTTGAAAAGCTAAGAGGGAAGCGACGCGTGCAGCGTCTCCGCAGGAGAAACGACTTTAGTTGCAGTGATAATTAGTCCGCTTGAGCGTCGTATCAACCTGATTTTGTTTTTACTGAATTGACCAAGCCGTCTCCAGTTTTGGTCAGATACAGAAACTTGTTTTTCAGTATCGCCACTTACCCAACCGCGATAAGTCTTGTTACTTTGGGTAGCTTCAACGTAATCGGCTTTTCTAAAACCATGCCGCGTCACCGTACCGCCGTACTTCCTTCTCACTCCGCTTTTGGCTGGAACCATGAGATGAAGTTGACGACGCGATACTGGAGGACGGCGAATTACGGTGAATGGCGCAGGTGTTATTTTCACTTCACCCTTCCATCCCATCGTTTGACGGTCAATCATACCGTACTGGATAAATGTGGAGCAAGCTAGAGCAACGCCGTCTACTGCATGGGTTGCGGGTATCGCCTCACCCTTCGAGTGCTTCTGTTTGTGCAACCCTAATTGTTGTCGGATATTTGCGGTTTGCCACCCTTCAACCTGCTTTACCTTGCCGTACCCCTTCACGTTTTCTAGTTGCCATTTCTGACCAACCATTACTGGACTGAACCCTTTATTGCCACGCGCTTTAACTATTTCGTAGGCGACATCACTAATGGGGTAAATCAACGACAGTTCGCCAAGTACCCGTAATTCAAGTTCACGGTTTGCTCGAATACTTGGCGGTATTTTGCACTGCCTGCGATTGTCAAATCTTTTTTGCCGATGAGCGCGTTGATCATAAGGCAGACTGCGATTAATTCTGCGACCTCTGCGACCTCTCCGCATCATAGCGCGTTGCTCCATGCGTCCCCGCACTGTTTTAAATGGCAATTGAAGATGTGCCAACCACAAGGTAAACTTAGCAGATTGTACACCAATACCCGTGTACAACTTGCCTGGGTCAATACCAACCGCTATGGGTTGCGTGTTGGTAGTTTTAGGGCATCTGATTAACTGAATTTGGAAGATACCAAGGTCGTTGTATACAACCCGCGCTTTTCCTTCCTTTAACCAACGTCTTACTCTACTGGCTTTTGTTGGCATTAATGGCTTTCCTGATGGCGATAAAACTGGTACTCGCATGGAGATAATCCTTGAGTAAAGTTATGAGTCCCCTCGACCAACACAGACAGAATGGCTTGCCTTTACGCAACACTGTTGACAAAACAGTTTGTAGATAAACCCGACTAGGGAAGCATCGAGTAGTACGTATCAGCCTGCGTCTCAATGGTCTAGTCAAACACGTAAGATTTGCCTCTTACAAGCTCAGTGGCTTTAACCCTGAGTTATTGACAGGTTGTTTAAATAGTCAATTTGAAATCTCACTGTTAATTTGGTAAAGCAAATAATTACCATTTCTCAGATTCAACATCTTCAGTTACATCAAAATTGGAAGGATTTTGTTGATTTGCACCTACAGAAGCTAGTTCTGTACAGTTCTTACTCAACCCTAGATAATTAGAAGCTATTCCATTAGAAACAATAGAGTTATGAAAATTTTCCATCCAGTTGAATACTATCGAACGCTGGATAGTATTAAGAGGAGAGTTAGTTTCAATCAGTTGAGTATAAGGTAAACTAGCATCCTCAAGCAACTGGTAAAAGTCATTATGCAATCCACCTAAAACTAATTCTAAGCCGTTTAATTTTTTAATATCAGCTTGGAATTGACTCCCCTGATAGTGTCTAAATTGCTTGCCAAAGTAATGATTTTGGATAACAACATAATCAACCTGACTACCAAAATGCTGATATAAATCCTGAAGATAATCTTCAACACAGTCTTTACGGTGTGATATTGGGTGCAAGAAAGTAACACAATATCCTAGACAATTAAGATTTTCTATCAGTGAAACATCCCTCTCAAAAAACTTGAATTCTCGGAGGTTTTGACCTGGCATATCAGTCAAAACCACATCAATCTTCGGAAACATTTCTAAGTCGAGTAATAACCTATCAGAATCACCCCTAGAAAATCCTAAATGGTTTATCTCAAAACGTTGTGTTTGATACATCGATAGCTTATTCCGATGCCCGTGGTAGAAAACACGCACATTGAGTTTATTTTTCAAGTACAACTCTAGCAATAGCCTAGAAGCTGTAGACTTACCTACACGAGCATCACCCGATGTAATCACAAAACGCTTTCTAAACATAATAAACTAAGCAAACTACTAAATTAAGCAGCTATATTTTCTTGTAAATTTGAATCTTGATTTCTAGCTTTTTCTTTTTCTTCATTTTCTCTAAGCTCTTTAGACTTTTCAACAACTGCTGGATAGTAACAATCATCTGGTTGTATATCAAAGCCAAATAAATTAAATGCTGGCTTGATTTGCGCTTCAAACTCAGTAAGCCAAGATTTAATTCTCGATTTAATCACAATATTTGTTTCTTTATGAGTCTGACCTTCATTAAATGTCAGAGCATGGCGGTCAATAAAGTCGTAGGATTTGTAGAATAAATCTGGCATCACAAATTCTACCAAACCTTCTGCAAGCATATTTTGACGCAGAAAAGCGTCATTATATCGCTCAAATTTTTCTTCTTCACCATGAAATAAGTTCTTGACAACAACATAATCTACTTGATTTTTACAAAGTTCACGCAGTTTTTCTAGAACATTTATGGAATCAAGAACCCTACTAATCACTGAAACCATCGTCACTTGACAATTAATATCGGTTTTAAGCACTTCAAAGAATGAAAGCTCTTTGACATAACTTTCAAAGAAACCTCCAGATTGTGCTGGTAAGTCTAATAGTGTAATAGGACAATCACTCTCATCTAAATTAATTAATAAATCGTCAGCACCACCTCTATGAAAAATATCAATGTAACGTATTATGGGTCGGTAGTCTTTTTTGAAATATCTTTCTAACTGAGGATTTCTTAAGTCAGCTTCATAAGTAACACAGGGTAAATTTTTATTAATGTACAGTTGAAATAGCGCTCGTGCAAAGGTGCTTTTTCCCACACCACCTTTATCACCTGTGACAATTATTAGCCGCTTTTGAGGTTTACTATTATTAATATTGGTTGTATTATCATCAGACATAACTTTTTTACCCTTATTATTTCTATTTGGCGACATAACATTCCTCTACAAAGCAAATACACTTTGTTGATGCAAATCGAAACTTTTAAACCTTATTTTGAAGAACAAAATTCATTTGTAATAGTTAAAAATATTTACATAGATTGGTTTTAATATATAACTTTTACCTTAAAAAGCCAATCAACAAAACTTCAATATTTAAGCAACATTTTTTGATATATAAATTAGTAATAAATTTTATTTAGTTTGCCTAAAGTATCATCAAATATAAAAATATATGCAAAAATGTAGGGAATTTACTCAGCTAAAATGCCCTCGAATAAACTTATAAAAATCACAAAAATTACCAGATGAAAGCTATGCCTAGTGTAACCTTATGGAAGGCTACTCAACAAAAAGACGAAGCTACAGATATGAGGGTTTAGAATCACCTTTTTAGTCTGGTGAAGACTTTGATGATGATTTCTAGTCAGTTTCAGTATCATCATCTTCCTCAGCAAAAGCTTGTTAGCCCCACTCCTCCTCTAAAAATTAACCCGCTCCCTCTGTCTTATCTTCTGAGGAATTCTGGGAAGAAATTTTTTTGGCGATCGCATCCAATATTGTTGATATCTGATCGGGACTATTTAAATTAACTTGGTATACATTCGTAGCATGAACTTGATTACTCCCTATTACCACTTGTAACCCAGGTTCACCCAGCAGATGCTTGATTAACTTAGCTTTTCCCTCGGCATCCAAGTGATCGCAGTTTTCCATTAATTTTTCTAAAAAATCATCCTCACCCTTATTTACCACAATAAGCGCCTAAGTGTATATCAAAAATTTCTCAGGCTATCATACTGCTACTTGCAGGTCTGTAGTATCCGTATTTTTTCCAGATATGGCCCCTGGTTGTAATACCCAAGCGGCAATCGCTTGTAGTATTTCAGCTTTTTCTTTAGGTGTGGCAGATTCAATTAGTTGAATAGGCGTTAACTCAACTACTCCTATTCTCGCTAGTGCTGGAATTCTACAATTTTCTGGCAGGGCATGAAGGATTTTGAAGTAATTACCAGCTTTTAGGTCGTTTTTGCCATCAAGAAACTTACTAATAGTACTCTCGTGGACACCAGCCCTAACAGAAATTTCTCTTGCTGTTAAGCAACTTTCCTTAATTGCTGTAATTAATATTTCTTGATGTTTATCCATATTGCCACTACTTGCTTTTTTTCAAGTTATTGAATACTATCAAATCTGTCTAGAAAATACAATTTAGCAAAAATCACACTGGCTTAATGATGCTGGGGTGACAGTTTTGTGAAATTTTAGCGACTTTTACAACAAACTAGCTCTACTTGCATATGCGGGTAAGGGCGAAACTCATTTTATCCATATTATGACAGACACAAAGATTCAGGGGAAGTTCTACCCGCTCCAACATGAAGAATGGCTAAGAGCCTGCCGGGAACTAACCCCAGCACAGAGGGATGTACTCTACTACCTTCGCACTCTCGACCCATACAGCACCGGAATGGAAGTATCACCCTCAAGGATTGCCAAGGATTTATCTACCGCAGAAAAGCCGGTTCACCGCAGCACTGTAGGCCGTGCCCTCAAAGCGTTGGATGAAAAGGGATTTGTCGATATGGAGCTTCTTAAGGTTAAGGTTCACGTTCTCACCAAAGGCTTGCACTGTTGCGATGAGGCAA
>NZ_JAVRBS010000029.1:0-63204 GCF_034531155.1 Nostoc sp. ChiVER01 | reverse complement strand
CAAGTTGTGATGAGGCAACAAGTTGTGATGAGGCAACAAGTTGTGATGAGGCAACAAGTTGTGATGAGGCAACTTTGTTGCCTGACCGCAACTTGCGCGATCGCTACGCAACTTGCGCGATCGCTACGCAACTTGCGCGATCGCCACGCAACAAGCACGAGCCAGAAGTACTACCAGATAAAGATTCCAGCACACCTAAGATTAATAAGACTTATTTAGAATTTATAGACTCTCTCTCAGAAACCGAGCGAGCGAATTTTTTAAATTTTTGTGAGGAAAAGACAAAGAACCTCAGCCAGCCAGTGAACGACATTGAGGCTTGGTTAGCTCACACCACTAAAGCCGGACAGAACCGTTGGGAAGTTTATTACAAAAAATTTGTGACATACCAACAAGCCGAGTCCAAAAAATCTCAAAGTAGCCGTAGCAGTCAAATGAAAAAGTTTCAAGAGGAACTTGAGCAACAACGACAGCAAGCTATGTCCATGTATGACAACACAAATGAATCAATGGAAGCTTTGCCCAATTCAATCTAAAGTTTCAAGTCGCTTATGACAGAACAACTAAGTTTCCAAGGTGATGGTAGCGATCGCCTGCCACCCCAAAATATCGAGGCGGAAGAGGCGATTTTAGGCGGTATTATGCTTGACCCAGAAGCAATAGGTAGAGTGAGCGATTCTTTGATTCCAGAAGCTTTTTACATTAGCGCTCACAAAGATATCTATCAAGCAGCGCTGCGCCTTCACAGCCAGGGTAAACCCACAGACTTGCTCTCTGTAACCAGTTGGCTGACTGACCATGATTTACTTACCCGCATTGGTGGGAGAAATAAATTAGCAACTTTAGTAGACCGCACGGTGTCAGCTGTGAACATCGACGCTTTGGCAGGGTTAGTAATGGAAAAATACCTGCGGCGGCAGTTAATCAAAGCTGGCAATGAGATTGTCCATTTGGGTTATGAAACTGAAACTGAGTTACCCAAAATCCTTGATCAATCGCAACAGAAAGTATTCCAGCTTTCTAACCAGGGCTTTGGTTCAAACACCGAACACAACAGCACAATTAGTATTGCTGCTTACAAGGAATTAGATTCAGGAAGCCCTATCTACTCTACAGGACTTGATGAACTCGATAATTTAATGGTCGGATTTGAAGGCGGTACGCTCACCATAGTTGCGGGTAGACCGTCAATGGGAAAGTCCCAGATTTCGTTGCAACTAGCTCTCAAGATGATATTGCTCCACGATTTACCTGTGGCTATCTTCTCGCTGGAGATGACAAAGAAACAATTAGAGTACAGGCTGTGGAGTTTAATTAGCGTCACCAATGCCTACAAACATTTAAGATTAACGCCACTGAAGAGCGATCGCATCCGCAGACATCGAGCCAAATTTCAACCTTTAGCAGATTGGGAATTCACGCTTATTGCCAAAATCGTTGATATTGCCTCAGAACTGCCGCTTTATATGAATGATTCAAGGGGCATCACCGTTTCACAAATTGCATCAGAATGCCGTCAAATTAAGGACAAAGAGGGAAAACTGGGGTTAGTTGTAGTTGATTACCTGCAAATGATGGCAGAGGACTCTGGAGGCAACCGCAGCTATGAACTAGGAGATGTAGCCAGGGGACTTTACAAAATGGCAGGGGAACTAGATGTACCCGTGCTAGCACTGTCCCAAATCTCTAGGGGAGTTGAGGGCAGACAGAATAAGCGCCCAATGATGAGCGACCTTAGCCAATCGGGAATTTTAGAAATGGTGGCAGACAATATTATTCTTGCTTACCGGGATGAGTACTACAACCCAGACACTACAGAGCAAGGAATATTAGAGCTAATCATGGCTAAAGCACGGCACGGTGAAACAGGCACAGCAACGGTATTTTTTGACAAGTCCTATGGAATTATCCAGAATTTGCGGTGATGGAATATCGGAGTCCTCCAACTCCTGTCAAAACTATCCGCCTCCTGTATCGGAATTTTTACTGGGGGGTATTGATAATAGCCCTAGTAAAAATTTTGAAGAAATAGAAATACCCCCCGGTAAAGACAACCCTAGTAAAAAGCGCAGAAATTGGGGTGAGGGTAATGGCACTATTCATTGGCGCACCATTACTAGGGGTGGAAAGGACTATCCCCAGGCTTATTATCATTGGCAAGAAAAAGGGAGAAAGAAGACCAAGTACATTCCTAAGTATTTACTTGGGGATATTCAAGAAGCAGAGTTCAAGAAGCGCCCAATTAGAGAAATTTTGGCATTACTGGGTGTTTTGCCTAGCCCTAGTAAAAACACATTACTGGGGGATATCGAAAACAGCCCTAGTAACGATGTCGAACAGTCAGAGATGCCCCCCAGTAAAAATAGCCCTAGTAATGATGTCGAGCAGTCAGAGATACCCCCCAGTAAAAATAGCCCTAGTAAAACTAGACGACACAAAGGATTAGGTAGTGGCTCCATTCAGTGGAAAACCATTACCCTTCACGGCAAAGATTATCCCCAAGCTTGGTATCACTATGAGTTCTGGAAAGATGGCGATCGCCTCCTTAAAAAGTGCAAGTATATTCCAAAACGACTATTAGAGAGAATAGAGAAGCTAGAAGCAGATAAAGCCCCAGTTAGAGAAATTTTGTTAGTATTGCGTGTAAAATTCTAGAAAAACCATTACCTCAGAAAAGCTGCGCAAATCATAAATACTAGGTAATACCAATTCTATGTGTATTTGCATAAAAGCCTGAACCCTCTATAGCGGTCTTTCGTTACATACTTGTAAATTTTCCCGCTGACTTACTTAACAAGTACTGAAGAAACTGTATTTTTTTAAGCAACAACTTCAAATGGAATCGACATCACTGCTAACTTGGTAGTATCACTTCCATGAGTGTTTGGAGGTATCTGCATATTTTCATTGCTATTTGTCCCGCGTGTACTTCTGTCTAAATCATCTAACAAACTATTAGTTAAATCTAAAAATTCGTCTCCGGTAATATCTGGGATAGGACTACGTTGATCGCCTATTCCTCTAGTATTTGCTAATGTTTTGATGACATCTAGAAAACCACGTAATGGTTCAGTACTGGCAATGATCAGGGCTTCTGCAAAACCTAGTGGTTCTGAAATATCAAAGGTGGTAGGTTTTTCCCCTGGTTCAGGTGGTCGGGGAATTGACAGTTTTTGTCTTGGTTGCACTAATATCGCACCTTCTGACCTATCGTAAGGGAAAAGAACGTCCATTTTACCTGTACTATCTATGCCTAAAATACTAACGTGGAGGGGCACGGATTCATTATTTTGAATTTGGAAAGCTATACTGATGCCTACGGACAATTTTGCTACACCTGAATCGGAAAAGTTGATTGGTTGCCTGGGTTTGGGAGAATCTGCAACTCCAGTATTTTGTTTAAAACTACGAGTTGTGAAAGTTTCAGCGAGTAGTTTTTGACTACCAGCAACAACTATTGAGGTAGTTATACTTATTTGTGATGTATTTGTGTTTCCAAGTATATCTTTAACAATTCTGGCCGCTAAAAATGATTTTAGCTTTGGTCGTAAACGTTCCACGGCACTAGTGACTGGTTCATCTGCATTGCCAAAGGAACTGAAAATGATTCCATCCAATGTTGGCGAAAATACTCCGAAACTACCGACAATAGGCAAGTTTGGTATGCGTTTTTGTCGTAGTTCTTGGCATTTAGCTTGAGTCATACGACCAAAGATATAATGTACTTCGTTTTGTCCTAAGGACAATACTTCTATACGGTTAATAGCCTGTAGTGCTTGTTTAGCTTGTTTGATGGTGTTGCTATCCAAAGAAGTGTCATCTAGTCCAATTTTTAAAGTTAAATCTTTGGGGATGGTGCGGATACGTTCTTGTAAAAGCGTCCCTTTTCCTAGTTGGGTACGTGCAGTGCTAACTAATTTACCTTTAGCTGTCAATCCTTTACGGGATGAAATTTGCACTTGTCCCCGTCCCTCGCCATTTGCATCTACTACTGTAAAAACTGCTTTTTCATTAAATCCTTCTAAGCTTTGTGAAGGTATACCTCCCAACCATAAATTGACTTCATCACCATTAATATCAGTTACAACAGCCTCTGCTGGAACTGCTTTGAGTGTGGAATGATAGATTGATGCATTTGAATTTCCTGGCAAATTTTGCTCTATTTCTGGTACTTGATTCTGACCATTTTGTTGATCCCAGATGATTTCTTGAGTGCTTTCACGAACATTGACAAAAGTTTTACTAAAAGATTCATCCCCTATTTGTTGCCAAAGATATTGAGTTAATGCGTAAGTAAAAGCTCCAGCACTAAAGTCACTAATTCTAGCTTCTTTTGCTTCTTGGTTACGTTTAGCAGCAGTAATTACAATACCTTTGGCGACATTTTTTTTACGTTTGTTTATAAACTCTTGTGCTGAAAGTTTGGTTTTTGCCAGCAATTTACGCTGTTCTTCATACTCTGCGGGACTAGCCAAAAAGTTGCTTCCGCCATCGCCGCGGGAACGCACTACTAAATTACCTCGTTTGGTTGCACCAGAGTAGCAACAATCTAGGACGACGGTGACATTTTCAGTTTTTAACGCATACATGAGTAAAAATAGGGTATGCCCCATAATGTCCTGAACTACACCACCATTAGGAGGTAAGGAACTATCAACGGGAACAAGTGTACCGTTGAGTCCATCCGGTGTATCACGGTCTTTATCTTGTACTAATGAACCATGCCCAGAATAGTGGAATACTACCACATCGCCGGGTTTAGCTTGGTCAATTAAATGTTGTTCAAATGCCTCTAAGATGCTTTGGCGTGTTGCTTGTGTATTAGTCAAAGTTAAGATATCTGTGTTTTTAAAACCAAAGCGGTGAGTTAATAATTCGCGTTGCAACAAAACATCATTTTCGCAACCTCCTAATGTTGAAATACCATTTTTATATTCATCAATCCCTACCAGTAATGCTAATTTGCGGGGTGTATTTTGCGCTAGAACTTTGGCATATTGTTGGGATTGGCGCATGATGTCCAATTGGCTTATACCGACTGTAGCTAAGGCAGAACTAGCGAATTGCAGAAATTGACGACGTTTGATATGTATCATAAAATTTTGGGTTTTGAATTAAATGTGAATGATGTTAGGCTTTGTACTCTGATACTTAAGTTGCATCAAAGTAGTATATTTCTAGCTTTTGGAAGGATATGCCAAAATTGGGGCTAAAATTTGACAGGAGTCCAATCTCCGGAAGGTATGAAAGCAGCCCAGAAGAATGGATGTTGATACTGCTGGGACTTCAACATTTCTAATTGCGCCTGTCGCAAGGTTTCGGAACGTCCCTCGTTTTTGATTAATCTTCCGTAATATTTCACCATTAGTTCTTTTGTACCTAAATCGTTAACATCCCAAAGACTAATTAACTGACTTTGGGTACCAGCCATCACAAAAGCACGACGCAAACCATATACCCCTTCGCCGTTGGTTGCTTTACCTACTCCTGTTTGACAAGCTGAAAGTACGACTAATTTAGTACCCGATAAATTTAAAGAAGATGCTTCTAAGGCTGTCAGTACACCATCTTCACTACCACTGCGAAGTTGATTAGCTCCAGCTAAAGCAATACCGGAACGCAGTAGGGGATTTTCAATGTTCTTGCTCACTCGATGGCTAGAACCAGGTTTGACTATAATTCCACGATTTTCTACAGCTAAATCAAAAGTATCGGGAACTTCTATTTTTTCATCGGTGCGAAAGAAACCGTGAGTAGCGATATGGAGAATACTAGGCGATCGCATTTGTTTCAGGGCGTTTTCTGTGGCTTGACTTCCTGTTAAAATGTTTACATTTATACCTCTTTCTTTCAGCAGAGGTAAAATAGCATCTGCTTCTTGCTTTGTTCCCTGTAAGGGACTAAATGTGAGTTTGTTGATTTCTGAGGAGCGTTTTAAATCTTCTTTGTTACCTACGGGTATAGGTGCGTTATTTGCCGCGTTATTAAAATCGATATTCGCCATCATCACAGGTGGTTGAACACTAGATGGCTGATTAGATAATCGCAGTAAGTCACGTCCAGTAGTAAGGTAATTAATAGTATAATTTTCTACAAGATAGCGGTTATTTTCATCTACCAGCGCAGCGAAGGGAATCAGATTCAGCTGACTGTCGGGAGAAAGTAGCAGTTTTCGCTTATCACCCAATAGTTTGCGGATGGGTTGCATGAGTTTGCTATCCAAGCGACGCGCAATTGGTTTAACATCGCGGGATTTACTTTGCAGAACTGTACCAAATTCGGCTATTTCTTGATCGATAATTTCTGCTTCTCCTAAATCTACCCATTGGGTTGAGCCTTGGGATGTAAGAATGTAGGCAGCATAGCGAGATTTACCATAGCGATCGCTTCGTTTTACACCTTTGAGATTGGTTAAGGGTTTATATTGAACAAATTCTACTAAAGCTGTATCCGCAGGTATTAGTTTTTGCACTGCTTCAATAGTTACAGGTTGGGTAGCGATGCGAAATTCAGCACTGCGTTTAGAGAGTTCTGCTTCTAAATTCTCTGCTTTAGCCTTAATTTGGGCAACTTCTTGGCGATATTGTGCGTTAGTAAAATTACTAGGTTTATCGTATAAAAGCTTTGCAAGCAGGGAGTTCGTGCTGGAAAGCTCATCAAATAATTTTTGGTTTTCTGGGGTGAGGTTTTGTCGCAACCAGTTTCGACTGTCGCTGAGAACATCAAGTATGCGTCCTTTGCGACGGAAGATTGTAGTTAAAGCTAGGTTTGCTGCTTGGGGGTTATTGGGTGCTGACTGGAGGTGAGAAGAAATTGCAGTATCACCTGATTCCACAAGTAATGCCATATAATTTTGTTTCTGGCGTTCCGAACCAATTCCAAGGATAATATTGAGATTGCGATCGCCTATTTCTAAACCGCGCTTTCTCAACTCAATTGCACGAGATGTATCACCTTGGGCATTGTAGTACAAAGCTTGCATTCCCAAGTTATTCGCAAAATCAGGATGTTCAGAACCAACGATACTTTCTGTGATGTCAAGAGATTTTTGCGTGAGTTCCACTGCTTTTTGAGTGTTACCCAAAAGAAAGTATGTCCAAGCTTGGTTGCTCAGGTTAATTGCTACTTGGGTATGTTTAGTACCATAGGCTTTCTCGTAAATTGCTAAAGAACGTTGTAAGAGTTTAAGAGATTCCTGATGCTTACCCTGCACATTATATAAACTTGATAGATTATTCAGACTGAGAGCAACATCGGGATGATTAGAGCCAAATATTTTTTCTCTAATCTCTAAGGCACGTTTGATAAATGGTTCAATTTGAATATTTTTTGTTGCTTCACCAAATATTTCTTTGTTGTAGTATAGCACCGCCAAGTTATCAAGATTAATAGCGACTTTAGGATGAAATTTGCCAAATAGTTTTTTATTAATAATTAAAGCCCGATTATATAAAATTTCAGCTTCTCGATTATTTCCTAAATTTTCATAAATCGCAGCTATATTATTTAAATTTTGACTTATATCTGGATGCTCATTGCTAAATGTTTTCTGATTTATTGTTAAAGATTTTTGAGCATAATCAAGAGCTTTTGGATAATTACCTTGTTCTTTATATACTCCAGAAAGATTATTATAACTTTGAGCAACTAAGTAATGTTCAGAACCAAATACTTGACTGCGAATTTCTAAAGCACGCTGATATTTATCTATAGCTTCTGGATAATTACCTAAATCCTGATACACATTAGCAATATTATTTAAATTCTGAGCAATAAAATAATGTTGGGAACCGAATTTATTCTCATAAATTTTCAAAGCTGACTGGAATAATTTTAATGATTCTGTGTAATTTCCTTGCTCTTTATAGAGAACAGCAATATTATTCCAACTACCAGCAACTTCTGGATGTTCTGCACCAAATGTTTGACGGCGAATTTCTAAAGAATCTTTAAACAGTTTTAATGCTTCTGCATAGTTACCTTGTTCTTGATAGACAGATGCTAAATTATTAAGGATTCTAGCAACACTTGGATGTTGGGAACCAAATACTTTCTCAGTTATTACTTGGGCACGTTTATAGTAATCGATAGCTTGAGGAAAGTTAGCCAACTCTTTATAGATACCTGCTAAATTATTTAAACTTTCAGCAATAGATGGGTGTTCTGAGCCAAATATTGTTTGACGAATTGCGAAAGCACGTTGATAATTTTTCAGTGCTTCTGAGTAGTTACCTTGCTCTTGATATAAAATCGCCAAATTATTGAGAGTAAGAGCTACTTGAGGATGATCGGGTACTAATACCTTCTTGTTAATTGCTAGAGCTTGCTGATAGTGTTTAATTGCATCTGAGTACCTTCCTTGTATTTGGTAAGAAAAAGCCAAATTATTCAGGCTAAGAGCGACATCTGGGTGTTCAAAACCCAATATCTTTTCTTTAATTTTTAAAGCACGTTCAAATAGAGATAATGATTCTGCATAATTACCTTTTTCTTGGTATAAATTAGCCAAATTGCCAAGATAGGTAGCATATTCAGGATGTTCAGTACCAAAAGATTTTGCAAATATTTTCTCAGCACGTTGGTAAAGTTGTAGCGCTTCTTGATATTTTCCCTGCTTTTTATAAACCAAAGCTAAACCATTGATAATTGTAGCAACTTGAGGATGTTCGGTTCCAAATTGATTTTCACTTATTGTTTGCGCTTTTTTATATAATTGAATTGCTTCTTGATACTTTCCCTGGTTTTGATATAAACCAGCCAATTTTTGCAGAGATGATGCAAAATTTTCAGCGCTATAGCTGAGATATGCTGCTTCCTCTAAAAGTTTAGCATCTACTGCTTTTGCATATCGTTTCTCAGCTATTGTTAAAGAACGCTTATATAGTTCTTCTGCTTTCTGATAATTTCCTAACTCTTCATAAGAATTAGCAAGATTACTCAAGGCTTTAGTTATTTGAGAACTTTCATCACCCCAAGTTTTTTTCGTTATTTGTAGAGATTTTTCATACAAAATAATTGCTTCCTTGTTGTTCCCTAAATAACTATAGACAATAGCGATATTATTTAGAACACTAGAATATTTATCTGCCTGAGAATCAAGATTATTTTCATAAATTTTTCGAGCGCGTTGATAATACTTTAATGCTTCTTGGTATTTAGCTAAATCTGTATAAACATGACCAACAAAATTAAGGCTCAGTGCCACATCTGGATGTTCTGAACCAAGATTTTTTTCTCTGATTGCTAAAAGGCGTTCATAATAGGATAATGCTTGATTGTATTTGCCTCGATCGCGATAAAAATTTGCTAAATTAAAGACATTATCTGCAATTTTTATACTATCCTGACCATGTAACTCAGAATTTATTGCTAAAGCACGTTGAAAAAATGACTCAGCCTGAGCG
Organism: Nostoc sp. ChiVER01; assembly: GCF_034531155.1. Classification (NCBI taxonomy): domain Bacteria; kingdom Bacillati; phylum Cyanobacteriota; class Cyanophyceae; order Nostocales; family Nostocaceae; genus Nostoc; species Nostoc sp. ChiVER01. The sequence goes on along the minus strand of NZ_JAVRBS010000029.1, from coordinate 53,800 downwards.
TAGTTTTTTTGTAATTCATTTATTTGCCCAAGACTGAGAAGCATTGAAGCTTCGCGTTCTTTTTGATTGGGTATTTTTTCATAAAGTGCTAAAGCTTCCTGACAACTATCTATTGCTTGTTTATGTTGTGTCATCAAGGAATAAGTATCGCAAAGAGCGCCAAGATTACCAGCTATATCTTTAGGTTCTTTTAATTGTCGTGCAATAGCTATAGCTTGCTGATAATATTCTAATGCTTTGGGATAATCTTCTAATTGAGTTCTGTAAATACCTCCTATTAAAGATAAAATTGTTTCTTGTGACGTAGGTTTTCTAAGCTCTTGATAGATTGCTAATGCTTTATTAAAATAATCCAAGGCGAATTGTGATTTTTCTTGTTCATAATAACTTAAACCAATACTAACTAAAATTTCTACTTCACCTTCGCGGTTTTTGAGTTTTTGATGAATGGGTAAAGCTTGCTGAAAATAATCTATTGCTTGGGGATATTGTTTTAACTTGTGGTGAGATAATCCCATGTAATTGAGTATAGAAGCTTCTTCAGAAAGATTTCCGCCTTTTTTGATGATTATTAATGCACTTTGATAGAATTGAAGGGCTTTATCATCTTTATTCAAACCTTGATAAACTAGGCCGTTGAGGGTTAAAGCTATTGCTTCTGCACGAATATTTTTGACTTGGCGACTAAGTTGTAAGGCTTCATTGAGTAATTCTAAACCTGCTTCGGTTTTACCTAAAGCTCTATTTACTAAACCTAATAAAGCAATAGTTTCAGGTTCATAAAAACTATCTTTAATCTGCTGTCGAATTTTTAAAGATTCTTGCAGTGGTTCTACTGACTCTTGGGCTTTACCCTGAGCAATATAAACAACACCAATATTAGTTAGTGTTTCACCTTCCCCTTTCTTATCATTTGTTTCTCGACGTATAGTCAAAGCTTTTTGAAAGGTTTCCAGTGCTTTTGAATATTCTTTTAATCCCTGATAAGTTTCACCCAGATTATCTAATACATTACCTTCACTTTGGCGATTATTCAGCTTTTGATAAATAGCTAAAGCTGGAGTTAATGCTTTCTGCGCTTCTGGATATTCGCCTAATGAGTTATAAACTTCGCCCAAATAATTTAATGCTTCTGCTTCACCTAAAGAATCTTGTTGTTTTTGTCGCAGTGCTAAAACTTGTTGAAAAGTTTTCTCTGCATCTCTGAGTTTATATTCGCGTAACTGGGTGATTCCTGCTTGCAATAATTTATCTGTAGATGTTGCTTGAAAAGTAGAGGTAATTGAGTTTTGAGTAATAATTTCTTGTTTTGAGGAAAAAGCAGCTTCGGTTATTCCACTCAATAAAATTGTAAGGCTAATAAATGTGCCTACTCTTAGAATTAATAAGTTAAATTTAGCGTTTGGTTTCACTGATTTTTTAGGAGATGATATATTTTGCATGAATTTGTTTGTCTCTTTTATGCGGGTTGGTGATATGTATTTCTAGCTTTTGGGAGGATATGCCAAAAATGAGGCTAAAATTTAGCAGGAGTCCAATCACCAGAAGGGATGAATGCGGCCCAGTAAAATGGATGTTGGTATTTTTGGGAATTCAACATTTCTAATTGTGTCTGTCGCAAAGCTTCGGAACGTCCCTCATTTTTGATTAATCGTCCGTAATATTTCACCATCAGTTCTTTAGTTCCCAAATCATCAACATTCCAGAGACTAATTAACTGACTTTGAGTACCAGCCATTACAAAAGCACGACGCAAACCATATACCCCTTCGCCGTTGGTTGCTTTGCCCACACCAGTCTGACAGGCGGAAAGTACGACTAATTTAGTACCCGATAAATTTAAGGAAGATGCTTCTAAGGCTGTCAGTACACCATCTTCATCACCACTGTGACGGTTGTTAAATCCAGCTAACGCAATACCGGAACGCAATAGGGGATTTTCAATGTTCTTACTCACCTGACGACTGGAACCAGGTTTGACGATGATTCCACGATTTCCCACAGCTAAATCTTGAATATCTGGAAAGTCTATTTTTTTATCGGTGAGAAAGAAACCGTGAGTAGCGATATGTAAAATACTGGGTGACTGTAATTGTTTGAGAGTATTTTCTGTGGCTTGGTTGCCTGTTAGGAGTTTTACATCTTTTAATAAGGGGGTAATGGCTTCGGCTTCTTCCTTTGTTCCTGGTAAGGATGAAAATTTTAGTCTGTCAAATTCCGAGGAACGTTTTGCTTGGCGATCGCCTTTTCCCGACAGAGATAAGTTACTTGCAGCATTGCCAAAATCAATATTTGCCATCACCACAGGTGTTTGACGGCTGGGTGATTGGTTTGATAAGCGCAGTAAGTCACGTCCAGTAGTAAGGTAATTAATAGTGTAATTTTCTACCAAATAGCGGTTATTTTCATCTACCAGCGCAGCGAAGGGAATCAGATTCAGCTGACTGTCGGGAGAAAGTAGCAGTTTTCGCTTATCACCCAATAGTTTGCGGATGGGTTGCATGAGTTTGCTATCCAAGCGACGCGCAATTGGTTTAACATCGCGGGATTTACTTTGCAGGATGTCACCAAATTCACTAATTTCTCGATCGATAGCTTCCGCTTCTCCTAAATCTACCCATTGTGGTGCGCCTTGGGATGTCAGGATATATGCTGCATAATGGGGTTTACCATAGCGATCGCTCTTTTTTCCGGCTTTGGGATTGATTAAGGGTTGATACAGCGTAAATTCTACTAATGCAGAATCAGCAGGTATTAATTTTTGCACTGATTCAATTGTGGTGATTTGAGTGACAGTGCGAAATTCGCTGCTACGTTTAGAGAGTTCTGCTTCTAATTTGTCATACTCAGCTTGGAGTTTTGCAAATTCTTGACCAAAGTTACTAGATTCAGTGTACGTGAGTCTTGCCAGTTGGGAACTAATGGTTGTGAGTTCGTCAAATAATTTTTGGTTTTCTGGGGTAAGGTTTTGTCGTAACCAGCTACGATTATCGCTGAGAACATCAAGTATGCGTCCTTTCCGCCGCAGGATTGCGGTGAGAGCCAGTTTTGCAGCTTCGGGATTATTGGGTGCTGACTGGAGGTGTAAGGAAACTGTGATGTCGGTTGACTCATTAATTAACGCCATCATATAGTTTTGTTTTTGGCGTTCCGAACCAATACCAAGGATAATATTGAGGTTGCGATCGCTAATATCTAAACTGCGATTTCTCACTTCAATGGCACGGTTTATATCGCCTTGAGCATGGTATACATAACTTTGTAATCTTAAATCCTTAACAACACCTGGATGTTGGGAGCCAAAAAAGCTTTCTTTCATCGAAAGCGATTTTTGTAAGAGTTCCAGTGCTTTTTGATTATTTCCTAAGAGAAAATAAGCCCAACCTTGGTTACTTAAATTTAGTGCAACTTGGGGATGATTAGTGCCATATACTTTTTCCCAAATAGCTAAAGAACGTTGTAAAAGTTGAAGAGATTCTTTATACTTGCCTTGGTTATTATACAAATTAGCTAAATTATTGAGACTAAGAGCCACATCAGGATGATTTGCTCCAAATACCTGTTCTCGGATTTCTAAAGCACGTTTCGTTTCTGTTTCTGCCTCAGTAGTCTTTTCCAGGTGATAATAGGTATTTGCAAGATTACTAGCGATTGTCGCAACCATCGGATGGTTGCTGCCAAATACCTTTTTGTTGATTCTTAAAGCTTGTTCATATAAAGCTTCAGCCTCTTTATCATTCCCCAAGTCACTATATAGATTAGCCAAATTCTGAAGTGATTGAGCAACCAAAGGATGCTCGTCATTAAATGCTTTTTTGTTAATTTTCAAAGCTTCTTGATATAATTTTAGTGCTTCTGGATAATTCCCTTGAGCTAAATATGCACCAGCCAAATTGTTAAGGCTATATGCTATCTGAGGATGTTCTGTACCAAATACTTTTTCGTTAATTGCTTTAGCACGTTGGTGTAATTCCAGAGTTTGCTTATAGTCAGCTAAGGTTTTGTAGATTTCAGCTAGATTATTGAGGCTTGTGGCAACGTCAGGATGTTCTTTACCAAATGCTTTTTCTTGAATATATAAAGCGCGTTGACTGAGTTTTTGTGCTTCTGCATAATTACCTTGCTCTGCATAGAATAGACTTAAGCTGTTAAGAGTCTTGGCAACATCGGGATGTTCAGAACCTAATATTTTTTCTCGTATGGCTAAAGCACTTTGAAATAAAGGAAGGGCTTCTTTATAGTTGCCTAAGTCATGGTAAGTACTAGCCAAATTACTAAGATTTCTGGCACTGTTAATATTTTCGATACCAAATACTTTATTGTTGATAGTGAGAGCGCGTTGATGTAACTCTATTGCTTGTTGATATTTTGCTTGTGTAACGTATATCTCTGCTAAATTATTCAGGCTATTAGCAACATCTGGATGTTCGGAGCCTAATCGTTTTTCTCGAATAGCTAAAGCATGTTCATGTAAAGAAAGTGCTTCTTGATATTTACCTTGGTCTTGATATACACTTGCCAAATTATTCAAGCTACTAGCAATATCTGGATGTTCCTCACCAAATATTTTATGACGGATTTCCAAAGCGTGTTTATATAAAACCATTGCTTGCTGATAATTACCTTGTGTGCTATACAATCCACCAAGATTATTCAGACTAATAGCAACTAATGGATGCTCGTTACCAAATACTTTTTCACGAATAGTCAAAGCGCGTTGAAATAAACCTTGCGCTTCTGTATATTTTCCCTGTGCTAGGTAGATAATGGCTAAATTATTGAGGTTAGAAGCAACTTGAGGATGTTCCGCACCAAGAATTTTCTCATTAATAGCTAAAGCGGTTTTTGTTAGGGATAGCGCTTCTTGATATCTTCCTAAATCTTTATACGCGGAAGCAAGATTATTCATACTTAAAGCAACATCAGGATGTTCTTTACCAAATGCTTTTTCATTAAGAGATAAAGCACGTTGATGAAGTTTGAGCGCTTCAATATAATTTCCTTTATCTTGATATAAGTTAGCTAAATTATTAAGACTACCAGCTACCACACCAGCTAGCGAGTTGATTTTATAGGCATGTTCGCTCAGTTGAGCAGTTAGTGCATTTTGGTATAGCTGTTCGCGGATTTTTAAAGCACGTAGCCAAGTTTTCTCAGCTTCATCATAATTACCTAAGTCTCTATAAGCTGACGCTAGGTTATTAAGCTGAACTGCTAGGTTAAAATCATCCCAAAAGTCTTTTTTTGAATTTTTTTCTGTGATTGTTAAGGCACGTTGATAAAGTCGTAATGCTTCTTGATAATTCCCTAAACCTGTGTATATATTAGCTAAATTATTCAAGGAAGAAGCAACATCTGGATGTTCCAAACCACGCATTTTTTGAATAATTGTAAGAGCGCGTTGACCAACTTTTAATGCTTCTGGATAATTAACCAATTTAATATAAAGGCTGGTCAATTGATTCAAACTGTTAACAACCTCTATATTTTCTTGATCAAGATGTTTTTCTTGAAGTGCTAGAGCGCGTTGAAAATATGGTAAAGCTTCTCGATACTTACCTTGATTGTTGTATAGATAACCTAATGTCTTAATATTTTTTACTATTTCAATACTCTCTGAACCATATAAAACCTGCCGACGTTTGAGTACTTGTTGATAATATGATTCTGCTTGAGAATAATTTTGTTGACTTTCATATAATAATCCTATGTAGCCGATAAGATTAATCAATTCTTCCTCTGGTCTTTTGATTTTCTCCAAAATAGCTAAAGCTTGCTCACAACTATCACTTGCTTCCTTATATTTTTTCCAGTCATAGTAAAGATTACACATTCCATAAAGAATAATACCTTTATATAAAGGTAATTTATTTACTTGAGCAATTGATAAACCTTGCTGATAGTAATCAATAGCTTTTGGATATTGCTGTAGATTGTCGTAAGCCAGTGCTACTGACGCAAGCAAACCTAATTGTGCTGGTGGATTATTGAGTTCTTTAAAAATTATCAGTGCTTGCTGGTGTAAATCTACAGCTTGATCAAATTTTTTCTGCTGGTTATAAATATCAGCTATCTGACTGATAGTTTCTAATTCTAATTCTCGCTGCTTGAGTTGTCGGAAAATTTTTAAAGCTTGCTGATATGATGCTAAAGCTTTATCATGCTGTTGCTGCTTACTGTAAATTGATGCAATATTAATAAATATTTGGGCTGCTTCTGCCGAATTGTTTTGGTTTTGATAAATAGCTAATCCTTTCTGAGCTATTTCTAAAGATTGCTGACTGTATTCAACTGCTTTTTTAGGATTTTTTAACTGATTATAAGCATCTGCAATATAAGCAAGAAGTTTCATTTCTTCCAATACATTACCGCTTTGTCTAGCGAGTAGAAGTGCTGGTTGCATATACTCTATTTGTTTGTCAATTTGTCTTGAAAAAATATGAACAGTTCCTGCTGACATTAGTGCAATACTTTCAGCTTTAGGATTATTTACCTGACGACTAAGCTTTAAAGCCTGATTTAACATTTCAAAACTTTGGTCAATGTTACCTAATGTATAGTGGCTTAAACCTAATAAAGCGATTATTTCTGGTTCATTAAAACTATCTTTTCCTTGTTGTCGAATAGATAGCGATTGTTGTAAAACCTCTACAGCCTGAGAAAAATAACCTTGGTTTATATAAACTGTACCAACATTATTTAAACTACCTGCCTCACCCTTAATATCTTTAATTTCTCGCCAAATAATCAAAGCTTTTTGAAAATTATCTAACGCTTTTGAATATTGCTTAAATCCACTGTAGGCATTACCAATATTATCTAAAGCTGCTGCTTCTTGTGGACGATTATTTAATTTTTGAGCAATAATCAATGCTTCCTGAGAAAATTTTAAAGTCTGTGTTGGCTCACTCAATAAACTATAAACTTTACTCAGGTAATTTAGAACGGTAGCAATTCCAGCCGCATCATTTTGTTGCCGTCTTTGTAATAACACTTGTTGAAAGTTTTTTTCAGCATCCCTAAGTTTATATTCGCGTAGCTGTGTGATTCCTTCTTGTAATAATTTATCTGTAGATGTTGCCTGAGGAGTTGGAGAAGGTGATTTCTGAGCAATAATTTCTTGCTGAGATTTAAGTGCAGTAGCTGCTGGTATACCACTTAATAATCCGGCAATAGTAATGATTGCTCCTAACCTCAATATTGCGAGATTAAATTGATTACCTGTTGAAATTAATTTTGGTGTAATATCTGTTCTCATCTTTACCTTTCCTAAGTTTTAATAAATTTCATTAGCACAACACAAGCATTTATCGCTCTATTTTGTGAGCATTAATCATAGCCAAGGCAATTATGATTAAATTTATTGCGACTCCCCAATAAGAGTAAAAGCAGCCCATTGAGATGGACTCGCATATTTTTTCTTAGCAGCAAGTATGGCATTTTTTAACGCAGTGGCTTTGTCAAGTTTCTGTTGCAAATTTTGATAGAATTCAGTCATCAAAAAAGCAGTTGAACCATCATCTACCGCCCATAAAGAGACAATCACGCTAGGTGTACCTGCGCTAATTAAAGAACGAGATAAACCAATAACACCATCACCAGTTATTCGACCTCTACCTGTGTCGCAAGCACTGAGAACAACCAAATCAGCGTTAATTTTCAGATCGAGAATTTCTTCTGCTGTCAGTAGTCCATCGTCCTTTTTATCTTGCTTGCTTAGAGGTGATGAGAGAGAGCTTAAATTTTCAGGGGTGAGAGTGAGCTTTCCTTTAGAAGGAGCAAACGCGATCGCACTATCTAATCCTCGAATATCATCAAATAAGCCGTGGGTAGCAAAATGAATAATTCCCGCTTGGGGTAAGCGTTTCACAATCGCTGCTTCTGTCGCCTTATTGCCAATTAAAGCTTGGGTGTTAAATAAGGATGCGATCGCTTTTGCTTCTTTCTCTGCACCAGGTAAGGAAGTTAATTGTTGCGGCTTACTCCCAATTTTAAATGCAACCTTCGGCATGGTAGGATTACCTACAATTAGTAGAGACGTGGAATTTCGCTGCTCTATATTTTGACGTTGTTGATGGGTTAAATCTAAAACCTGAATTGAGGGTGACGTGAGAATAGTATTTTTTTCTATCAGGTATTTACCGTTTTCATCTTGCAATGCAGGGAAGGGAACAAGGAATAACGAATTTTGAGGAATAAAGATTACCTTGTCAGTTTCTTTTGTAGGTAACAGATCAGCGATAGGATTAATTAATAATTCATGTAGTCGTTTAAAATTGTTTTGTGCTTTAGATAGATTGGGTTTATAAGATATTTGAATACCACGACTTCTGACACCGATTGATTGACGGCTGGTGGTAATTAGGTTATCTAAATTTGTATTTTCTTTTTGCCACAAAGGTTTGAGGTCGGCTTTGCGGAAGATTACTTCACCTGTAGGTTTGATGACCCAGATATACAATTCTGATTCTTCTGTTCGGAATTTATCTGTTACTTTAAAATCATCGGCAATAATTGAATATTGCACCAAAGTGGCGTTTTGCACTTTGGCTGTTTGTTTCATTTGGGCAATAGTTGGTGATTGTGGAGATTTCTCTAAGTTTTTATTAGTAGATAATCGAGATGACAATAATTCTACAAAAGCTCTAGCGCGACTACGTTCAGCTATTTCTAAAGCTGCATCGATTTTATTCTGAGCGATGAGGACTTGTTGCAGAGTATTATATGTATTGCGCTGGGTTTCATACAATGAAACTTTTTGATTATCACCCAATTTCCTATCTCGAAGAGATTCTTTTACCTTCAATGATTCGATTAGAGTTCTTTCTGCTAAAGCTAAATTATCCTGTTTGTAGAAAATATGACCTAAATTATTTAGTATTTTTCCTTTACTAACAAGGTTGTTTGTCTCCTCTGCAATTAATAAAGACTGTTGTAAATAATCGATAGCTTTTGGATAATTTCCCTGTTCAGCGTAAACATTACCCAAGTTTAATAAGTCTGTTCCCTCACCTCGACGGTCTTGAAATTCCCGTGAAATTCTCAATCCCTGTGTTAAATACTCAATCGCTTTGGCGTAATTTCCCTGTTTCCAATAAGCCCGACCTAAACCACTAAGTGCTGAACTTTCAGCATAAGGACGTTTGATATCCTGAAAAATTTTCAATCCCTGTTTTAAATACTCAATTGCTTTAGGATAGTCTCCCACATACCAGTAAATCTCCCCCAATTGTTGTAACGCGCTCCCCTCATGTAAATCATTTTGGACTTCCCGCGCTATTTTCAATGACTGCTCTACATAGTCAATTGCTTTAGGATAGTCTCCCAATTTGAGATACACATTACCCAAGTCTTCTAATGCAGTACCCTCCGTCAGCTTGTCTTTTAATTGCCTTGACATTATTAAACTCTGTTCTAAATACTCAATTGCTTGTGGGTAATTTCCCAGCCCAGAATAAGCAACACCAAGATATAAAAGTATCAATGATTCGATGTCAGGCTTTTTGATCGAGCGTATAATCGCCAGAGACTGTTGAAAGTATTCAATCCCTTTGGGAAAGTTTCCCAAGTTGATGTATACGTCACCGAAAGCGGACAATGCCATAGCCTCACCTCGGCGGTCTTTTATTTCCCGATAAATTTGAAGTGCTTGTCCATGAGACTTTAAAGCTAGCTCAACCTTACCGAATCGACGATAATCAAATCCTTCGTTCAAAAGCCTATCAGCTTCTGCTTTGCGGTCACTATTAGTCTGCGCCAATACCTGTGATGTTGTAAATATTAATGATAAATTAGAACCCAAAGAAGTCGAAACAACAGTCAACAGACAAATAAACACACTTAGTTCAATCTTGCAGGAACGCATAGTCATAACCCCACACCATCACAGCAAACCAATCAGCGTAAAAACAGCCCAATCGCTAGGATGTGGATACTTTTCATCGTTTCCAGCATCGTTTGATGTAGCGCACCTGCTTTATCAGCATTTTTGCTTAAATTACCATAAAATTCGCTCATTAGTGCCACTGTTGATATATCAGAAACATCCCATGTTGAAAATATTGGTAAATAATGGTGCGTTAGACTGACTAACGCACCTTGCTAATTGAATTATCCAATCCGAAATTGTCCTAGCTAGTCTGAATGTTTTCAATCATGTCTTGTGCTTTTTTCGCTAATTCTGTTTCTCCTTGTTCTGTAAAAAGGCTAACAGCTTGATTTAAATCTAAAACTGCTGCTTCTTTGTCGCCTAATTTATATTGACTAGCAGCCCGGAAAAAATAAGCGTGTGCAAATTTAGCATCAAGCGCAATTACTTGGTCAAAATCTGATTTTGCTGCTTCATATTTCTCCGTAGACAAATAAGCAATTCCTCTACCAAAGTAAGCGTAAGTAGCACTCTCATTATTGCGTTCAGTCTGTAAAACTTTGTTAAATGCTCCAATTGCTCCTTCATAGTCATCTTTCTTTAAAAGGTCATAACCCTGCGATAATTGGGTTTCAACGCTGGAACTATTGCCGCTTGTGTTAGCTGGTTTTAGTTGAGAATCTCTAATCTGTGGTTTTTCTTGCAAAGCTGAAACTTGTACTACCAATTGATTTTGGAAGTTTTGAGCATCCGCTTTAGCACTATAAAAACTTGTTCCTAATACAACCAAAGTAATTGCTAATTTTAAACCTTTCATTGTCATATCTCCTGTGTGTTTACAAATTTGTCACTGTTTCAAGATGATGTATTTCTGAGAGTTGCGAGGATATGCAAAAATGTTCGATATTTACTTGTATTTACTCAGTTTAAGTAAGCTTGATTCATTAGCCAGGAGCTAGTAACTCCTGGCAATTAAAAGGATAGAAAACAATCAACACTCCAATCACAAACAATTTTTAAGCCGTTTCAATTTCTTTAAACACATTTAATGCCTGTTCAGCAGCTTCAGGATTTCCTTGTTTTTGATAAAGTTCCGCAGCTTTTTGTAAGTCAGATTTTGCTTCATCTGTTTGAGCTAAATTCGCTAAAGCGATACCTCGCCAAAAATAAGCGTGAGCAAATTCAGGTTCCGTTTTGATGGTTTGCTGAAAATCTGTGAGCGAGTCACGATATTTTTCCAGTTGAACGTTAGCAAATCCTCTACCAAAATAAGGATAAGCAGAACTAGGGTCAATACGTATAGCTTGCTCAAAATCTGCAATTGCTGTCTGATATTCTCCTAATTGAGTATAAGTAAATCCTCGAAAGAAGTAAGCTGAAAAATTATTTTTATCAATTTTTAAAACTGCATTACAACCTTCGAGTGCTTTTTGAAAATCTCCTTTATCTAAATCTTGTGATATTTGAGTTAATAATGCATCTATATTATTAGCATTGTGAGCTTTGAGAGAAGAATTAAGTTTGGACAGTGGTTCGATTTTAGGTAGTTTTAACTGGGGTTTCAATTCAGTTTTTGCTCGTGTTACAAGCAACGCATTAGAATCGCTTAAGCTCCCAGCCAAAGTTTGCGAAGTAAAAAACATTGTTCCGACAACTGCGATTACTGCTGCTAACTTTAAGCCTTTCATTTGGTCTGCTCCTTGATATTTGTTGATGTTGGATGAATGAAGTTGTACTAAGATGAATAAATGCATCTGTTGCAACTATGTTTTGCTCGCTCACATGAATATGTATTTCTGGGATTTGAGAGGATATGCCAAAATGAGTTTTTTCTAACTTGAGGACGTTCCTCTTTGTGCGTTCATAGATATGTATTTCTGGGATTTGAGAGGATATGCCAAAATGAGTTTTTTCTAACTTGAGGACGTTCCTCTTTGTGCGTTCATAGATATGTATTTCTGGGATTTGAGAGGATATGCCAAAATTGGAGAGTTTTTTTGAAATTAGTTGTGAACTAGCTAATCAATTAGCCCAGAATGCTTATACAATAAGAGTTGAGACTATTTTAAACTTTGAGATATTTTTTTCTGGAAACGGAGATTTTCAGTATATTTTGAGAAACTGTGCTGCAAACAAACATAAAAATACCCAGATAATGTATCTGAGTATCTCTTAAAAAGATGATTGCTGATTTTTAAAGACTTTCTACTTACCGCACTGTGACTTAAGTTGTTGCGGAATATCTTGAAGTATTTTCAGTAACTCAGCAGAAGGTTTTTCTACAGAGTAAGCTTGCTGTAAGGCATCAGCCCACAATTCCTGCTGTATAAAATAGTTAGCTTTTGCCAGTGCGATCGCTTCCGTGTTAGCTCCTTTAGCTTTTTGCTCCTCCTCCAAAATTTTTAAATTATTAGTTATTTCCTGTCTGTCTTGTGGTTCCATGACCTGAAATTTGATATTTCCAGTTGGTATACTTTCGTCAAATACCACCCAATAATAAGTTTCACCTGGTTGTAGTGGCTCTCCTGTATAACTGATAAATTTTTTCCCTGGTGCTAATTCCTGAAGCCATAAAGTCGTCTGCCTATTCTTCATCAAGCCAACTTGTTGTGCATTTCCTTCCCAAAGAAATAGCGGGCGATCGCTCCAAACAATTCTGGGTTTATTTAGTTTATCCTCTGGTACATCTGGAGATATCATACAAACAGAATTTGATATGGGTGCAGATGAACCACGAACAGGACGACCGACAGCTTTACGTGGTTTAATAGGAGGTTTCGGTTTCGATAAAGGCAGAAAAATATTAACCCAAGATAGTAAAGGATTTGTTTGTTTGGTTTCTGCTTTTAACTCCACCTTGGAGAACAAAGATAATCCAGTAATATTTATCGTCAAAAGTAAGAAACAAGGCTTAATATAATCTAACTTATTCATAAGCTTTTCTCCTCATAAACGTTGGTATAACGTATAGCCAAATTGTCAGCGATGGTAAAAACCAAGGTAAAATCACCGCGATTGATGAAAGATAAATTTGCAAGCTTAATACACCATAAGCTGCTGTAGACGCACCTAAAGCTAATAAAATTTGTAACCTGATACGTGGATTTTTCTGCATTATAAAATATAATGTTTTCCCCAACATAATAGCTATTAAAATCATCCACAAATCAGGGATAGGTACAACCATTCTATCATTTAATAAATGATGTACTTGATAAGCATGAATTTCACCGCCTGTCAATACTTCGTTGCTATTTTCAGGATTTTCTAAGCGTCGCCATAGTTCTAGAGCAGGAGGTAAATCAAAGTTATCTTCACCATTTTTCGACATTCCCGCTTCACCATATCCTCCTGGTGCAATGATGACTATTTGATTTTCTAAACTAGATATAGGTAGATTTTGGCCTTCTAACAATTGCCAAGCTGGAATACTACGATAAACACGATTTGGGGGAATAGAAAAATCAACTATCGGGTGCAACCACATCTGACCAAAATAATAGCTAAATTCTGTGATAGGCTGTAGATGAGTTCGTGGTGGTTGCAAGCTAGTAATATTTTTAACATTATTATTTTGCAAAAACTTTCCAATTTGCTTACTAAAGTCAGTTTTACTATTTAATTTTGGTTGTAGTGACTGTTTTAAATTATCTTCAACAGTCTTATCTGCAACTGCGATCAATCCTTGTTGTTTTTGATTTGTTATATTAGTTATTTGTGATTTTAATCTCTGCAATTGATGCGATATTGCTAATAAATTAGAAAAATATAATGCTTGAGATTTATCTAACGGAGATAGGAGTTGCATATACCCAGGTAAAATCTCGATTTCCCCTTGTAAAGTCCAATTAGGGCTAGCAATTTCAGGTAAAACTGTCAATTTCTCTCCAGTTAGAGCTTTAGTTTCTGCCAGGACAAACCATGTTGGATTCGATGAATTTACCCCGGCTTGAAGAGATTCAGCTAAGATTTTATCATTTTCTCCCTGATATCGATCCAATAAATAATCAATGCCGATTATGTTAGCACCTTTTGTTCGCAATTTATCAATTATCATTGCAAAATATTTTCTATTCATCTGTCTTGCACTGGACAGTTTTGAGTCTTTAGTTGCATCTTTAAGTGATTTTTCATCTATTTGTACTAATAAAACTGGAGGTGACTCTATTGCTTGAATTTGTCCTGTTACTTGACGATAAAAAGCTTGTATCTTTAAACGTTGTGCTAATAGATTGTTCTGTATAGGTAGTTGTGTACTAATAATAAATAAAGCTGAAAGTGCAAAAGTTTCAATTCGAGATGGGCTGATTTTTTGTAAATTTTCAATATCAATAAAACTAGGTTTAAAGCGAAATAAAGTAGCTTCTGGATGGAGAAATAGAGAAGGAATAAGATATGCACTAGGATAAGTCAGATTTTCCTCTAACTTCAGATACTGACAAGCTGATGTTAAAGCTTCTTGAACATCTTTATATTGAGCTAAGGTTTGCAGAAAATGCAGCAAAAATTCAGAAGCAACTTTATTATGAATGGGTTCGCGCATCACCGCCACTTGACTTAATCCTAATTCAATTAAGTTATTAGCAATACTCAAACCATTACAAGAATTAAATAAAGCAAATTTTAATCCATTTTCTAAGGCTTTATTTAATAAAGGTATGATTTCACTAATTGATAAAGTTGTATTGGGAGCAATTGAAATTTCACCACCTGTCAAAGCTGTTTCATTGCTATGGCCTGCAAATAATAAAATATCCCATCCCAGTTCCGATGTAATAGTTTCTTTCAGTTCACCTTTGAGTTCATCAATATTTTTTCCTGGTTGCCATCCAACAAATTTAATTTCAGCAATGTGTTTCAGTTTTTGGATTGCTTTATTTTCCGCTTCAAAATTTAGACCAGTATCATCACCTAAAATTACCAAAACTCTAGTTTTAGCACGACGGTTATGATTATGCTTCGCTACTGATTGATGTATATTGATAGGGCTGCGTACAATATTAATCTTACCAAAAGCAAAGGTAACTTCCGTGCAAATCTCCCAGCTTTCCCAAGGTAAACGTGCTAATTCCAAAGAATCACAAGTCAAGAAAAGGTTAATATTTGCAGATCGAGAATTAACAGATAATAATGAAACTTGAGTAATTGCTGCCCGAATTTCATATAGTTTGCTACTACGCAACCAATTATGAAATTCAGATAAAAATTTTGCCTCTATTTGAACTAATCTTGCGTGCCAATCAAGGGTTGGTGCTTGAAAACTACCGGAATCTTCTACCCGTCCTCGTAAAGAGGTTTTGTAAAAACTTAGATAGGTGCGTTGCCATTCTTGATAGAGTAATGTCAGGTTTTCGGGATAGGTAATTTTGGCGCTGAGACGTTGTGCTGTTCCCCAAGTTAATTCAAATAAGCAAACTTGTTCGATGCGTTGTACTTTGAGATGAAAGTTATTCATAATTTGTGGTTGATTATTTATTAGTTGGCAGAGATGCAAGTAATTGCACCTCTATTAATTTTCAAAGACCGTTGCCAATTAAAATGAATGGTGCCCAGTAGTAAGGATGTGAATAACCGCTTTGAGGCTTTTCATTTCTTGAGGACGTGCCGATATTCACTTCAATACCACGTCTTTCGGGGTTTGTACTGGAGTTATTCCCATTTATTAAGCTCAGTTGCGCTTGACGTAATGCTTCAGATTTCGTCATTTTCTCAGTGGCGAGGTTTTTGTAAAATAGTTGCATTAGTTGAGATGTGCTTGGGTCATCAACTTTCCACAGAGATGCGATCGCAGCTTTAGCACCTATTTGTTGCATCCGATATCCAAAGCCTAAAATCTCTTTACCATCCCCAAAACCACCCAAACCAGTTTCGCAAGCACTCAATACAACTAAATCAACATTGGGTAGGTTCCAATCTTTTACATCTCGCAGAGTCACATATTTTCCATCACCCAAAACAATTACAGATTCTTCTGGCTTTCCATCTACAAATGCTGCATGAGTCGCAAGATGCACCACCGAGTAATCGTTCATTTGATACACAATATCTTTATTGAATTGATTATCTAAAAGTTTGGTGCTTCCAGAAATAGTTGCTGTAATTTCATCTACTTCTTTTCCTGCATATCTCAATCCTCTAAATTTTGCTGTCTCTTTTCCAAGTCGAACAGTGACATTGCGATTGATATCTGTAAATGCAGCAGCTAAAATTTCTCGTTTAGTTTGAGGTTTTGTATTTAAATCCATCAAACTAAGGGCTGTAATATTATTGATGTTAAACCGCTCAATTAGCCATTGGTTACTATCATGTAAAGCGGCTAAAGGAATATAACGTAATTTTCCATCGGGAGCAAAAATAATTGTTTTAGTTTTTGCTTCTGCTAAATCCACTTCTAATGGTTGAATTAGCCATTGATAGAGTTTATTAGCATTAACTTTGACATTAGTACCAGGACTTTGCAAATCACGACGAAAATCTTCAATTGTTTTATTAAGTTCAGCTTCCGAAACTGCTACTGTACGACGAACTGGAGGAGCATAAGGAGTAAGTAATACTAGTTCCAAGCGCTCTTTTAGAACCAAAGGATAAATAATTACAGCATCTTGTTGTAGCCGCTTTAAATTATCTTGTAAACTTCTTGCTTGTTCATCTGGGTCTAAATTCTTTCCTCCAGTAAGTTGACGTAATTCTTCAATTCGTTTTGCAACTTCTGGACTTTTGACAAACTCTCCGTATTCTTTTATGAGATTTTCTTGCATTTTTCGCAACTCAACAATACGCTGTTGTTGCTTATTGCCCCGCTTCTCTCGTGGGATAGTTTCTAATTGGCTTAATTCCTTACCCAAGGCGATTTGTTTATCATTTAAAGTACTATCAATTCCTCTCGTTTGGCCAAAATACTCTTGAGCTTCTAGATATTTCAGTATTTCTATGATTGGCGTTGCTTCTGCTGTACGTCCTTGCTTTAATAATAAATCTGCATACTGGCGATATACTTTGGCTGGCGTAAATCCATCAAAATCGACAATTGTGTGGAAGAAAGATTTTTGTAAGTCAGGTGTAATTTCTTGAACTTTACTTCGCACTACTTCAATTCTCTGGACTGCTTCTTGATAGTTTTTAATTGCTTCATTAGGTTGATTTAATTCAGCAAAAGTACGACCTAAGCCAGCATAAATCCCAGAATCAGCACCTACAGCTTTTGCTTGAATTTTGATTGCTAATGCTTGGTTATATGTTTGTATCGCTTCTTGTTTTTTAGCAAATCTGCGCTGTAAATGTCCTATAAATGTGAGTACATCCTTTTCATAGCTAGGATTTTTCGACTTTCTGGCAAGTTCTAAGCCAGCTTGGGCTGCTTCCATCGCTTTTTGTTCGTTCTTTAACTCACCATAGCCCAGACCAAGTACAAGATTTCCCATAATTTCTACTGTAATTTCTTTGGTTTTGGGTAAAATAGCTACACCTCGATTTGCATATTCAATGATTTTTTGTGGTTGGTTTTTACCAAAATAGCTATAGGCAATAATAAATAAACTTATTCCCTCCCTCTGAGGATTTTTTATTTTCTGAGCTAGGGTAAGTGCTTGTTGTAAATATTCAGTGCTTTTTTGTTCATCTCCTAAAGTTTTATAGAATAATCCCATTTCTATAAGACTTGACCATTCAGAGTATGGGTCAATATTTTGTTTAGCAATTGACAACGCCTCCTGAAATAATTCCAGAGTTTTCTTATAATTGCCTTGCTTAGTATAAATCTGCCGTTGAATATTTAAAACATCTATTTTAATCTTAAAATTTTTAGTTTTTTCAGCTATCAGCAAAACCTGCTGTGAATACTCCAAAGCTTGCTGATAGTCTCCCTTTTCTATAGAAGCTGCACTAAGTTTTTCTAAGGCTTCTACCTCCAATTGAATATTATTAATTTCCTTGGCAATTTTTAAAGCTTGCTGGGTAAGTTCAATTGCTTTTTGAAATTCTTGCTTCTTCTGATATACATCACCTAATGCAATCAATGCGCCAGCCTCAAATTCAGGGTTTTTTAGAGTTTTTGCAAAGGTTAAACGTTGTTGAGCATACTCAAAAGCTTTATCATATTCTCCTATATTATTGTAGACTAAACTCAAAAAAAACAAAGTAGACAGCTTTTTATTATAAGCATGAGATTGATAATGCTTCGTTAATTTTTGAATATCAATTTCATTCCATTTGCTTAAAGCTTGTTGTGAAAACTGAATACTTTTATCAAAATCTCCCAAAACACCATAGGTAGTGGCAAGGCTTAATAAAGCCTGTGCTTCAAAAGTTGGATCTTTGAGTTGTTTAGCAATTTCTAATTCTCTCTGACCTAATTCAATAACCTTGCTAATATCTCCTTGGTCTTTATAAACATTGGGGAGAAAAGATAAAGCATATCTCTCTGCATCTAAAATTTTATACTGTCGAGCAATATTTAAACCTTGTTGAATAAATTTCTCTGCTTTGTCTAATTCCCTTAATTGGAGATGATAATTACCTATGAGTGAGTAGGATTGACTTTGAGTTTGTAATATTTGTTTTTCTGCTGTGGTATTATTTAGTTCTCTTGCAATTTTTAAAGTATCTGGAGCTAATTTTAGAGCTTCATTAGCTTGAATTATTAGAGGAGAATAATCTTTTTTAAGCGTGAGATCAGTAGCATTTCTAAAATAGATGCTCATGATTTGCATCAGAATAGTTAATTGTGCAGAGCGATTATTTAGTGGTTTTTGTTGGAGAGCTAAAGCTTGTTGATAAAATTCAATTGCTTTCTCATATTTTTTCTGAGCATCGTAACTCCCAGCAATTACAGTAAGAGTTTGAGCTTCGATTGTCGGATTTTTTATTTCTCTAGTGATTATTAATGACTTTTGTAAATTTTCTATGGCTAAGTCATATTTACCTTGCAGAAAATAGCAATTTCCAATAAGCGCAAGTATTCCGGCTTCTTGTTCGGTATTTTTGTTTGCCAATGGTAAAGCCTGTTGATAAAATTCTATAGCAAGGTCATATTTTTCTTGTTTTCTATAACTACCTCCTAAAGATGTAAGTACCTCAGATTCAAGAGACTTATTTTTGACTTCACGAGCAACAGGTAAGGCTTGTTTGTAAAATTCAATCGCCTTGTCATATTTCTCTTGTTTAAAGTAAGTATCTCCTAAACTAGTAAGAATACTAGCTTCAAAAGAACGAATTCCTGATTTTTGAATGAGCGGTAATGATTGCTGGAAAAATTTCAATGCATTGTCATATTCTTTTTTATTAAAATAAACATATCCTATTTGCTGTAAACTTCTACCTTCCCAAGCGCGATTTCCGACTTCATGATTCACAGCTAAAGCTTTACTATACCAATCCAAAGCACTGGGATAATCATGTACATTGCCATAAGCTCCTGCTATCCTAAATAGAGTCAAGCCCTCTTGGTATTTATCCCCCAATTCTCTATGCATCGCTAGTGCTTGTTGTAAAAGCTTTAAACCTTTATCTTGTTGTTTTAAAAAACTGTAAGTAATACCCATTCGACTCAGAGTAATTGCTTCCCCGACTTTATCTTTAACCTCACGGCGAATTTCTAAAGCTTGTTGTAAAGTTAAGAGCGATTTTTCATCTTGTTCCAAACTAAAGTACAACCCACCCAAAGCATCTAAAGTTTCTCCCTCTCCAGCACGGTCTTTAATTTCCCTGCGAATTGTTAAAGCTTGTTGTAAGATTTCTAATGCTTTGTCATTTTGCTGGAAAATGCTGTAAATCAAACCTATATTATTCAGCGTTTGACCAATTCCCGCCTTATCTCCCAGTTTTCGCCGAATCTCCAACACCCGTTGATAAGTCTGCAATGCTTTCGGATATTCTCCACGACGAAACTGCTGTACCCCTTCCTGAAACAACTTATCGCCTTCTGCTTTGCTATCTGAACTTGTTGCAGTTTGTGCCAAAGTATGCCTAACTATTACATCGCTGGCTGCGAACCCAACACCACAAGTCAGTGACAACACTAAAGTAACTAGAGCGAAACTCTTCAAACGGTTAGACATTGGTTATTCCTCTTATATAACTACAAAAGATTGTTTGCTCAATCTCTTATATTTCTGAGGACAAACCAGGTTATGCCAAAATTTAAAAATGACCTCAGCATAATTACGATACCTTGATGTGGTAGACCGTATTAATACTGGCGATCGCTAGCTAATTAAAGATATTGTGAAGAAAATGCCAAAGAGTACCGGAAATTCGCAACAAATACCCTATTGTTGCAATTATCTCGTGAGGAGTTATTGACATACTTTGCTGGTTAGTACTATAAAAGCGATCGCCTCCATACCGATACACACACGTTCTGCTAGTGGATAATCTCGTATCGCACCCAGTACTTAGTACAGGTAAATGCAAAAAGGGGCTGGAAATGAAAATTGCGATGCCTCTGGCAAGCGAAGCGATCGCACTGGATGCTACTCAGTCCAAAAGTAAATTTGTACCTCATTTATCGTGAGATGTACTAAGCTACTACTAGCTAAGGCTTCAAAACCAAACTTCTGAATCTGAATCTAAAAATAAGCACTACAAACCTACCTACCTCCCCAAATCAAATGCAAACGGTGGTAAAGTCACCTCAACGTCATCCATCAAACTTACACTTACTAAAAATTTCTCATCCCAATTGCCAACCACACGGGTAAATATGTAAAAGTCTTCACTTTCCGCATTTAATCCCCGTTCGTCCAAAATACCTGTTTGGTCGCTGACACGAAATTTGATATTAGACGGTAAACTACTTAAAGCAGGTGCGCCTAAAATTAGTAACAAACTCCATTCAGGCTTTCCAGATTCCGATACCAAATGCCAAGTCACAGCATACATTCGCAGAGGTATCCCAGCTAACAGCAAATCCTGATACGCACCCCGTCCTTGTACTGGAATTTCTAAACCCCTTTGTCGCAGTTGGGTGACTATTACCTCAAATTCTTCCTCTGGACTACGTATTGGACGCATTTGGGAAGCATCAGCAAAACTTGGTAACAACACCCAAGAAAGCGAAGCTGCTAAATCATCCAACTCGTCCCACAACCAACGTCCAGCATTTAAAGCAGGTTGCGTAATTAATTTAATTAAATCTTGTAGAGACGCAAAATAACCAGACGATTCTGGCTTGGCGCTACCCATCTCTACATTCCCCGTAGCTATATTTTGTTTCTGTAATGTGTAAAGCCAATTCAGCAACTCCGGATTAGTAAAAACAGCAGAAGCTTGTTCCCAAGTTAAAACTTCAGATAATTCCCTTCTCGGTGATTGTAACTGAGGTAATAATTCAACCAATTGATTTTGTATTTTTGCTAAAATCGCAGTGCGATTTGTGGGAATTGCAGGTAAAGATATTGCTGATGGTTCCAAACATCGCAGATATAGCAATAAACGGTCTGGATTATCATCAAAACTGGATATTGGTAGTTGATAATTCCAATCCGACTGTAAAGACGTTATTTGTACACTCTCTCGCAATTCCTGATAAGGCAAAAAAGCATAAACATTCGCTGCTTCTTCTTCTTCCAACACTTCCACTAAAACATAAAAGTGAGGAATAAACTCTGGTAAATCGACAACAACTCTTGGTAAACTCACCATTTCATCAGTCAGGCTACCAGTAGCAATTAAACAGACTTTAAATTCCCCAACTTGTAAATTAGCGACGCTACTAATAAAATTTGCAAAAATTGGTTGTAAAATTGTACATTTATCTCGATTAATAGTTAGCGATTCTGCTCTTGATTCTAGCCATTGCTCAAAAGCCGATAAAGCTAAACAATTAAGATAGATTTGCCATTGCTTGGATTCATCAGTAATTTGATTGCTGATTTCTGCGGCTTGGTCAATATCATCAGGTGAGAGAATAACTGCTGAAATTGGTAAAGCATCAAAATCAAGGTAAGACATGGGAGAAACATTACTCAATAAATTTGTCATAAATTTGTTTTAATTTGTTTTTCTAGTTTGGAGATATTCACATAACCGTTCGGCGAACATATCAGATTTTAAATTATCTTTCATCGTTCCTGATTGACTTTCAGAATTTTCCATCATCCTGATAATTGCTTCTAAAAGTACAATTGTTAATTGCTCATCTAGGTTTTTCAAAGCTTGGATATCAGCATATTCTTTAGCTTTCTCTTTCACAGAATCCCTTAAAATTACCAACGTTTCCTGTCGCACATCAGTCCGCAGGTCTTTTAACTTTAATAACTTCGTTACCGCATCTTGCGCTCTCATACCCAGGATTTCAGCAATTTCCTTCATGACTAATTTTTGACATTGAGATAGTTCGAGAGCAGTTAAAAACATCTGTGCTTTATCGCCCTTTTTACGTGATAATTGTCTGATTCTCGATTCTGTAACTTTAGCTAAAGCTTGCTGCAAGCAAATCGGAATTTGACGGTGATAAAACCGCAAAAATTCTGCTTGCTCCTCGTTTTCTTCTAAAATGTTATTAGTATCAGCCGCAGGAATTTTCTCTATTAAAGAATTATAATTGTCTCCTTCCACAGCGTCTAGAGACTTTGCTGGCAAAGAACCACCCCGGACATGAATTCGGTATTCACGCAATTGAGTAGCCAATTTTTTCAGCATTGTTCTCACAGTTACATCGTCAAATAAACGACCAGTATCACTTTTTATAAGTTGACCAATATCTTGTAATTGTTGCGTAGTAGGTTCAGTACATTTACTCCTAACTTTTCTTCTAATTTGTTGCAGTCTTTGAAGGCGGTAAACAGCATGATAACTTCGTAAAAGACATTGGGCTTCTTGAATTGCTAAATCACTAAAAAGGTGAAACTCTTTCAGGATTCGCTCTAATTGTTTCGGTTGAGTATCATTCAAAATTGCCCAATCACTAATTAAATAAACACCGCATTCCAACAAAAATCTATTCAATTCAGGATGTTGTTTTACCTTCATCATCGCCCAAGTAGTCAGACTACCTTGCTGCGAATCGAAACTCTGGAGAATTTGTCGAGAGAAACATTCATAGGAACCTGCTCTTGATAATTTACCATCATCATCCAGGACATAAGGGAACAAATCGCTGCAACTAAAATTATGGTTTTGACCAAATTTCCTTTCTAATTGCATACACCCTTGCTCTAGAATCCAAGATAGAAAGCAAAGCAAACAACGTTCCGCTAGCAAAACGGTATCGTCAGAACTGTGACGATACAAATGTAGCAATTGACGGTGGATGTCCCCATCTGGTACATCATCATCTTCTGCTAACCGATCAAACACTTGCGCGTAAAATGACTTAGCAGCAGGTATTTCTTGAATTTTACGGTTCCCTCCCGCATCAATCCTTACCAATGTCCAATATCTTGAAGCATCGCCCATAAGTATTTTTATTTATTGGTTATTGTTAATTTTCACATTGCTAATGCTCCTTAACACAAGTCCAGCCATTTTTCGAGATTTCATACTGAGTACCTGATTTAACAGTTATCTTGACCATCACCTTTTAGTATTTCTGAGCAAATTGACCTTATGCAATTTTGCGATTGGACACAGGTTATTTCTGTGCAACCTAACTATGCTCCTGAAAAATTGCATATCCTCCAAATCCTGAGAAATACACATATCTAGCAAAATTAATTCAACGTTCGCAGTTATGAAACGTTTTCTCTCCAGTCTTATTTTGGCAGGTTGTTTTTTCAGTGCTAACAGTTTTTCTCTGTTCCCTCAGCAATACCGTGAGTTCGCGCAGGCACAAACATTAGATGAATTATTTTATACATTTTACGGTCAAAAAATTCCGCTCCATTTGCGCCGTGATACCGTGGCTGTCAGCTTTAAAGCGAATACGCGCTCTCGGTCTATCCAACCTTTATACTTGCAGCTGCAACAAGATTTACGACGTGATGGTAGTGGCAATACTCGAAGCATTAGCAGTAATCATCATAGCGTTGATGTAGATGTTAAACCTTTGGGAGAAAACATCGCCCTGGTTAACTTACCTTCTGGCACTCGTGCTTCCCTCAATACAGTTCAACAGCAGATTCAAAAACAGCCTTACGTAAAAGAAATGCTACCTATTTTGTCCCGGAAATCACAGGCAGCATCTCAGGAAAAAGAATCTGAGCAAGTTATTGTCCTACCCAACGAGATTGTAATTAGTTTCGAGGGTGAGATGTCTGAGAGTCAAAGGCAAATTATCCTGCTGCGCCACGATTTAGAAGTACTTCGCCCGTTGAGATTTAGCAAAAATCGCTACTTAGTACGTTCTAAGTCAGTATCTGGCACTGAAATTTTGAGTGTGGCTAATCAACTAACTCAAGTAGCAGGAGTGCAGTCAGCTACACCAAATTTTATTCAAGCGACTTCAGATCAAATGTCGCAACTGCTGGCAACAGCAGCAAATTTACCAGAAACTCCTCACGCTGCTGAACACTTACAAAAGCAGTTGGCACAGTTACCCCAACCAAAAGATACTCCTATTTCTTCCAACTTGTTGCCCTTGCAATGGCATTTAAATAGTACTCCTCGGCGGGGTCAGCTATTAGCGCGTACTGATATTCGCGCTACAGAAGCCTGGAACAAAAGCAATGGCGGACGTGGGGTTGTAGTGGCGGTAATTGATAGCTTGATTCAATGGGATCACCCCGACTTGGTGAAGAATACATACAAATCTGGCGATCGCCCCGATAAATTACCTGGTGAGGAATATGGCTGGGATTTTTCCAGTCAAGGTGAAGGCGACCCTGATACACGCTTGAATTCCCAAGAACTAGCACAGATCCAAGCAGAATTTCAGGACACTTTTAAATTACCATCTGACCAATTATTGAAGAAATATCAACAGCTTTCCGACACATTGAAACAACGTTACCCTAAAGCTTCTGCCAGTGAAATTGCTCATCGCATTCGCAATCTAATTCGGACTGAAATTGGTAGTGAGTTTCACGGTACTTGGGCTGCGGGTATAATTGCTGCCAACTCGGAAGATAAAGCAGGTATTCTTGGAGTTGCTCCTGATACCCAAATCTTGCCAGTGCGGGTTTTTGGCTTACGTGGCGCGATTAATACGGCAAGTTTATCAGAAGCAATTGGTTATGCTGCCAGTAGAAATGTTGATGTCATTAATATGAGTTTGGGTGGTTTACTTCCTGATGAGGGATTAACCGAGCAAATTTTTGATGTGTTGGATGCTCATCGGAATTTGGTAATTGTTGCTTCTGCTGGCAATGAAAATCTGGATGGGGTCGGATTCCCAGCAGGTATTCCAGGTGTTATATCAGTAGGTGCCACAAATATGACAGGAAATCGCACCTTCTACAGCAGTTACGGGGGTGGGTTAGATCTAGTCGCACCCGGCGGAGAAATCCAAAATAGTCTTAGTGGTGGAATTTTAACGACAGGCGGCACTTGGTTGGATGGTTTTTGGCAGGGAATGTCTGTACCAGATTACGCTTGGGGTGTAGCGTTAGACCCATTAGGTAAGTATGTTCAGGTACAAGGTACTTCTTTCTCGGCTCCCATTATATCGGGAGTAGTGGCCCTAATGAAGGGAGAAGACCCAAAACGGCGTTTGAGCCGGGAGGAAATTGTCTCAATTCTCAATAAGACTGCTACCTATGATGGACTTAAGCTTTCTAAAGCGGATGCTAATCGCTATCGTTTGCAAAAAGAAGTCGGTTTTGGAACTGTTGTAGATGCTCCTGTTTCACGACCTTCCGGTATTTTCCCAAAGGCGAAACCAGTGTCAGCCCAAGAGTATTTCTTCGGTCGTGGTTTAGTTAATGCTGATGCTGCGGTGCAGGCTGTGAAGCAGAGATAGGGGTAGGGGCGCTCATGCTTGCGCCCCTATGAGGTCAACAATCTCAACAACCAGCTCTTCCCCCATTTGTTGAATTGAATCGCTCAGTTGGACTTACAACATAAGTAAAGCTAATAAATCAGCTAAAGATATAAGGTTACAAGGTTTTTAATTACTCTCGCCCCGGCAAGGATTGGGATTTACTGAGAACTACACTACTAACCTACCCCTTACTCTATTTAACAACTCCAAAACTATTTAATAGATTCGTCCTGGTTAATTTTCAGTATCGGCAGTAGTTTCATCCTCAATAGTGATAGCAAGAGTCGAACTTGCTTTATTGCTTAAACCAACATTCCACCCGGAGCGGATATCACCAAAAAACGATATCTCTAAGCCACATATCTAATGTCCAAAAGTCCAAGTATTAGTTTCGTTCAATTCCAATTTTTCAAAATAGTTAGCAAAACCTGAAAAATGGAAATATTCTAGCGGCATCCGAGATATTAATATTAAAGAAAAGTTTTCTAATTGAGCTAACTGTTGTAATCGAAATAAATCGTGGCTAAAAGTATTGCTAACAAAGTGCAATCTATCAAAATTATCTATCACCAGCAGCCTATTATAACCATCAGATAATTTGCTTATTATATTTTGCCAACACTGCTGGTAGTAAAGGCTGAAGCTAATAGGAATAACGTTGAATAGATGATCTACACTAAAAGGATATTCAAGATTGAGGTAAACAGACTCTAAATTAATATCCTTGAGTAAACAGTTTTTAACAGTAAGAGTCTTACCAATATTTGGCTTGCCCCATAGGTTAATATTCTTGCCTGCATTTACCTGATCGATTAACTGACGGTAATCTTTATAACGTAACATTATCGTCATCCTTTAAATCCAATATTTTCATAAGTTAAATTGACACTAAATAT
This sequence comes from Nostoc sp. ChiVER01, assembly GCF_034531155.1. NCBI lineage: Bacteria > Bacillati > Cyanobacteriota > Cyanophyceae > Nostocales > Nostocaceae > Nostoc > Nostoc sp. ChiVER01. The sequence continues at coordinate 27,180 of NZ_JAVRBS010000029.1, read as the reverse complement.
GTAATTTTTTGACTATGCTTTTCTAAGCTATTTCGGGAAAATTGGTTAGATACAATAAAATTATCTAACAGAAAATCAGGTGATTGTGAAAGTCTCAACAGCACACCGTCATCACCACTACTGCGATGATAATAATGAAGTACAGGCGATTGGATAACTGTCAAGTTATCGTTACGAATTGCTCGTCCTGTAACCAGACCATCCATAATAAACTTGGCGGCAGCAGCTACGTTATCGCTATCTCGTCCAAAATTTTTGAGATACCAATGAAATTCAATCCAAACTGCACCATCTAAACAAAATTCACATTCTCGAACAAATTCACCAATTAACTTTGTCCAGTACTTCTTAACTCCAGCGCTGGCTTGCCAACCTGACCGTGCCTGGTTAATAATCTCGTTCATACTAGGAGGTAAAGGCATCGTTAATTCAAATATCATCTTCTTCAGCCTCTTTAAAGCTATTTAAAAATTCCTCAACAACGTTTCTAAATTTCTTGTATGACCTACCATTTTGACGGGATAAATTGAATACCGCTTTGACAATTTCATCAAGTTGATAGCCTTTTTGATGCAAATTCAAAATTGAGTTTCTTGCTTCCTCGTCAAGCTGTACCTTAAAGTTAAAACTGCCCTCAAAATCAGTTTTATGCTGTTTAGTTTTAATAACAGCAGTAGCTTTAGATTTACCTATGTCCTTACTATTGCGCTCGCCGTACAAACTAGCGACAAATTCATCAAAGTCTAACCCAGACTGCCAAGCTGTGTAGGGGTCGTTTTGATTTTTAGCTTCTAGAAGTAATTGCTGGAAGTATTCAGGGTCTTCATCATCAGCTACATAAAGCGCCTGGAGTCGCATCACCTCAGTTGTTTTGTACAAGAAATCTCCATATCCCAGCAAATAAACTGCACGCTTGTCTTTATCGTCCCCAAGGATAATACAACTGTCTTCAGGGCGGGTCGTAACAAAGGCTGTCTTGGCTGGAAAGTTTGAGCGAATCAACGGATCAATCACGTTCTTATCAGGTCGCTGGGTGTATAAAAGTACGTGAATCCCTGCACCACCCGCTTTTGCAAGCAACTTCATCAGCGCAGTCTCAATACGATCGCAGTAGTTATCATCAGAAAGTAGATCAAAACACTCGTCAATTAGACAAATCACTCGCGGCATGACAAAATCAGGTGCAAACCGTAGATTGTAATGTGCGATCGTTTCAATACTGCTGTGGCGCTCAAATTCCTGGTAGCGCAATTCCATTTCTTCCACCAAGTAATCAAGCAAGTTAGCGGTAGACTCTGCATCACGTGCAACTGGCGCTACAAGATGAGGTAGCCCGTCAAATTTACCAAATGTCACGCGCTTAACATCTGAAAGTGCCAACCGAACAACAGAAGGGGGATATCGCCGCACTAAATACAAGATTGCTGCTTTCTCAAACTGCGACTTTCCACCCCGCGTCCGCCCACCACCCAAGATATGGGTTACGTTGTCGCTATAAAGGGGAATTTCGACATAAGTGCCATCAACATCAACACCACCGGGGATGGATACCGAATGAATGTCAGGTTCGCCCTCAAAAGTAAAGTAATTGCAGAAATAGGCAAATTGTCTGTCTAACCGGGGTATATCAAATACAACTCCCCCAGGTACTACACTCACCATTGGCGCAACTTTCAAGCCTAACTCTTCACCAAGCTGCTGTACTAAGTCATTACCGATGTCTTCTACTTTCTTGTAACTAACACCCCGTCCTAGTTTTACCCTAATACGGTTAAAAGTAGGACCATTTTTAGCATCAACATACTTAGCATTAATATTAAAATCCTCTAAGGTATCAACTAATAGTTTTCCTGCTTGCCCCATAGTTAAAATACTTGAACCAACAATCTCATTAGTAGCAATATCACTATCTAAATATTTAGGTTCTCTTAAAATAATTGAACCATCTACCGCCTGCTTTAAAGCTATCGGCTTATGCGTGGCACGCGCAACAAGCACTGCCGTTCGACAGCAATAGTTTTTAATGCAGTTATCTCTAGATTTATTAGCTAAATCAGTAAAGTAACTAATTGGTTTATTGTTTAAAAATAAATTATAAAGGTTCTCTTGAACTACTTCATATCCAATCTGCTTAAGATAAATATTTTTGATTGATTCAATATATTCAAATAAAGATTCAATAGGTGATATATTAACTATTTCAATCATTTTTTGATATACGTTATTTTGCTCCCACTGCGATGGCATTCGATTGAGATGAATATACTCAAGTGCATAACGTACAAATTCATACTGGTTTAAAGTACAGTTTTCTGCACATATTGATAATATCTCTTCATCGTCTGTACCTGCAATTACTGATTCGTATATTACCTGAAATAAAAAATCTAAATCAAATTCAACAACTGGATGTGATAATTTTGCTCTAAAATCAATCTGTTTTAAAACAGTTTCAGCATAAGAAACCATTGCGTTAGGTAAAGCTTCCTTTACATATTCTATAATCTCTTCATTGCCCAAACCATCTTGTTTGGCCTGCACAATTGCAGTCAAAAGCTGTTGTTTTTGAACTTCAATATTACCATTATTGTCTTTGTATGGTGATAACATCACTAAGTTGTCACCTCCTAGCAATTTTAAACTTATGTAATTGCTGCTGATAAAAAGTTCTTAGTTGATCTATTGACTTAGCATTTTGGTTGTAATTATTACAAGGAAATGAAGCCCAAACTCTACCTACTTTACATACAGCAGTATCAAACTTTCCTGCTTCAACATCACTTAACGCATTATTACGACGAATATATTCAATTGCCATCTTGTCCTGAGAAGCTGGACTAAAATCTTTTAAGTTTAGTTTTGGCTGAAGATCATACCAACTTTTATCCAACATTTGATAAGCACCAGCCGCAGTTGAACAAATATTTTTACCATTAATAGGAGCGCACTGTTTCTTTAACGGGTGTGTAGAAAAATTATTAAAAGTTCCATTAAATACTAACTTGCGATAACTTTCTAGCTCACTGGTTCCTGTTTCTGCCCAACGAATTGTTGCTAAAAAAGCACTCAACCGTGGTGAATAAGGATGTAGTGAGTAAGAACCTGTACTAACTCTTCCTGTTAAACTATTTGACGACCATGAAGAAACACCAGTACTTTGATAAATTGAGAAATAAATACCCAAAGTAATTAAGGAAGTAGTTGACAGATGAATGGGTTTAAAACGGGATATAAATTGATGGCGAGGACTCAAAATAAACCCAGCCAAACCACCAACAATAAACCCAAATTTCCAACTATCAAGTGCCTTACCAAAACTACGCACCTGACAAACAGTATCTGCACCCTTTGATACCAACCCACATGGCAGTGAAGCTACTCCATAAGAAAATGCAACAGAGCAGACTGCACCAACTACACCTGATATAAAAATCGGTACAATTTGCATTTTTCTTGCCAATAGTTAAATAACTTCAACGATTAGCTAAATATTCTTGTAAATAAGGACGGGGGTTCTGCGCTACACCATTAACTTGAACTTCAAAATGCAAATGCGGCCCCGTCGAAAAGCCCGTACTACCTACTGCTGCAATCATCTGTCCACGCACAACTTGTTGTCCTTGCTGTACATACAGCTGACTGGCATGACCGTACAGAGTAGATAAACTTCCCTGATGCTGAATAACAGCCGCTTTGCCATAACCACCCTTGTCGCCTGCAAAAACTACTCGACCAGCATCAATCGCATAAATTGGCGTACCCTTGGCTGCACCAAAATCAATCCCCGCGTGAAACTTGCGATCGCCTGTAATGGGGTGTGTCCGCCAACCAAACTCACTAGTTACAGGAGTACCAGCCGCAGTAGGAAAGGCAATTCGACCGTTATTTAAAACCTGATTACTACGAATAGTTTTTGGTAATATTAGACCTTGGAGAGATTTAACTAACAGTTGAGATTCAATCCATCCAGAAACCTGGGGAATGACCATAGCTGCAATGACAACTGAGGTTGCGATCGCATATCTCCAATTTCCACTCGAACTAGTATCGACCGTCTCATCCAAATTAGTTACAGTCGAATTACTAACCTCCTTGCTACCGTCAGTTTCAAAGATTATTCGCATTCCCTCAACGCCTTTTCGCATTAGCAGGAGAAACCTGCCAACAACCAATCCTTGCAGTACTCAATACTTCCTCAAAATCATTCCTAGCCACACGGCAATCAGGAGAATTTAGGCCATCCCCAGATGTTGCAGGTTCCCTAACTTTAGGGGAATACCGTGTAGGAACAGGAGTAGAAAACGTATTCACGCCAGGTGTGGCAGTGGGTACAACAGCTGACGATGAAAACTGAAGCTTTTGTACCAATGCCACAGCATTACGCCAGTTATAAAACTGCAAATATCCCGGTTGTAAAATATCTGCAATCCATACCAGCAGTACGAACCAAAAAATTGCCTTTACCCACATTATTCCAACTGCTTAACCACAGGCAGGGCAAAAGAAGGAACTTCCTTGGGTACAACTTCAATCTTCTTCCCAGACGCATACCCTGGCCCGGTGTAACTACCATTTAGGAAAAAATTCAACAGCATTATTAACAACCAAATTCCCACGCCAGCTACACCCACAGGAGATTTAATTACATCCGATAAAAAATATACTGGATACCAGCCAAATCTCCAGGGGTTTTGCGGATGCAGCCGATGTGCTTTCCAAGTCTCGATGTAGGGAATTTCTATCTGAGGAACCCTCGGTTTATAGGCAGTAGGTGCATTAATATACCTAACCTCAACAGGTTGAGTATCATAAGTAGTCAGAGGAGAAATATTAGGTTGTTGATTTACTATTCCTCCTTGTTGCTGTACCTGCTGCAACATGTTTTGCAAGCGGTTTGCAGGCACAATTGCTCCACCTTCAGAATAATCAACATCAAAGTTGCGGCGCTGATTTCTGCTCATAATATGACCTCAAATTAAGTAACTAGCTGGCGGGTTTATCATTTACCTGGGAGTTAGTATCTTCCCAAAAATCTTCATCCTGAAGTTGGGCGTAAAACTCTTCTGGAGATAACATTCCAGGTTGATTTTGCACTCCATCTTTAATAAACTGACTACTATGTACTCGCCCTAATCCAGAAATACTAGAACGAGGAGAAAATTGGACTACATTCTTAGCAGAGAACTCGCTATTTAATCTCATCCCAGAAGAAGGTGAAACCGGGGGGATTAAAGAAGGTTGAATATCAGTATCAGAAACACTAACATAAAGTTGTTGATTGCTGAGATTAGGCAATTTATCAGACAGTTCATCTGTTTCTTCAATTGCATTGTTATAGTCAGAAATTCCCCAGCCCAAAAAACAAGCAAACCCAGCCAGAAATATAACTGCACTCATCCAATGCACTCCTGAATTTGGAGATGGCATCATCTCAACTGTTGTGCGAGTTGAACCTTCGAGGGTAGTACGAATAGGGGTACGTTTGACTGCCGCTACAACGTTGAGCGAACACAAAGCTATGCAAATTATCGCAGCAGCAAACTTGACATACATGACATCATCCCCTCGATTTATTAACAGGCTGTTTATTAGGAACTGGCTGAGGTAATTGCTTCTTCATTTGTTGGATATACATCCGCCTTTGCTCCTCCCGTTGGTGTATTCTCTCGCGGATGTCTGCCACCTGTGCCATCTGCTCTACTGGGTCTAAATACCCCCGCGCTCGTAACAGCTGTGCCTGTGCAAGAGAATATGGTTCTTGAGCATTCTTAATCTGAATTAGCATTTGATTCAGATCAACCGATGGTTGAGATTCCAAGTTTTGAGCGTAATCAATTGCCTCTAATTTACCCAAAATCAAAACAGCAGCCGCCCCAGTTGGTATCTTCTCCTCAACTTTCGTACCGTCGGTTTTGCGGTATCCCCAATAAAAAGTATTATTTCCAGAAGCCGCTTCTAGTAAAACATCCAGCGAGTTGAATTTAACTATCTCCAGTGCCGGCATATAGTGAAGGCGGTAAAACCCAGATTTCTCATTAGCCTGCATTCTGGATATTTCACCTCGCAATTGCTGTCCCCATAATGCTGCCGCCAACTGTCGCCAGCCTGTAAGAGTAGGCGCACCTTCTACTGAGGAGTAACTGGAAAGATGGTCTATATTGTAGTCAGTACGAGAAAGCTTTTCTAAGTACACTTCCCGAATTTGGGAAACTTGCGCCTTTACCTGCTGTACCTCCGATATTTGATTACCTGGAACCTGTTGCTTCCATCCAACCATCAATGCAACCGCCCCAATAACAGACAGCGCACTAACAGTTGAACAAACCGTCCACAGGGTAACATTTACCTTTTTCTTTCTGCGACTTGGCTGTTTATTTCGCACAGGTGTAGGAGTAAACATAATTTACCCCTCATGTATTATCAACAACCAACTGCAACTGAGGGCGCTTGTTTAACTCTCGCGCGATCGCAATTCCCGCACCACCGACAACTATCCCAGTAAGTAGCAACAGAGGATGCAAGGCAAGGGTCGCCCCCACTCCCAATAATTGTCCCACCATCCCAGAAACACCCAGGTTCATCAACAAACCACCTGCCGTGTTAACCAAAAAGTCAAATGCTGCACTCATAACTGCTCCCTGGCAATAATGCGACTAAAATGAGTAATTCCCTTGATTTTGAAAGGTTAATTAGGTTTTTTGTTCGTCCCTGGTAAACCAAATTATTACTAGCGCCAGAATCAAACCAACTAATTCACCTATACCCACACCAATCAAAATTGGCTGAATACTCAGAATTTCCTGTCTCTCTTGAGTTGGGGGGACTGCTACCCACGTCCCAATAACAGTACCAGCTACTACCGAAAGTAAATTTATACCAACTGCCTGGGTAGATGTCTTTCTCAAGTTGAGTAAACTATCATCCCGTATTTGATAGCAGATAGGTAGCATTTGAGCTATTATTTCTTCGGAGATTGCCCGGTTTTCGGCTGCGAGGACTTCAACTGTCTCGGCTGCGGTGTCGATGTACCGACTAACAGTGGATGAATCTCTTCCCCCCAGTTCACTTTGCCGAAAAAATCGTTATCGATGCGCGAGTTAATTCGCTCTTGCGCTTCATCGTAACCAGCAGGAACGGAAGTATCACCTTCACCAAGTAAACTGCTGCCATGAAAAACAAATTCTTCTAGAGCAAGTGTCGAAGATTCAAGCACCACCTTATGGCGTAATTCCCCTAACTGAATACCCCTATCTGCATCTCGGTAAAGTATTCCTACAAAGCTGTCGGGGGAAGCTTGTTCTGGGTCTACGCCAAATCGCTGTTTGATGTACTCGCGCTTGTCGAACTTATGTTCGCCTACTTCTGATTTGCGATCGCGCATTGCAATCAAGTGCTGGGCAGCTTCTTCAAGGGACATACCTTCACGAGAGGCTATCTCTTTGAGTTGAACCAATTGCTGCTCAACAGTTTCGTCAAGCGTATCATTTGGCTGCAAAGCTAAATCTAACAACCGACAGCAGGTACGTACTACATCAGGCGACACCTGCAAAGTCTCTGCCACTTTGTTGATATGCTTCATTTCGCTCAATTCTCCTAATTACTGCTTGCACAATTGGGTTATTTTTTTCTTCATCAGATATATGCTTAGTCAAAAAATCATAAAGGCTTACGTCATTGACTTTTTGTAAATAAGCATCTAAGCCACCAGCAGGAATTACCTGCTGTAAATATTCCTCACAAGTCAACCGCCGAATTTTGATAGCAACATAGAAAATGTCGGCAATCTCGACTGTTGTTGCATCAAAATATCCTCCCCGCTTTCGGGGTTTAACTATACCAGCATAGGGATACCACCGCTGTAAAGCAGCAATAGAAATCCCATATCTTTCGGCAAGTGTTTTCTGGGTGTAAATAACGTTCTCACATATCATCAAACTCTATTCCAACTGAAAGACTTCATCAATTGAAAGGGAATTAAACTAGCACCTTGTAAAACTGTTTGTAGATTAAAAAATAATTTACAAATCATGTCAGTTTAGTACAGGTATAGCTCAACTCAAATACAACTCAATTTCAGTTCATGTCCTAATAAACTGCACACTTGCCAAGTTACATACTGCCTGTTGAGAATGCAAGCACGTTTGTATATATGAGTTAAAAAAATAGAAAAATAACTCTTTTGGTAAGAAACTGCTCTAACAGAAATATATAACGCGATGTGCTACTTAATAGTCTGTGACAAGTTCATCGGACTTTTACCCATTATTATTGTTGAGAAATAGCCTTCTGCTGTTTCTTTATCGCACGCGCTATCAAAGGAGCTTTTTTTTCTAATCCTTGTAGAGTCAAATCCCCATCCAAATAAAGTTGATACCATTGTTGACGCTGGCGCAAGACTCTTTCATCATCCCGTAACCGCAACCGTTCCAAAGTAAATTGCGCCTTTTGACGTTGTTGCGGAGGAACTTTATCTGTTAATACTAATTGTAGGGAAGGGAGTAAAATTTCAAACCAATCTTCTCCCAAATCAAAAGGGTCAAGTACCTGGTCATCAAGCGTACCTTTACTACTATTTATCCAAGCAGAAGCAAAGCGTAAATTGCTCCATTCATAAGCTAAATTGCGATAATTTTCACGGCTGCGATAATGATCTACTGTACCAACTGGTTCATACATAACGCTATAGCCACACAGATTATTAAATCCATCAGCTAAATCACTTTTGAAAGGCGACCAATAATCTCTGGTTCCTTTTTTAGGGTTTGGATTTTTTGCCAACCAAGCATTTCCTGTTTGTCGCACTTTTTTATCAAAATCAGGTGGTTCTGGAGGAGGATTAAATGGCATCATCTGTGTTATACCCCTGATAATCCAGAATTTCTTTTCTCCGTTGTAACTATCCAACGGGGCCAAAATGGGTCATGTCCTGGTAAAACTCTTTGAAGTTCCTGATGAATTTGTGTTGGTATTCTCAGATTTTCTGGAAACGCATTCATATCATCATCACGCATCCAAGCCTCTGCTGCTTCAATTGCGATTTCTGCTTCTTTGGAACGGGCTTGTTTGAGTCCAAAAATATCTGAGGTTAACCATCCAACTATGTCCCCTTGTTTTGACCAAGGTACTTCGTCAAGGCTAACCTCTCTATCTTGTAATTTAAATAAAAATAGTTGATCTTCTTGCTCATGAAAATTTGGCTCTAAAGAAGCAAGAATAAGTGGAGAATGAGTAGTTACTAAAGCCTGTATCTTCATCCTGGGTTGTAATTCTGTCACCACATATAAAATAGCTGGTAAAATCACCCTCTGCCAACGAGGATGCAAATGAGATTCAATTTCATCAATTAGTAAAACTATCTGATTTACTGGCTTTTGTTGTCGCAGTTCTGAAGCTTTTTTATGTTCGTACCAAGTCCACACTAGTAAATAAGCTAGTCCCAAAATACGCTTCATTCCGGCTGATGTTTGAGTGACAGGAACATTCCCGTAAGGTAGGTTAACTGTAGGAATATCGCGCACGTCTTCAATAGAAACTCGCGTTGTTTCTCCCACTTCTATCCATTCGGAAGGGTGAGGTGCAAGTTTTTTAATAACATTAGAAAAGAGTTCAAATGGATATTTATTGGGTTGATTCTGCCATGTAACCCAATCTTGAATTAGACCATTACAAATAACTTTACCTTTTGACTTTAATCCATTCCAAAGTGTATTTGGATTAAAATTATAAGCAATATCGCGTTGGCGAGCAGGGTCAAAAACGGAAAAACTACCATCAACCCGCACATAAATAACTACTTCTTTTAATAAAGGAGGCATTTGTAAATTACGCCATTGCTGTTCAGAAAAATCAAACTGGCTCTGATACTCTCTTATATTTTTTTTATTGCTAACTACGGCTGTAATTTGTGGATTTTCACCTCTGACTCGCTGTGGGTACGCTGGTTGCTCTGCCCATTTTGTAGTCATCACCCACCATGCAATATCAAGTAAAAAACTTTTACCTAAACCATTATCACCTGTAAATATATTGAGCCTATCGGCAAATGCGACATCAAAATGGGCAGCAGGACCAACTTGTTGGAGGTGAAGTTCTTTTAACATTTGGCTCTCATACACAAATTTATATTGATCAACTTACTTCTTATAAATTAAAAGCTATGTGTCTGGATGTTTGCTGTAGCGAACTCACAGTCTTTGCTCAAGCTATTCGTAATCGTTCAATGTCCTTCATAGGAGGCGCACCAAACATCCGAGAATATTCGCGACTAAACTGTGAAGGACTTTCATACCCCACCTGATAGGCAGTACGGGTCGCATCGGCATTCTCGGCAAGCATCAGGTGACGCGCTTTCAATAGTCTTAATTGCTTTTGATATTGCAGCGGACTCATGGAGGTGACTTCTTTAAAATGGCGATGGAACGAGGAAGGAGACATATTGGCTTGAAGAGCTAGATCCTCAACCCGCAGTGACTTTGTAAAATCAGCCTTGATAAGTTTTATCACTTCAGCAATGCGCTGCATATTGCTGCCCGATGTGGCAATTTGGCGAACTGCTTCACCTTGTTCACCAATTAGCAAACGGTAGTAGATTTCGCGGACGATCATTGGTGCTAAGAATGGAATATCCTGCGGTGTGTCCAAAAGCCGTGTCAGCCTGATAGCACAATCAATCAACGATGGATCGGCATCGCTGATGAACCAGCCTCTAACCGAGTTTTCTTTCTTACCCATGCCTGGGTTAGTTTGAGCAATAATGTCACAGAGTTGAACGGGGTCTAAATCTAGCTTAAATCCTAGATACGGCTTCGCAGGTGTCGCCTCGATCGCACATCCACAGAGCGGTAAATCCACCGACACCACTAGATATTGAGCCACACCATACCCATAGGTTTCCTCATTTAGCAACACTTCTTTTTTGCCTTGAACGACAATGCCGAGAATCGGTTCGGTGACCCCCTGCATTGTGGCTGAAGTATCAGATTCCCGCATGAATTCTAACTGATTAATTGCCGTTGCATGAACACCGTTCCCCTTACCGTCAGTGTGCCGAGTCACTAATGCTGCCAGTTCGTCACACTTGTTGATTGCCGCTTCATAGTTGAGTGTTTCAATCACCATACTCAATTCCTGACTGATACCATCCTCATACGCTCATTATAGAGAATATTTCTCCCTTGCCAACGCCTGATTTGAGAGGATTAGGCAATCATCTGCGAGGTTTATGTATTTAGGGAAAAGCTTTTCAACCTTATGATGAACCTATGCTGAAAGACAAGGCTGAAAGGATGAGGCAATGAAAAAAGACAAGGCAAAAATTGCTTTAGTCACGGGATCGGGCGTGATTGTTAATAACTCGTCAATGGGTGCCCCCTGCCTCTTCATTGAAGTCTCTAGAGGCATGTTTCTCTAAGTCAAATCAACCTCAACAGCAAGGACAGTCATCATGTTAAACGTAGAAAACAAAGTCATTGTTATTACTGGAGCCAGTAGTGGCATCGGTGAAGCCACCGCGAAGTTACTTGCTCAAAACGGTGCAAAGGTAGTTCTGGGGGCACGGCGTACAGAAAAGCTAGAAGCGATTGTCAAAGAGATCCGCGAGCAGGGAAACAGCGCAGAATTCAAAGCAGTGGATGTAACCGATCGCGAGGATGTGAAAGCATTCATCCACTTTGCACTAGACAAATTTGGTCGCGTCGATGTCATCTATAACAATGCAGGCGTGATGCCCTTGTCCCCAATGAATGCCCTGAAAGTTGAGGAGTGGGACACCATGATTGATGTAAATATCCGTGGCGTATTGAACGGCATTGCGGCTGGTCTACCGATAATGGAAGCACAAGGCGGCGGACAATTTATCAATACTGCATCGATCGGCGCACACATGGTGGCACCTACTGGCGTAGTTTATTGCGCGACAAAATACGCTGTTTGGGCAATATCTGAAGGGCTGCGTCAGGAATCGAAGAACATTCGCGTGACCATCATATCCCCTGGCGTAGTTGAGACCGAACTCGGCTCTGATATCACGGATGATGCAGCTAAAGGCTTCTTGAAAGAACTCCGCAAAACTGCCCTCACCCCTCAGGCGATCGCCCGATCTGTCTTATTTGCTGTGTCTCAACCAGATGATGTCGATGTCAACGAAGTCATTGTCCGCCCGACAGCCAGCGCCTTCTAGGTATTGAAGACATCACTTCTGTGTCCCTTCTTTGCGTCATGAGCTTGATTGACACATACAAGACACTTTTACCATTCTGAGTACTCAGTACTCCTCTTCTTACTCAGCACTCAGCACTTTTAACTCAGTACTCTTCATCGACTTTGTTGTTTCAGCCAGAAAAGAAACCTATCAGCCTTACCGCCTTCCGCATTCTCGGACACTCCGGCTTGATCGTCAGCCCGCTCACCCTCGGCAGCATGACCTTCGGCACCCCGCGATGGGGTGCGCCCGATGAGGTTTCTGAGTCCATCTTCCATGCTTATGTCGATGCTGGCGGCAACTTCATCGACACCGCCGATGTGTATGCCAAGGGTCGCAGCGAGGAACTGATTGGTAGCTATATCGCCGATCGCAGCCTGCGCGACCAACTAGTGCTTGCAACCAAGTTCAGCTTTCACGGCGGCGAACCGGGTAACGCGAATGCGGGCGGCAACGGACGTAAGAACATGCATCGGGCGCTTGAGGGTTCGCTGCGCCGCCTCCGTACCGACTACGTTGACCTGTACTGGATGCACACCTGGGATATGGTGACGCCTGTTGAAGAAGTACTACAGTCGCTCGGCGACCTGGTGCGCGTCGGCAAGATCCGCTACTTCGGCTTCTCAAATGTACCAGCCTGGTACACTGCCAAGGCAGCCGCGATCGCCACAGCGCATAACATTCCTGGGCCCATCGCCATGCAACTGGCGTATTCGCTCGTTGAACGTAGCATTGAGTGCGAACATCTGCCCACCGCCCGTGAATGCGGTCTCGGCATCTGTGCCTGGAGTCCCCTTGCTGCCGGTTTCCTCACTGGCAAGTACGAGCGCGAGGGGGCGGGGGCGAGCGGTCAAGGACGGCTGATTGGCCCCAATCCTTTCGGGAACCAGATGTTCACCGATCGTAACTGGCGCGTCCTTGATACCCTGCGAACGGTGGCAGAGGAAGTCGATCGCCCCTTGGCGCAGGTCGCCCTTGCCTGGGTTTTGGCGCAGTCTGGCATTACCTCGCCGATTCTGGGTGCCAGTAAGCTCGATCAACTGCATGACAATCTGGCATCATTGGACATCCGCCTCACCCCGGAACAGATCCAGACGCTGGACGAGAGCAGTGCCCTTGATCCCGCCTTTCCCTATAGCATCTTCACCAGCGAGGTGAATCGAAGCATTTTCGGCGGCGCGATCGTTCAAGGCTGGAGGTAGCTGCTTCGGTTGTGTTGCAAAGTACTTTAGTAACTTAAGGTAGTCGATTTCAACGTGTCGCGGGAGTCCTCACCCTCAACTGTTAGTAGGGTAGGGAGGAATAGCGGGTAATGAGGAGTCTTGCCTAAATACCTAAGCCAATTTTGAGTTCCCCCATAAATAATTTTGGGAATAATCGCAGCTTTTCTAGAGCAATCAATGACTACATCATTGCTAACTACATTTTCTGATAACTCTCCAAACTTCCCCATTAAAGATAAAGGCGTTAAGGTGCTAACTTAGGGCGTGTCATCAATTGAGCCAGATGACAGAAGCAGCCAGATAAATTGCACCTAGAAAGTTGATTGCCCGTTTATCATAGCGAGTTGCGATCGCCCGGTACTGTTTGAGTTTAGCAAAGAAGTTTTCAATTAAATGACGAGCTTTGTACAAGTCCAAGTCGTAGTCACGGGGATTCTTGCGGTTGCGTTTGGGCGGAATCACAACAGTTTTGCCCTGGGCTTGTAGGGGTTCAATCACTCGCTCATCAGCATCGTATCCTTTGTCTGCCAGCACAGTGTCAGCAACCACAGTGGGCAGTAGTTTGTCCGCTCCATCAAGATCGCAGGCTTGTCCTGGGGTCAGGTAAAAACTCACAGGGTTGCCCAAGGCATCTACCACTGCATGAATCTTGGTACTCAATCCCCCTTTGCTGCGACCAATGGCTTCAATATATGGCTCCCCCCCTTTGCACCCGCACTATGTTGATGGGCGCGGACAATCGTGGAGTCAATCATCGCATATTCGTTGTCCGCATCGTCTGCCAAGTGCTGAAATACCTGCTCCCACACACCTGTTTTTGACCATCGACTGAAGCGGGTGTGAATCACCCGAAAATCCCCAAATCGTACTGGCAAGTCACGCCAAGGTATACCTTCTCGGTAACGATATAAAACTGCTTCGATAAACAATCGATTGTCTTTAGCCGTAACTCCCACATAGCCTTCTCGCCCAGGTAGCAGGTCTTTGATTCTCTCCCACTGGTCATCTCGTAGTGCGTATCGGCGCGTCATCGTTTTTTGTCTATTCTTTTTCAGCAGTTCTGATTTCAGTTTACCTAATTGATGACACGCCCTAAGCTCCAAGTTAATAAATGTTGAGCAAAGGGCAGATTCAGGGCATTTTTCCCTTCTGCCTTCTATATTTTTTCGGTGTAATTGCGGTTCTCCATCATCTGAGTTGCGTGAAAAGCTGAGAGCGATCGCACAAATATTTTCTCAGGCGTGCAACTATTAATAGGTTGATTAATCGATGTCTTCATCTGAAAAACCATCTTCAGGATACTCCTTCCGTACAGGCACTGTTGCAGAGTTACAAGCGCACAACTCTAAATACTCTGGTTGGATATTTCTTTTGACATCTGTCTTAGGGATAGTTCTTTGTATCCGAACAGTTTTAGACATATTTGTCAAGAGATTAGAGATAAATTATAAAGCATATTTATTTGAGTATGGAAAACCGCCAAATCACTTCTTTGATTGGCAGATTATTTCTTCAGCAGTCAGCCCAAGTGATTTTTTTGTATTTTTGTATATGGGTGGTGCAGTTGCATTTGGATTTGGCATATACATACTTTCTGCATATTTAATGTCACGCAATTATGCCAATGATAAAGTTTTTTTTGTTGAATATCAAAAGCAAATTGTTGGCTGGGCATTCTTTGTAGCGAAAAAAAAAATATAATATACTGTCTAACATTTATATTGCTCCTAAGCATCGCTACCAAGGTGTTGGTTCACTGTTACTCTGGAATTGCCTAGAAAATGTTAGTTTACCTGTATATCTAGTTTATCTTCCTCATCTCAAATCATTTTATGAACGATTTGGGTTTGTCGCTCTTCCCAAGAAAGATAAGCCCAAAGAATTGCAGCTTTATCAACTACCTGCAATGGTATTATTGCAACCACCAATTCCCATCGGCGAACATCAATCAACAAGTTTACCTTTACCACCTGGGATTTCTATTCGCCCCCTCCAAGATGTTAAAGAGCAATGGCAAATCTACAAAACCTTTTGGCATCGGCAAAGATTTAGAAAATCTCTACTTTATATTTTGACTGTGCTTGCTTTGATGGCAAGCGGCAGTTTTGTGGTAATTAGTCTAACTTTAAGCTTTATCAAAGCCCTTTTGGGTTTAACCTGGATAGCGGAATTTGATTATTCTTTACTAGATCTATCAGTTTCGGGAATTGCGATCGCTTTATGGTTCATCTCCTTATACTTCATTTTGAATCGCTTTATTTTTAGATGGCAAGAGTTAATAATTGAAAAAGATAAACGCCCAATAGGTTACGTTCATTTTGGTAAAAATACGAACTGTTCGATATTATTTAACTTACATATTGAGCCACAATATCAACCACAAGAAATGACGAGGTTGTTATTAGCTCGGATTCAGCCGCAAATCACCTTACCCCTGTACTGTCTAGGTTGGCGTAAAGATAAACAGTTTTATAATGGGCTGGGTTTTATTTCAGCTAATCGTCAAGAACTACCGTTAGAATTTAAAATTCTTCAGTTGAGCGAGCAAGTATATTTAAAGCTGACATCTCAGGCGGCGACAAACATATCTAATCAGTTACCGGAAGCTATCGCAGCTATTAGCGCACATCAAACTATACACCCAGCAAATCCACCAGTTAAAAAGTCACGCGGGAGCAAGTGGTTTTTGATTGTCGATGTGGTGATTTTTCTGGTGATGTATATGCTGACACCACTTTGGCAAATACCACAAATTTACGCTGACTCACAGCAACAAGCTCCAAAAAAGGATATCTCGACTCATACACCAGCTATCCCAGCCTGGAAAATACCAGAACATATTGGAGTTTTAGCGATCGCACCAGATAACCAAACACTCATCAGCGGGAATTGGGAAAACAAAATTCAAGTTTGGGATATTAACAGCAAGAGTCTGCAACAAACCTTGAGCGTCTTTTCTGGCAAAATTCAATCTATCGCTGTAAGTCCAGATAATCAAACTTTAGTCGTAGGTACATCTACAGGCGTAATTCAAAAATGGAATTATAAAAGTATCACATTAGATAAAACCTTTTCTCCCGGACATTTAGGAGAAGTCCAAGCCTTAAATATCAGTGCTGATGCTCAAACTTTGGTTACTGGGAGTATGAACGATCCGGTTGTAAAAGTTTGGAATTTACCTCAGGGTAAACTTCAACAGCGAGTCAATACTCGTGGTTATGTTTTGTCTTTAGCAGTCAGCAAAGATAATCAAAATTTATATATTGGTAGCCTGGGTGGAGTCAAGATTTGGGATTTACGTCAACAAAAGTTTATCCAAAGCTGGGCGGCTCATTCTGTTGGAGTTGAGGTAATCGCCCTCAGCGCTGATGGTAAATTAATAGTCACTGGCGGGATGGATCGTCAAGAACTCAGTACAATTTGGATGGTTAAAGTTTGGGATGCTCAAAGTTTAAAACTCTTAAAAACATTACCGGGGTATTCTAGTTCATTAAATTCATTAACTATTACTCCTGATAGTCAAACAATCATTTTTAACGATTGTTGTTCCACAAACTTGTGGAATTGGATGAATGACAAATATATTTCTGATGTTGATGGACTTAAACATGATGCTGTGCTAAGTCCAGATGGTGCAAATCTTATCGGTGCAGCGTCTGATCGTCAAACCATTACAATTAAAAATTTAAACAGTCTGTTGCCATCAAATTCTAATCAATGAAGGAAAACTCGGACTATGCCTAGGAGGTGATTCAGTCATTCATAGCGCTTGATAAAACTGTACACGACATAAACTGGATCTGGGTGATCGGGTCCATGAAATATGTTAACTTGATTTGATGAATATTGACGTTCGCCCCAGACAGCCCAAATAAGAGAAAGATCGTTCTCCTTAAGAAAGTCTCTCAATAATTCCTCTCGCATGTAAAACAGTGACTGACCGTTGTTGAAATAATGGCTACGATCAGAAACGTTACATGTCGCTTTCACTCCCTTACTTGTAACTAGATCGAATGTTTGTGGTTGACCAATTAACTTCAAATCAGAGGCAATCTCTTTTGCTAATGTAGTGGCATGACTAACATCATTAGCATTGCTACGACTACTTTCCCAACGAAAATCACGAACTGGAATTAATGCGTTATATGTAATTGTATGTTGGTATACTTCCTCAGCATCAACAAGTATTTCACGGGTTTCAAGACGTTCAAGTTCCTCTTCGCTAAGCTTCAGCTTGCCATCTTCCTGTGCATTAGTACCTAATAAGCGAAGTCTAACTATATCGACATGACTCAAATCTAGCTGTTTACCATCTAAAAAAAATCTTGGCTCCATCCGCTCAACTTGAACAGTCTCTTCCTCTACAACAAACGAGAACTCACAAGCGCCATTTTCAAGGAATGTTTCACACCACGGAATCTCGCCTGCAAACATATAGCCAACCGATGGCTTTTCAGGCAACCATCTTCCACCTAAGTTTTGATTGGACAGATGCTCGATAAAAGAATCAGCCTCACTAGCCAGGACTAGAAAACTTCTGATAAAGCAGAAAATATTTCGACCCAGAGTTTCAGTTTCCTGTGCTACGAAGCCATCTAACATAACCCAAGGTCCAGCTTCGTTTTTAATCTCTGCTATTTGAAGATAGGGGGTTAAATCAGGCAATGCTCCATTGGCGATCCATTCCTTTGTATCCATATCAGGATCACCCAGGAAGTCTGTTTGTATCAGGAAATCCTCTAGTGGTTGTTCTGGAAAACTTGGGTCAATATCTAAATCCCAGTTCCAATCTCGCTCACGGGGTCTCTCAATTTTTCCTAAATCATGTAATAGACCAGTCATCTCATAGAATGCAATCCATGAGTATTTCTCACCGTAAAGCTCTATCTTCTGAGCATCACTTCCTGCCCTATTCCAGCGATTTCCATTCTCTATTGAGCTTTCAATATCTTTAAACTTTTCACTTGACCATCCAAGCTGCTCGATCCGCCAAAGAATTTGCGCTCTGACCTTTTGATACTCTTTATTGTTGAAATCATAGTTGCTGCGTCCTGGCACTAAACTTCCGAGAGTGCCGTTTTCAAAATCCATTCGGAATGGTGAATCGGCACCATAACGTTTCTCTTTAGACGCTTCACTTTCGCCCCAATCGCGAAGTCCCCCTTCAAATGGAGCTTTACTTCTTTGAATCTCTTCAGAGGTAAAAAATTCAGGATGGTGTACGGAAGCCATTTCTATAATCCGGCTTCCGTACTCTCTCATAAGGGAATGTGTAGTGCTAAATGGTGCGCTTTCTGCAAACATTGAATCATATATACTCCGCGCATAGGTCAGTAACGTTTCGGTCACAAACGTTGGGTCGCCTAAATCCACATGCCGAGCCATTGCAGTCCCATAACTTGCAGCAAGTATTCTCTCTGGGACATAAGGATCGTTGATCGCAAGTGCTGTTAAACTTTCCTCAAATAGTGCTACGGGGTTTCCGCGTCCAAACCAGTACAATGCACGGGTTGCCACATCACGAAGTTGTCGATCTGTAGTGGTCAAAAGCCACATAACCCACTTTGCACGCAGTCGATCAGAAGCAGTCCGAAAGTCCTGCTGTTGTTTCCACCTACCCTCTATTGCTAGTAGATCGTTAAATCTCTCGGAGCGTGTTTCTCGAACCCACTCAGTCCAAACAATATCTCGTTCAGAAACTGACATTGCTCGAAGTGTCTCATCAAGAAAAGCAGCATTAAGTGGGTGAAGTGGCACTGCACGGGCTACTTGACATCGAACGAACAAGCGGCTTCTAAATCTTGAGGATTCATGTAAAAGGCTCAATAAGGCGCTTACTGTCTCTTGGTCTAAATACTCTGCATCTATTTCAGCCGCCAACGCAATAGCGTTTTTCTTTAACGGCTCTGAGACATGCTGCCAAATTTGTTTCCCTTGCATTCGGCGCGGGGTTAGTGTAACCAAAGCCCTAAGTATGTCGGGTGCCAATTCGTGGCTAGTATCCCCAGTGAATAGTGCGATAGTCTCAGGGGTATTCAACCAAGCAAAAGATACATCCTGCGCGTACTTAATGAGAAGAGCATTAGCGACAATATACCCTCCGAGCGCGTCATAAGTTGGCGTGACTACATATTCATACGGCTCAGAACCTGGATTTCTGAAGATAATCCCTTCCTGTGCTAAAAGATTAAAGATATTACTGTCCCACTTATCCCATCTACAAGAAGTATCAGATGCTGCGACACGAAAGCTTGCTTCGCTAATCTCCCGTCTTCCACACTTCCATAATTCGATTCCAAGTGTGTAAATCGCCTTCTTCACTTCATTTGCAGTGTAAGTATGGCTGAGGTTAGTCATCTGTGAAATTCGCTCAGCAGCATTAGCAACATACTTTTCAAATAGTGGTGCAAGCGAGGTAGGAAAATAATCAATCTTGACTTCAGATTCTTTTTTCGGGTTGGTGACCTCGCAGAATATTCGCAACGTTAGTGGGTGCTGCAAAAACTCCGTAGGAACCTCTGAGTCGCCAGGGTCTATATTGAAGTGACTGAAATACTTTTCGATTGCTTTATCAACATCACCTCCAAACCCCTCACTTTCTATTGTCTTTATGCCATCAGGAAGAGCCATAACTGCGAATGATTCTCTAGTTTCAGTTTGTGACTCTCGATACTGATGCCAATCTTCCTTTTTCCGTTCTCCAGTTCTCAATGTGCAAACTACTAGAACGTTAGGAAATTTCTTTACAATCTCGCTGAACGAAGCTAACTCAGGCTTCCAATCTGCGGGATTCTCAGCTTCGTTAAGTCCATCAATTAGGATTGGCAATCGACAGCAGGCGCGTTTACCAGCCGCATCCACTGCTGCCAGTAAAATTTCCATACTCGGCATAGGAATGCCATTGATTGAGAGGTTTTTTGCAAGATCATCAAGAGACTGCCCCCTATGAAGATTACGACCCTGAAGAAAAATACCAGCAGGTCTCTTCTCCTGGGGGGCAGTTAATTGGGCAGCCATCTGCGTCTTACCACCACCTGCATCGGCTAAAACTCCAACCAGACCAACTCCGAGAAATTCTTCAGCTTCGTCGAGGAGTTCTTGCGCTGTGTACATATCGTCTAGCGCGTTAGTGGCATGTAGTGCAGCGGGATGGTTTGCAGACCGTAAGTGTCTAGGGGTCGAGCGAACATCTATATTGATTAATGTTTTGCGTTCCTTTAATTTTTGCTGGATAACATCAAGGTCTCCATCTGCAAGAATTTGATGAAAATTGATAAGAGTATCAGCAAACGCTGAACAAGCATCAATAAAAGAGGTTATGTAGGGTTTTAATCTGGGTACAGCGTCGTCTAACTCACACGATAGTAAGTCAGATATATTCTTCAAATGCTCCCCGACTTCAATCAATTGTCCCCATGAGTCAACCTCTCCCAGCATTCGCCGAATTATCCGCTCGGCATCAACGGCTTGGTGGACTGGTTCTAGCCAGCGCTCTCGAATTGGCTGAATTGCTATCCTGTGTCGTTCTGCCAGATTATTCGGAGTTAAAACCTGCTCACCAAAATAGGTGCTTCTGAGTATTAGTCCATCTCCACTCAGGTAAGTGTCTATTTCTTCTTCAGTCCATAAGTGAAGCTTGTAATTCGTTGCGAGCGCGTAATACCATTCCTGGTCTTTCTTACTAAGCGTGTAGCGTGTCCAGAGAACCCAATCTGTAAGATATGGCAATACTTTCTCGGTTTTTCTCAACGAATCCTCAATATCTGTCCGACTAGCCGCCTTTAAATCACCACTCTGATTCCTTTGATATAGCTTGCATTGCCAGCCAAACCAATCTGATGCATTACCAAGCTGGCAGGATTCAGTTAATTTAATATGAAATTCAACGCCAGGTTGGTTCGCCAGCGCTTTGAAATCTCCAAATCGTCCATGTTGCAGTCTCATCAGACCACGACATAGATTTTCAAAGTTGCGGGTATTTTCACCTGAAAGTGAATCAAATTTTGTCCAGTCTAGAGAAGGCATTCCAGTATCTTAAAAGTTTATTTACCTCGCCCATACTCAGCGTCTGGGTAATCATGAGCCGAAAAAATCTCAATTTTTGCTCCTCTATCAATCATAAGCTTCATAAAAGCGGAAACTTCTGATTCATCAGTAGTTAGAATCAATTTGTCTTCTTCTATTCGAGTGCTTACGTCATACAAAAACTGCTCAAGTTCCAGAGGACCAAGAGTATAGATATTTGCATCCTTTAAAAGAGCAAAAACTTCATCTTCAAATCGGTTTTGAGTTCTACCAACTTCTATTTTGTCAGCAAGCTTTTCAGTAAGCTGATCAATTGTTTGTTTGGTTTTTCTCGCGTCATCAATGCTCTTAAACTGCCCAATCATTACTAAGTTCATTGAGTGTTCAGACCCGTAGCCACCCCAAATTTTCATAAATTTACCTCCTGATTGCTTCTAGCTAGCTTATGAAGTGCTAACATCACTCCATCCTCAAGAATCTGAACACCGTCAATACTGTATGAGGTTGGTTTCAAAATTCCTGAAGCATCTATATGGGCAAAGGCATCTAACCCTGTTTCCGCAATAAGGGGATTACAGGTCGGAAGTCCATCAGCACCACTCTCGCTGACTGCAAGGGGAATACCTCCACTGTAGTTAGCCACCCATTCTTGCAATATTCTACGAGTATCACTATCAATCCCGCCAGTTTTTAGGGTAGCTTCTTCAGGCAAGAGTAAAAATTCAGCACAGCCGAATTCCTCTGCAAATTCAACAGCTTTATCTAAGTCATCACAAGTTTTTGAGTTGACCACAAAATTGATGCCAAATGGAAAACGTTTACTAAGTGCCTTGATACGTTGAATCAAGGTAGCAAAAGGTCTTCCTCTGAGAGATTCGTAGGTGGCTTCAACCCCATCCATACTCACTCTGATGAAATTCACATTTCCTGATAGATCGTCAAGAAGGCGATCGCTAAGATGATGGGCATGAGTGGTCATGGTAACAGCCAAACCCGTTTTTTCAGTTGCGTAGGAACAGAGTTCTGCGAGTCGAGGATACAGAGTCGGTTCCCCGCCCCCGAAGCCCACACCAATGCAACCATTAGCATCTAAATCAGCCAGCCAGCTTGTTAACCGCTCGAAATTCAGTGCGGCAGGATTTTTCGGTGCGTAGCAGTGAAAGCATACAAGATCGCAAGCATTCGTCAATGCGATCGATACTTGGCGTGGAGCGGTTGACCACAGACTGGAAGGTAGACTGATTTCATCGACTAAGAAATTCACGCCAGTGTTTCGGTTGAATAAATGTAAACCTGCGGCTCCTACACGAATCTTTAAGTGGGAAGTGACATTGATAGGAAGTTTATTAACTATAGGCATATTAGGAATTTAGAGCCGATTCTTGCAGTCGTTAGTCCAGTTGGAAACTTACAAAGTATTAAATCGGTGAGAGGCATCACCAGTGGACTAGGCTTACAAGACATATAGGTTTACGAAAACAGTATAGATAACTTTTATGAATTTTGACTCGTCACTGAGGGAAATATTCTCTAGAAGCTTTTTATCGCGATAATGTGTGTAGCTAACTATTTATTATACGGAAACTTACCGTATAATCTTTTTCTAAATCCTAATATATCAAGCATTACAGCTACTTTCTTTCTGGATATATTATACCTAAAATGGTACAAAGTTAACACCCTAGCCTCTGGCTACGCCAACGACACGCTCCGCGTAGCTTGCTTCCCCGGAGTGGTACGCAAAAAAGTATCAGTTATCACTTCTAACAGGGGTGAAATGAGCAGGCGAACAGAAACTTACGCTAAGGAATGATCAGCCATTTTGAATCTTGCGATCGCCACGGATAAGACTGTACCAATAAAAAAGTGAAATAAATAATGTTGAATTAAATCAACTCCAAGACTTATTACAAAACTGGATTAATGTTTGGGACAAATCAATGGAAATTACAGATATTGCATCTGTTGCGTCTACTTGGTCACAGCGAGTATTGGAGATGTCGGGTTTGCTGGCTTCTGAATCTATGAGTGCATAGTCTTAAGTAATGCACTTGACCACTTGACCACTGCGATCAGCTACGCTGGGCGGTTACGCCATCGCTCCTCAGTAAATACTACTGTATCAAGAGTCGGCAGTCGCGTCATTATCAGTGGTAGAGTATTTAGAAGCAATAAAATAATTATTTTTGCTTGGTAATTAATTAGATTTTGCTACGGGATTATGAGAATACTACACAGCAATTTGCTCCCAACTAGAATTCTCCTCAAGAATATTTTTTTCATCAAGAGAAAGTATTTTAGGTTGCATTTGTTGTAGGTCACGCAGTACCATTTCGGTATCCTCAGCATTAAATTTATAGTACTCAGTTAAACTCCCTATGGGATAATTAAAGTTACGATAGCGGTGTTTGAAATATAATTCAATGTTTCCCCGATGCTCCCAAATTCCTAATACTCTAATAGCAACACTGGAATAATGAGCAAGTAAATCAATTTTTACTTCTGCTACTCGCTTGACAACGGATCTTTGGGTTACTCCTATCTTGTACAGAGTGCCAATATTCGTTTCAATCTCTAAAAAATATAGGCTAGAGGATAGAATACGTTGAAGTTGAGCGCGGTAGAGTTTTAAATCAGTAAGTCGATATGCTAAATCTGGAGCATTTTTGTATTCGGCGTGTTTAAAAGCTAGCTCAAATTTCAGCAGTTTTTTAAGTAATAGTGGCTCCTGTACATCATTGAACCGTGCAAACTCTAGCGCTCCAACAGGAATTTTACCCAAATCACTAAATTCATACTCAGGTGGGGTTAAGTATAGGTTTTTTCTTAACACTCCTGCTTTGAGTAAACTAGAAGTAATTAAGTAGGAACTAATAGGGTAATTTTTGGCTCCGTACTCCTGCCAAAGCAGCTTTAACTGTGCCAAATCCTTGCCGGATAATTGAACGTTGAAATTGTCATAGAGTGGCAGAGTAGGGAATTCTCGGTTAGCTATGGGGCGGCAGGTTTCTTCATTATGAGCAAAATGATGCTCTTTCACCTTGCCTTTTTTAGCAGTTAGACTGCTATTACAGTAAGGACACTTAAGTGAAGTCTTGCCCCTGTTGATATCTTCAATACATATCAAGATACCTTCTTCATTTACACCATATTTTAGCCACATTGCCACACCATTACTGAATAGTTAAAGTTGCTCTTACTAGTGTGCTTTAACTTTTCTAAGATGTCTCTATCTTCTGGAGTAATATAATGTTGATTTTAAGAATTAATGCACCAATTAAAAACCCCTCCAAGGTTGGAGAGATAAAGTAGCTTTTCAAAGGCTGTACTGAAACTATGCTTTATTCAAAGTTGCCATTACCCATCATGTGATAAGCAATAACAGCAGTATCAAAGGGTTGCAGAGAATTGATATTTATGGAATTACTGGGTAAAGTAATTGATGTTTCACTCTTGTTAGAAGTAGCTGTTTGATTGTTAGCGATTCTAGGTAGTAAAATAGAACCAACAAAATTTGCTAAATTGAGTGAATTAGCGAGTTTCATAGGTGATCCTCTGTTGGTTATTGAATATATATATAACTGAAATAATCTAACAACTTATGCATCACAGTTAATCATTTGTAGGTGCGAACGCTCTTTTTTCGTCTCTACGAGATGCTACTCGCGTTCGCTTCAATGAAGAGCGATATGGCTGGCGCTCTTACCACAATTCCTGTTATTCAATTTTTTATTCCTGAACCACCAACTCTTGCAGCAAGGCATCATTTATCCTTTGTGTCTCTTTCCCAGTACTTTCCTTGATGTCAAAAGCCTGCTGCACCACAGCTTGAACTGACTCTGGCAATGATTCAAATTTTTCCGAATTGAGTATAACGATGCGGCAACCTGGGTAAGGCATAAAATCAGTAAAGGGTTCCATCCCCGATGTAATCAGAGTTTTGCTAAGTTCCGCAATAGGATGATGAGGCTTTTGGTTGTCCTCACTGCGGTTGATTTCTGATGCCATATAGCCGCAAAACCAACTCAAAGTGTCAATATCTTTCTGCAATGCTGCCAAAATCCCCGTTACTACTCGTTGGTTGAGGTTGACAGGTAAATAATCAAAGATGCTGTCTAAGGCTTCTGGGTGTCGCTTGTGGCAATAACGCACCGCAGATTCAATAAGTTTATCGATTTTAGTAGGTTGAGATTGCCCAAATCCCTTTGCACACATGGCACTGCCTCAAAATTTACGTGCTGGAAGACGCGATTTTAACAGAATTAGTGGGGCGATGAGCAGGAGCCGGGAGTACATTTATTTCGCAACACTGCCCGGTAAAACCGTTTGCTGGCAGCAACATCAGCAACCCGTAGATGAACATGGTCAATCAGGCGACCTCGATGGAATTCCATAGTGTTATCTTGCCTCTAAAAATGAGTCATTCTCTGGTCAAGCATTGTTCTGGTTGAGTTGCTGCTCAAGCTGCTCATCCCAGAAGGCGGCTTCTATTTTGTGTCCATCTGGATCGCGCACAAAGCAGCCGTAATACGGCTCACTATAGTCGGGTCTGCCACCGGGGGCACCATCGTCTTTGCCTCCTGCCGCTAATGCTGCCTCATAGAAGGCGTGGACTGCTTCTTTTGTAGGAGCAATAAAACCAATGTGAGTTCCATTGCCAACCGTTGCAGGTTGCCCGTCGAAGGGAGTTCCCACCCAAAATTCGGGATACTGTTTGCCATAGGCGATCGCCCCCGGATGCTCCATAAATCGCTTACAGCCCAATGTTGGCAACACAGCATCATAGAAGGCGATCGCTCGTTCAAAATCATTAGTACCAATCGAAACGTGCGAGAGAATGCTGGGATTGTTATCCATGTCGGAATCTTCTATCAGTTGAGGTGGATGTCAATACTGCTCGGGTAAAGCATTTTTAACTCGGAATCGGGTTTGGGGAAAAGGTTAAAGGGTAAAGGTTAAGGGTTTTTTCTTTCCCTTTTCCCTTTCCCCTTTTCCCCAAAACCCGAGCTGGCTCTTTAAACTGTTGTAAACCCTTAGCCGGACTGAATGTTAGGTTGAACTTCGTGCAACCGACGTTCCAGAAAACGACGCTCACTGTCATTTGTCACTAATTCTAGTGCCCGTGTATAGCTCTGGGTCGTTTCCTCTAATGCTCCAACACGCCGGAATAAATCTGCACGGGTGGCATGAAAGAGATGATAGCTGTCCAGTTCTGGAGCAAGGCTATCAATCAGTCCAAATGCGGCTTGAGGACTGTCTGCCATTGCGATCGCCACTGCTCGGTTCAAGGTAACAATGGGTGAGGGCTGCAAGCGTTCCAACACCTCATAGAGCCGCACGATCTGCGCCCAGTCTGTTTCTTCGGCGCGGGTTGCCTGACAATGGAGGGCGGCGATCGCCGCTTGCAGGGCATACACTCCGGTTCCAAAGAGCAACGCTTCCTCTACCAGAGGTAACGCCTCAGCAATCTGTAGATGGTTCCAACGACTGCGATCCTGATCTTCTAGCAAAATCAAATCGCCTGCCTCATCTAGACGCGCATTGCGCCGCGAATCGTGCAATAACATCAGCGCCACCAGTGCTGTGACTTCAGATGGGGGTTGGGGTGCCAGCAATTGCCGCATCAGTTGCCCCAAGCGAATCGCTTCGATGCAGAGGTCAGCCCGCACGATCGCATCTGTGATTTGAATCATAAAATGAACTTTTAGCTCAAGATATGCTTCAAAAAGAGCT
>NZ_JAVRBS010000028.1:0-115555 GCF_034531155.1 Nostoc sp. ChiVER01 | reverse complement strand
TTGTCAGCACTGCCAGAAGCCAAAGTCTTGCCGTCGCGGCTAAAACTCACGCTATAGACACTGTTATCATGCCCAGTCAGGATGCGGATTTCCTTCCCTGTCTCTAGATTCCACAGTTTGATTGTCTTGTCAGCACTGCCAGAAGCCAAAGTCTTGCCGTCGCGGCTAAAACTCACGCTATTGACATAGCTATCATGCCCAGAGAGGGTGCGGATTTCCTTCCCTGTCTCTAGATTCCACAGTTTGATTGTCTTGTCATCACTGCCAGAAGCCAAAGTCTTGCCGTCGGGGCTAAAACTCACGCTAGAGACATTGTTATCATGCCCAGTCAGGGTGCGGATTTTCTTTCCTGTATCTAGATTCCACAGTTTGATGGTGTTGTCACCACTGCCAGAAGCCAAAGTCTTGCCGTCGCGGCTAAAACTCACGTTAGAGACCCAGTCATCATGCCCAGTCAGGGTGCGGATTTCCATCCCTGTCTCTAGATTCCACAGTTTGATTGTCTTGTCATCACTGCCAGAAGCCAAAGTCTTGCCGTCGGGGCTAAAACTCACGCTTCTGACATTGTTATCATGACCAGTCAGGGTGAGGATTTCCTTCCCTGTCTCTAGATTCCACAGTTTGATTGTCTTGTCAGCACTGGCAGAAGCCAAAGTCTTGCCGTCGGGGCTAAAACTCACGCTCCAGACATCCCTATCATGCCCTTGCAAGCGATTGCGTTCGCTGCTTTCATTAAGAGCTTTTTGCAAGGCATTCATCACCACTGAGTTGTATACGTGCTGGTTTTGCAGGATTTTTCCTGCTTTAATTGCTTTGACAAAAGCATCCAACTCTTTTCTTCTATCGAGTAGAGACAAGGAAGAAGAACCGAGAGAATCTGCAAGATTGAGTTCCGCTTCTTTTGTCTTTTGCCAAGCCATTAAACCCAATCCACTGCTAACTACCACTGCCACCAGGGAACTTACCACAATTCCCCACATAGCTCTGATTCCATTCTTCCTGATGCGATCGCGTTCTTGGATACTCTGCTCAATAAATTCTTTCTCATCAATCAAGTCTTCTGGGCGTTCCTTCAGTCTTTCTTCTGCTTCCGCCAAAGCCGCACCACGCAATAATGACCCAGAATCTTGCTTCGTTGCTTCCCATTGTCCCTTCGCTGACCGCAGTCGTTCTTGCCAAGCTCTAAAAACGCGGTTTGTATTCATCCATTCGCGCAGTTCTCCCCAATTACGAATCAGAGTTTCATGGACTACTTCGACCGTTTCTTGACCGCTAAGATTGCGACTTGTCACCACCAACCGAGCATCAGCTAATTGTTTTACCAAAGACCAGCTTTGCTCCCCTAATTCCGCTTTCATGGCCACGCGTCGGGTATCTTCTGCTCCCTCACCCGGACGCACCAATTGAATAAAAATCCGCCGGACTTTTTCCTTCTCATCATCTGTCAAGTTGCCATATTTCTCATCAGCATGGCGAGCTAATGCACCTTCTACTTGACCAATTTCTTCATAGATTTTGTGAGTTAATTGTTTACCCGTTCGCTTGTTCCACAACTCTGTTAATGCAAACTCTAACAAAGGTAAATTTCCAGGTTGGTCTTCCACATCATTGAGAATGCGTTCTACCAGTCCGTCTGCAAATGTCACCTCTAATTTTTGGGCAGGTTTTTCAATAACTTCTTTTAGTTCCTCCCGATTCATTGGCCCCAGT
Source organism: Nostoc sp. ChiVER01 (assembly GCF_034531155.1). Classification (NCBI taxonomy): domain Bacteria; kingdom Bacillati; phylum Cyanobacteriota; class Cyanophyceae; order Nostocales; family Nostocaceae; genus Nostoc; species Nostoc sp. ChiVER01. The sequence continues at coordinate 113,845 of NZ_JAVRBS010000028.1, read as the reverse complement.
TTCACATCAGCATTTTGCAAGACATCAGCAAAGGGACGATAGGAGAGAGCATTTCCCAAAAAATCTGCCCGCATCGTTGCTATCAACACGGTAGCGGATGAAGACAGAGAAATAGGAGTTTTTAGACTGGCTAATAAGCAATCGAGAAATTTACGGCGAATTTCCTGATCATTACAGAGTGTGTAAATTTCTTCAAATTGGTCAGCAATTAGTAGGACTCGATGATCAGGGTGATTTTGCCGAATTTTAGCAAAAACGTCCGAGAGAGGAATAGAGCCTTTTTGCAAATAATCAGCTAACTCTCGCGCTTGGATAATTTGTTTAGTTTCATTTAAGTTGGGTGTATAAAGAGGGACAAGAGCTAAAGCGATCGCATGGAAAGGATCAGAACCAGGACGAAAGTGAGTAAACTGCCAATGACCCTCTTTTTCTAACTTAGGAACTAATCCAGCTAATACCACCGAAGATTTACCGCTTCCCGACGCACCCAGCACGGGTATAAAATTACGGGTTTTAGTTGTAATATAAAGTTCTTCTATAAATATTTCCCGCCCAAAGAAAAACTCAGCATCCTTGGGGCCAAAATGAAACAAACCCTGATAAGGACAAAGGAGATATTCATCAACAGCGATCGCAGAATCAACAGATTTTACCTCTTCCCTAGAGTAGAAGTAGTTGTAGATAATGTTTCCTTCACCAACTACAGCACCTTTAACTTCATTTTGAAAAGTTGAGTGGTATTTGGAACTCTCTTCAGCCATCTAGATACTCCAGTGGCTTCTAACCAAATTTATTTTCTTGTGTGTTGCGATCGCCCACCTGAATCCCCTTCACTTCTCCTTGAAATACTGTGTTATACTTACCTGCTGCTGACTCTTCAGGTTTTAACTGTTTCAGCAACTCCTGCGCTAACTTAATAATTTCTGCATCTTGATCAGCACCAGCTTCCGCTAATTTCTTTTTAAGTGGTGCTTCATAGGTTTCAGGGTCTGTTTCGTGTTCTTCCAGAACCATTTGTGCTTTTGGTTCACTTTCAAATCTCTTCTTAATCAAGGTTTTCAATCCCTGATAGGCATCTTTAACGGCTGTTCCTGCGGTATCTTTAGTAGCAGCGATCGCACCAGCACCTAAAGCCGTAATAATCATAGAAACAGGTTCCATAGTTAATCCTCAATAATTTGTAACAGCTACAGGTATATTCTACGTTTAGATAATATTTGGAAATGGTCTTTTGCTCTCATATTTAGCACAGTAAAGCATCTCAGTACATGGCTAAAAAACTTATTTTTCCTAGCATCTAACCCAGATCAAAACGGCAAAAATACACTTTCTGCGACTTTTCAAATATCCTCTTAGATTATCACAAAACGTGTAATTTATTACTGACAGCATGAATTTGACAATCAGTAAACTAAAAAGTTTTTTAGAAGTCTTACGATGTGTATATTTAGTATCTGCTGTTTACCGAATGCGACAAAATTTGCGATCGTTATCACTCTCAGGATATTGCCAAGAATAGGCAAAATGGCTAACTCCCTTCAGTTGAGGTGAAAATTTGCGAAGTGCCTCCATTTGCGCTTCTAGCGATGGACGATTGCTAACGGATTCTCCCCATTTGCCTGCTAAGGCTGGGATTATCTGCGTACCTGGTTTTGCCATACTCAAAACTCGTTGCACTTGCGCCACAATACAACTGGCATTACCGCAATTCCCATAAGCCATAGGATGCCACTGCAATGAAGTGGGGAAACGATCCCAAGGTTGCAAACGGGAATCATAACCTTGCCCTACAGTTTGGTTGCCATCAGGGAAAAACACCACCCCTGTAGGAATACCTTGCTGCTTTGCTGGATAACTGGCTATGGTGACAAAATCTAAAATTCCTTGCATAGCGTGGGCAACAGCAAGCTGCCATAATTCCCATTGTAAAAGCGGCTGTCTATCGGTTGCAGACAGGATTGACTTTTGCCCTAATGGAGGAATGCGTCCTTGCCACAGAGGTTCGCCTTCTTGAGGATAAAGTTTATCAACTTCCGCTATATCTCCAGCGCCGACGAATCCCTTACTCAAAAAGCGCCGAATCAATTCCAGTCCTTTGTAATTGAGTGCCCGTTTAAATAAAGCTTCTTGGGTTGCGGGACTAAATAGCCATAAATCTGAAACTTTGGTGGCGATGGAATCACTTCCTGCTTGGCGGGGATAGCGCACATAGTCTAATAGCAAGCCATCTGGGCGACGGCGCAAAATTTCTTTTACTAATTGGAAGTAGTCGCGTTTTGCTTGTAAGTTGTAGGGGTCGATAAATACTTGAGAGCCATTGTCTACCACATATAGGCTCGTTTGACCTTTGCCATTACGAGCGATCGCACTTTCTCTATCTGGGCGCTGGGCGTAAGTATAGCCGAAATTGGCAGTAAACATCCAAGCGTAAACTTTTAAACCGCGTTGCCGACCTTTTTGAATTGCTGTGGCGAGTAAATCGGTGTTTTCTGCTCCCGGAGTGCGAATTACAGAAGGCCAAACCGTCGGGTTAGCTTTTGCTGGCAATAATGCCTGCCCGTCGTAAAAGACTTCTAAATAAACTTGGTTATAGCCACGGTTAACAATCCGATCCATAACCTGATCAATTATTCCTGGCTGAATGTCACAAGGGTACAAGCGCAACCAAATGGCTTGGACTTGCGGCCAAGTCCTAGTGCGGCACTCCTGTAATTCCTGTGCCTGTTTTTTTATAATGTTTTGATAGCGGGTTTTGGCATCTGGTTTGCCTTTGAGGGCTGACAAACGTAAGTTTTCTTTTTCTTGTGCCGCCGTTGATGATAATTGGCAATACTGGGTTACTTGTGCCCTTGCTGGTTCGCTTCCAAAGTTGGGGAGCAACGAACTACTAGTGAAAACAATAGCGAATAGACGCCGCCAAAATAATGTTGATCTTGCAACGTTCAAGGGATGGTTTGACATATCTAGCAGTAGATGGACACAATAATCATCGACCCCAATTCAGATAATTGTGGGTTATATGTATAAAATAATACATTTAAATGGCAGGGATTTTAAACCTATTTTTTTAAGACTACCAAAGGCTTGTTTGTGTTGCTGAATTTTTTGATAAAGACATAAATACATATAGGGAAGTATAAAACATCTGAAGATACACCAAGCTTAGTCTGTTATTAGATAGATTCTGCTTGTGCCTTCGTGAGTAAAAATCTGCTTATGCTATTCTTACCCCAAAAGGAATTTTAATATGCATCGTCGTTGGCTTTTATCTGCTTTAGCACTTTTGATGAGTATATTTTTAGTTGCTTGCACGACTGCAACCACTCAGCAGCCACAAACAAAAATCACAAGCACTACGGAGACGATAAACACAAATTCTCAGCAATTACCAAAAGGATCAGCAAGAAGAGTTGTTGCTCTTTCTTCTCTTTCTGCTGATATTATCTCTCGACTCAATCAAACAAAAATTGTTGGCATTACTGGTAGTAAATTATTTAAGGATAACTCAAGATTTAAGGATATTCCCCGTGTTAGTGAAGGGCAAAGTCCGCCAAATTTAGAAAAAGTGGTAGCACTTAAACCAGATTTAGTTATTGGTGCAGAAGGTTTTTCTAACATCCCAATTCAAAAACTTCAGCAGCTAGGAATTCCGACTTTTCTCACTAAGGTGAATAATTGGGAATCTCTAGAAGAACTTACTAAAACACTTGCTAAATCAATTGATGCTGATCCTCAGCCTTTGTTAAATCGTTACAAAACTTTCTTGCCAGAAAAGCCAACTCAGGGTTTTTCTACTCTAGCACTAGTTAGTCGTCAACCAATTTTAGCGCCAAATAAAAATAGTTGGGCAGGGGATTTGCTGGCGAAATTCCAAGCGAAAAATATAGCAGCAGATTTACAAGGGAAAAGTCCTGTTGGTGGCTATGTAACGCTTTCGGCTGAGAAGGTTTTAGAAGCAAATCCAGAGGTAATAATTTTGGTTAATCCCCCACAAGGGAATTCAGAAGTAGCGCTTTTAGATTCACTGAAAAAGGAAGCCTTTTGGCAACAACTGCAAGCAACAAAAAATAACCGAGTCTATGTGTTTGATTATTATGGTCTAGTAAATCCGGGTAGTATAGATGCAATTGAAAAGGCTTGTCAGCAGCTTAAGCAAGCATTGTTTGCATCACAGGGCACTTAGCTCGTCTTACAAATACCTGTACCCGATAAGTAAGACAAAATAAATTCGACAATTACTATGATTAATTCAAAATTAATATCAGTTTTGCCGTTATTTTGTGCTAAATAATTATTAACAAATTTATTTTTCAAGCATTCCTTGCACTCAATATTTTCACTCGGCAACACTCAACACTTTTTATTACAAAGTAGTTAGATAAAGACGGTTTCGACCTTATCAACAACTCTAAAAACTAGCTATTTACAGTGTTGTTGAAGAAGAGATACAGCTAATTCAAAACTATTAGGTTGAGTTTGTACTGCATAGGCTTCTTTTTCTAAATCTTGTCGTTTAATATCGGTATAACGTTTAAAAAATGGTTTAGAATAATTGATTGGTTGAATGTCTAAGCCTAAAGTTTTGATTTTTCCTTTTCCGGCACATACCTGCGCTGCATGAACAGTTTCATGGATTAATGTTTGAGTTCCAATATTTAACTCAAACACTACGGGATTAATCCAAATTTTTTTGTCAGCTTCTCTCAGTAACCCATAAGCTCCTCGCTTTGGTGGTAGTGCAATGATTACCTGAAACCCTTTTTTTTCTAATTTATTTTTTAAATCTAAAAATTTTGCTTCTGGATTGGGTATTTGAGAAAGCAATAGTAAGGAATTTAATATAAAAGTTTTGCTCATTACCTAATCCGCTTTAGGGAAGCTTTAGTTGGTTTGTGTTGCTGACAAATACCGCTCGCTAAGGTAATTCCCAGTCATAGATAGACTGGGAACAAGGTAATTGACTATGCTTTTAATCTTTTGCAGAACTAATTGGTTTTTGACCAAAGGGAATATTTTTTTTAACTTTAGGAAAAGCACCTCCAAGGCTGCGGAAATACAGTCCTCCAATGGTGAGTAAAAATGCCACATATCCCACTGCTTGCACAAGATAGAGATTATCTCTATAACCAAATAAAGATTTGAGAATAATGCCAGGAAACTGTTCGTCAGGCAAGATTGTGGAAGTATTTGAAACCATTGGCCCCAAAATACAGGAGTGGATTTTTGTAAAACGTTCGTAATAGAAACAAAGTCCTTCTGTGGCGCGACTGCTAAGGGCAAGGTTAGCCACTGCTTCGTCAAAATGTTTTAAGGCTGAAACTACTAACCCAGCGACAATTAATACTAATAAAACGCCCATTACCTGGAAAAACTGACGGATGTTAATTTTGACACCACCTTTAAATAACAGCACCCCAATGGCGGATGCCGCTACCAAACCACCAATAGCACCCAATGCTGGCATTAATCCCTGTTGGAAATTAGCAGCAACGAACAGAACAGTCTCAAAGCCTTCGCGGACAACAGCAATTAAAATTAAAGTAAAAACACCCCAACCAGCATTTGAGTTTTGTGTGAGCGCTTCTGTTACTGCTCCTTCAACTGTAGCTTTCATGAATCTGGCTTGTTTAGTCATCCAGATTAGCATCCAACTGAGCATTGCGATCGCTAACACACTAAACACACCCTCTAACGCTGGCTCAACTACGGTGGTGTATTGAGGATTCGCTGCTCCCAGTATTTGAATTATCCAACTGAATAGCACGCCTATTAAGGCACTGACGACAATACCAACGCCGATACCAGCATATACCCAAGAGTTGAGCCGAGATTGTTTAGCTTTTTTCAGCAAAGCTAGCACAATGCCAACAACAAGGGCAGCTTCTACTCCTTCTCGGAGCGTTATTACAAAAGTAGGTAGAGCAGTACTAAAATCCATCTTTTATCCTTCGTTTTTTGTCCTTTGTCATTAGTCATTTGTCATTTTAATTTAACTAATGACTAATGACTAAGGACTAATGACTATTAACCAAAATCGCGTAGCATCTTTTTGAGTTCGAGATTATGCATCTCTTCTTGCCCAATCATACCGCGAGCGAATTCTTCAAGATAAATGCTGGCATTGGTAACAGTATCGAGCAGATTTTTATACAGATCCAATGCCTTTTTTTCGTGGGATAAGCTTTCTTCTAAGATATCCTTGACTTTATGCTGATAGGTTTCTTCCATTGGAGCAATTTTCAGGGAGGGATGCCCATCTAAACCGGTAAGAATTTCTCCCACTTGTTCGGCATGAAGTAAAGATTCACTTGCCTGTGCTTTGAAAAAAGCCACAATTGGAATACGATTAGGGCCAGTCACCATCAAAGAATAATGTGTATAGCGTACTACCCCTGCTAGTTCAAATTCCATGATGGCGTTCAGCAGGTCAATGGTCTTTTTTTGGTCAAGTTCTTGCATCAGTTGTTAATTCAAGTAACGAATGGAGCGTAATGAGTTAGGAGTTAGGAGTTAGAAGTGAGGAGTTAGGAGTTAACAGTTTGGGATTCATAACTCCTAACTCTTGTACAGACACGATTAATCGCGTCTCTCTTAACTATTTTAAACTCCTTACCATATACTTCCCATTAAAAGAAAGTGTTATCTCTGTGCTTGGGTATTGGATTTATCAACCACTTTTTGGGAGTTTTCCTCAATGGTTTTCACTACCTTGGTAACATCACTAGAAGTTTTGACTGCTTTTGCTGGTGGGATAGCAGAAGGCCAAACTTTTATGAGTTCAGCGAAACTAGTATCGATCGCTTTGTGTGCTTCGGGATCTGCTTGAGCTACTTGACTAGAAATCCCTTTGTATAATTCATTGGCGTAAAATACAAAACCACGGGAGTCTTGATACTCAATTGGTGCGGTTATTTTACCATTTGCGATCGCAGCGCCATACTCGGAGTTAGCTGAATCTAGCAATTCGTTAATTACCTGTAGCACAAATCCTGGTTTTGAGCGTTGAGATTCTGGCAAAGCTGCGATCGCTCCATCAACTGCTTGCACTGAAGAGGCAAAATTAGTTTTAACTTTGCTATCTTTCGGACTAGATTTTACTAAGTCTTGTAAACTTACTAATGTTGTCTTAAATTCTTTGACTTTGCGCTCATTAAGTTGATCTTCTACATCAACGTAAATCTCTTCAACTGGATGTCCTATATGAGGTTCTGCCTGCTTCGGCTGATTTTGATCCAACAGTTCTCGTGCTACTAAAAGATGCCCTTTCATTAAGCCTAATTTAGACATATAGTCAACATCTTTTGCCTCACCCGTAAGTGCCACTTCTTGAACACCAACTTGGTCTTTAATTTGGTCGAACTGTTCTTGAGTAATTACTTTTTTAGTAACTAAATCTTCTGGGCTACCATAAGGACGACTTGCCTGGATTTTATTCGATAAAGCCGGAACACCTAGTTTGGCTTCAAATTTATCTAATTCGGACAATATAGCAGTATTAATATTAATTTTCTCTTTGCTAGCGTGGCCACTATGACTGTTACTACTTACTGCTTCTGTAGCTGGGCTAGCAACTGGTGCTGAGGGATTTTCTGCGGTTGGTGTACTACTACAGGAACTTAAGGTAACTATTACTGCTGCTGCTGCTGCTAAACAGATATAACGAACTTTTATCATCTTTGCTCCTCGCACAACTAAAAAAGGTATTAATTGAAACATTTCAAACTATTACTAGAAGCTAGTTTGTTTGACACATTGTCATAGATTTTACTGTCTCATATAATGAGATTTTTTATCAACTATTTATCTAAAAATTTTATAAGTTAATTACTAACTGCTAATAATATTGTCAAGATTTTTTAACAGAATTTTGAGAGTTACTCTCAGCAAGTACTTCAAATTGACCCATGCAACCGTTTTCTGCGATCGCATCCTGATGGGGATGGAACATATACTTACCTGGGTAGCGAAAAGCAAATTCCAAGATGTGCCTTTCTGCGACACCCATCGTAATCACATCACTTTTCTCGCTAGGAGTCATACTCATGCCATAGCGATAGACATCAAAGAAATTGGCGTGGAGATGAAACGTCACCGCCGGATCGTATTCAATGATGTTGAGAACATACAGCCGAATCAACTGATCTTTGTAAATGCGAATCGGGTTATGCATGAAATAGTGGGGCAGACCGTTGAAGGCGTAATAATCATTATGGCTATCATCATTCACGTCATACCCACCCATCACTAATACCATCTCATCAGCCGGGGAACGGGCAGTAGGTGGATCGATGATGAACATTCCGTACAATCCCTTGGCGATGTGGCGGGTGACTGGTTCAATATGGCAGTGGTATAAGTGAACGCCATAAGGTTCAGCATCAAATTCATAAATTGTGGCACTACCATTGCTGATTGGGCGAATACCATCCATTTCTGCCGGATGAACTCCATGAAAATGCAAAGAGTGAGAATGTCCCGCATTGTTGAGAAATAGTACCCGGATGCGATCGCCTTGTTTTGCCCGTAGCGTTGGCCCTGGTATACGTCCGTTTAAATCCCAGATATTGTAAGAGACAGCACTATTAAGTTGAATGATGGAAGTACCCGCAGTTAACTGAAATTCCCGGATAGTTCGTCCATTTTCTTGCTTTACCGTCCCGTAATCAAAATCCCTTAACATCCTCATCGGGTTAGTAACGTCGTCTGGTGTTTCAATATTGAATGGTGGCACTTTGACCATTGACTTACTTTGTAGATTTAGCATCTGCCAAAGTCCAGCTGCACCAGTTAATCCAGCACCTGCTACTCCTAACTGCAATAATTGACGGCGGCTCCAGGGTTTTCCGTTACCTAGAGCGAAGTTGTTGGGCATGACATTTCGTTACGGTTAGCACCAAAAAAGAATTGCAAAAGATTTGCAATTGCTTTTAGATATTAGAGGAATTAATAATTATTGTCAATAATTTTATGGAGCTTCAAAATGGCTAGTTAAGTTGCTAAATCTAGATAAAGCTAGAATCAGTCCCTGAAAAGTGTAGCCAATTATTTTTAACTTTTACAGTATTTATACGTTTAATTTATGTATAAATAATATTTAGATTAAACTAACTTTATTATGCCTATTCCTAATATGCTTATTGCTTCAGCAGTGGTTTAAGTACAAACAATGAGTATAATAGCACCTTTAATATCAAGTCTCTTAGTAATCTGTGGCGTATTTAATTAGCTTAGAGATAATATCAATTGCATTTCAAGGAATTTTTGGATGCTTGGCAACATGACCAATTTTAAATTTTTATCTGTTACCTTCGTGTTATCAGCATTGAAAATGCCATCATTCAAATCCATGTGTCATTCTTTTGTTATTTGTATGGACTTTATGTGGAGATTTCTGTCTCATGATGAGTCAATCTTCAAAAGATAGTATAGTATTCACTAAAGCCCACTTACCCAATACATTTGATACACACTTGTCAAAAACAAAGTTGATCGTATATCTTTTTGCAATCAAGCGGCATAATGCCCTTTGATTGATGAATTACCCGAATTTATTATAGGAGGTCAAAAATGACTACTTTTTCTCATATTTCAGTATTGCAGAAGACCGCAGGTATTACCTTATCCAAGCCTGTGCAGGTAACGCTTTATATGTTGCTATCTTCTTTAGTTATCTGGACTGTGTTGTTCTCTACCTATCCTGCGGTTCATAACACAGCACACTCAACGCGTCACCACACATTAGGCGTTGCATGTCACTAAATTATCATAATTTCAAGATTTTTTAGGATGAAGCAATGCTTTGACATCTAACACAATTATGACGCTAAAATAGCGCAAATTTCACGCCAGTGTTCTGTTTGGATATACTTTTAGGTTATGTAGAGATGCTTTATTTACTATCTCTACATAACCTTAACTGGATTGAAAATAGTGTCTAATTTAGAACTAATTCTTTGATTTGAATTTTTGGCTTTGACTTCATCAACTGCTATTTATTTAAGTTTCAGTTGCCAAAAGTACAGGAGTTTCACATATACCGTAAGTTTTTATGAAAAAATATCGGCTTTTTGGAGTTATCAGCGCTGTTTGCATCACTTTATCAATTCTTTATTCCTTTGTAGGTAATTCCCAAATTTCTACATCTAGAGTACTACTTTCTACCAACCCACCTTTAGAACGTATTCTCCCTTTTGAAGCAGAGGCAGAAAGGCCGCAATCTCCCGTTACCTTAAAGTTACAAGCTGTTAATGCTGCGGGTAAACCATTAGAAAATACCAAAATCAGCTTACAAATTCTCACGCCTAATCGGAATCCTTGGTTAACAACAGATTTTCCCATTGTTGAGGGAACAAAATTGCTGCAAATGAATGCCACTGCACCTGATGGAAAGCTAGAAATTCAGCAGATGTTACCCATTCGTGGTAATTACCAACTGCTGGTAAATGTGTCACCTTTAGTAGCAAATGCTTTTACCCCATATCAGCAAACTTTAAATCTGAATGTCCGGGAAAATCCTATTAAATATAAATATTTTGTTGTTATTGCAGCTATCTTACTATCACTTGGATTGTTGGGTGGTTGGGTTATTGGCGGACAAAAAGAACTTCAACAAGGAGAAATTGCACCACAGTCAGTCCGCCTTTTATTAAGTGCATTGACAGTGGTAGCTATAGTAACCCTATTAGTTATCAACATCAGTGCAGAAGTTGCCGAAGCTCATGGCAGTGAACACCATTCAAATAGTACCGAAGTAATCGCACCATCATCTCAAAAATCTCAAGGGTTGGAAATTAACCTTGGGGGAGATAAAAACGCAACTGTCGGAAAACTTGCGAACTTATCACTACAGGTGAAAGATAGCGCAACAGGACAACCTATCAAAGATGTAGCGTTACAGGTAAAAGCGATCGCCCTTGAACATAATTTAACAGTCTTTGATTACAAAGGTATTCCTGACGAACAAGGGAAGTTAACATGGCTAGAGCAATTTTTTGATGGTTCACCCCACAAAATCGAGGTGGAAGCAACTCCTCTACCAGGATCTAGCCGTCAATTTGCACCAGTGAAGGTAGCACAAGAAGTTGAAGTTGAAGCGATCGCACCACCAATTTATATCCGATTGATTGGTTTATTCTACTTTACAGCCTTTGTCGGCATTGGTATGGCGATCGGATTGCTAATACAGCACCGACGCACACCACAAATAAGGGAAAGTTAGTAATATAGGACTAATGTTTGATTTCTGAAAAAGCTCGGTACAAATTAAAAGCCTAATTCCCTATTCCCTACTCCCTACTCCCCACTCCCCGCCTACGGAGATAATTTCAAAAATCAAATACGATTCCTATATCAGTCTTTTAGTGAGAATTTCAGCCAATATAACAATGTGCATTAAGTAAGTGGGTCAAATTAAATACAAAATCTCATCCTCAATTCCTCTCCTTACAAAGGAAAGGGATTGAGGATAAGGTTTTATCTTATGTTTAATTACGCCTACCTACTTAACTTTTAGACTGGCAAAAAATAAATTATCCCAAATTATTTCTATATTTCTAGGGATGCAAGGTTTTGCACCCAGGAAATAGGATGTTTTTAAACTGGAAGTCTCTTAAGTAGGCAACAATAAATCAAAGTATCTTACGCAATGTAAAATTAATTAAATTAGCTGGTAGTAAGCGGCTTCAGCCCATATTACAATTACCACAGCAGAAATTAGATTTAAAGTGGGTAATATTATTGATGTTTATATTTTTGCCTGTTATTTCCTTAATTACTATTTTTTTGTTAGTTAATAAAAAATGTATCGATTGGCGTGAGTCGCTGATATTAGCAATTACTTACTGGGGAATTTTAGTCACTGCAATCACAGAATTTTTGAGTCTTTTTAAATTAATTACTTTTGGCTGGATATTGGGAACTTGGGGAATGATATGTATCGTATTAATTTATATATACTTCCAAATAAATCACCAAATAATTCCGAATCCAGAGCTAAGAAATTCTCCTCAAATAAACAAAAATGTTAAAGTTAAACCTTCAATAAATTTATTGTTATATGGCATAGGTTTCATTGTAGCGACAGTTGGATTAATTGCTATCATAGCGCCACCCAATAACTGGGATTCTATGGACTATCACATGAGCCGTGTTGCTCATTGGATACAAAATCATAGCATTGCCCATTATCCAACAAGTTATACTCCACAGTTGTATCAAAACCCTTGGTCAGAGTTCGTGATTTTGCATTTTCAAATTCTCAGTGGTGGTGACTACTTCGCTAACTTAGTTCAATGGTTTAGTATGATTGGCTGTATTATCGGAGTGTCATTAATTGCAAAAAAACTCGGAGCAGATTTACGAGGTCAAGTTTTCTCTGCGGTTGTAACTGCAACAATTCCTATGGGAATCTTGCAAGCTTCAAGCACTCAAAATGATTATGTAGTTGCATTTTGGGTAGTTTGCCTTGCTTACTACTTACTATCAACTATCCAAGCAGGAAAAAGTGATATTTGGGCGAATTCATTCAACATTGGTACTAGCACAGGATTAGCCATTTTGAGCAAGGGAACTGCTTATTTTTATGTATTTCCCTTTTTAATTTGGTTTGGTTTCTACCTGGTTAAACGCTTACGCTGGCAAGCATGGAAGCCTGCTTTGATAGTAGGCAGTATCTCTTTGTTGCTTAATATTAGTCACTATTTACGCAATTATAATTTATTTGCTTCCCCACTTGGTGAACCGGGTGGCTATCGTAATGAAATATTCGGTGTTAATATACTCATTTCTAATATTCTGAGAAATATTGCTTTACATATAGGAACACCGATTGGTTTCTGGAATGGGAAAGCGAACAGATTAATTCAACTTTTACATACATTCATTGGTGTAGATTATAACGATCCTCGGATAACTTTTTCCCAGACATTCTTTGTACCAGGAGGTTGGTCAACAATTGGGATAACTGGCAATGAAAACAGTGCTGGTAATTTATTACATCTAGCGCTAATATTGATATGTATGATTATTTTTATAACTCGAAAATCTCTCCGTAAAGACCGTTATATTTTTACTTATCTCATTGCTACCGTATCTACATTTTTGATATTTTGCTACTTGCTAAAATGGCAAGCCTGGAATAGTCGTCTGCATTTACCTTTGTTTGTTCTAATGTCTCCCTTTGTAGGTGTAGTGTTATCTAAGCTTAAACAGCAAAAAATAGCAATTGTTATAGTAACATTTTTGCTAATCTCATCATTGCCGTGGGTGTTTTTTAATAGGTACAGACCTATTATTGATAGCAACAATATATTCCAAACCCCTAGAATTGAGCAGTATTTTAGTAATAGACCATTCCTTAAAGGTACTTACACAGGAGCAGTTGAGTTTTTAAATTCCAAAAAATGCTCTAATATTGGGCTATCAATGGGAAATGACCCTTGGGAATACCCTTTATGGGTACTTTTGCAGGAAAATAATCAAAAATTACTTAAAATTCAACATATTAATGTTAATAATATTTCGGCAACTTTAGAAAAAGAGGATTCCTATAAAGATTTTGATCCTTGCGGGATTATTTCAATGGAAACTAAAAAAAGTAAACAAAAGAAATCTCAAGAAATTAATTTTAAAGATAAAATTTATGTCCGAGGTTGGGATTCTCCAGAACTTGGTGTATTTATTAAGTAGAATTTTATTATTTACAAGATCATAAAATTAAGATTTACTCAGAAGTTAAGAAAGTAATGCTGACAAAAATTACTGTTGAAACAATTCTTGACCGTGCCTTGATGGGATACGACTTATCTCACGAAGAGGGAGTGGTGTTGTTACAACAAACTGACGAGGAGGCGATCGCAGCGATACGTGATACATCCGATACACTCCGCCACACTCAAGCAGGCGATACGGTTACTTATGTAATTAATCGTAATATCAACTTTACCAATATTTGTGAGCAACACTGTAGTTTTTGTGCTTTTCGTCGAGATGATGGTGATGCTGGTGCATACTGGTTAGATTCGGCGCAAATTTTAGAAAAAGCGGCAGATGCAGTGCAACGGGGTGCGACGGAAATCTGTATGCAGGGGGGATTAAATCCACAAGCGCAGATAAATGGTAAATCTTTACCCTATTATCTCAAGGTTGTAGAAACCATCAAACAGGAATTTCCCCACATACATCTTCACGCTTTCTCTCCCCAAGAAGTGGAATTTATTGCCAGACTTGATGGACTTGGGTATGGTGATGTAATTGCTGCTTTGCGCGATGCTGGTGTTGGCTCAATGCCAGGAACAGCAGCTGAGGTGTTAAACGATGAAGTAAGGCGGATATTATGTCCAGAGAAAATCAACACAGCCACTTGGCTAGAAATTGTCAGCACCGCTCACAAATTAGGCTTGCATACCACCAGCACCATGTTATCTGGGCATATTGAAACCCACGAACAGCAAATTGGGCATTTAGAAAAATTGCGATCGCTCCAACAAACCGCCATTAATCAGGGATATCCAGCAAAGATCACAGAGTTTATTTTATTACCCTTCGTTGGGCAAGAAGCACCCAAACCCTTACGTCGCCGTGTCGGACGCGATCAACCAGTTTTGAGTGATGCACTGCTGCTAGGCGCTGTAGCGCGGATTTACTTAGGTAATTGGATTCCTAACCATCAGCAGAGTTGGGTAAAACTGGGGCTTGCAGGTGCAACAGAAGCTTTACTTTGGGGTTGTAATGATATCGGCGGCACATTGATGGAGGAGCATATTACCACAATGGCAGGTGCTTTGGGTGGTACGTGTATGGAAGTGGAAACTTTGGAAAATGCGATCGCTTCTTTAGGAAGACCTTACCAACAACGTAACACTCTTTATCAAAAAGTTAATAGTTAAGAATAGCTTTGATCTCTGTATTCTCTGCGCCTCTGTGATGAAATAAATTACTTTTAAACCGCAGAAATCCCGAGAGTTCAAAGATCAATAAATAATTTATAGGAACATTAATCAAATCGAATTAAGTTCAAATTAAGAATATATGATAAAAATTTTAAGATTACCCTTGTAGGTAAGATAATCCTGATTTGGTGTTGGCAAGCTCTAATAATTTAGAGGTGGAGCATTATGAGAATTTTGATAGTTGAAGATGATGATCGCATTGCTAAACCATTAGCCGAGTTTTTAAGACGACAACACCATATTGTGGATATAACAACCGATGGTTTTGCAGCCTGGGAATGGTCGCAGTCAGGATTATATGAGTTAATTTTATTAGATTTAATGCTTCCTAAATTAGATGGAATTACTTTATGTAAGCGTTTACGCGCTACTTCATCTAATGTTTTGATTTTAATGCTGACGGCACGAGATACAACAGGCGATAAAATTATAGGACTTGATGCTGGTGCTGATGATTACTTAGTTAAGCCATTTGAACTAAAAGAATTAGCAGCACGCATCAGGGCTTTAGCTCGAAGAACTCCAGAGATTCGTCCCCAGATTTTAATCCACGGTGATTTGCAACTAGACCCAGCAAATCAACAGGTTACTTATGCAGGAAACATCATATCATTAACTCCTAAAGAATATATGATATTAGAATATTTTTTGAAAAATCCCAATTTAGTTGTAACTCGTTCTGCAATTCTTGACAAACTGTGGGACTTTGATAAATCTTCGGGCGAAGGAAGTATTAAAACTCATATTACCAATTTGCGGAATAAACTTAAAGCATCTGGAAGTTCAGAGAACTTGATTGAAAATATTTATGGCATTGGTTATCGTTTAGGACAAAATTAAACTAGTTAAAAAAATATTAATTTTAGATATAGCGAAAATAATGTGTTTCAAAGAATCAAATATCGTTTATTGTTGTCTTATTTGGTAGTGTTTGCATCGCTGCTAGGAATATTTGCGATCGCAGTCCGATTTGCTTTCACTCGCAGTCTGAGTGAGCAAATAACAGATAAACTCACAGCCATAGGGAAAGGTGCGGCTGCAAATGTAGAGTTTGAAAAAGGTCGCTTAACGGTTGAAAGTGACTTTCGTCCCCAAGATTTAATTGCTTCTCATCAAGGATTACAGTGGTTTGATCCTCAAGGTAATTTAATTACTCGACAAGGAAAAACTGTTTTAACTTTACCTTTTTTACCAAACAAAATGGTACAAATTCAGACAGGTAAAGTTCCTATCCAAGTGGTGACTGTCCCAATTATTGCTAGCGATAATGGTGAGCTTGTTGGATATGTAAGGGTGAGCCAATCTTTAGAAGAATTTAATGAAACTCTGCAAAAACTGGATTTGGTGTTAGGCGGTGGAATTATTATAACTTTGGTTTTTAGTGGTATTGGCGGAATTTTACTAACTCGTCAAGCAATGCAACCCATTGAAGAGAGCTTTCAAAAACTAAAACAATTTACTGCTGATGCTTCCCATGAACTACGCAGTCCGTTAATGGCTATCAAAATTAATGCCGAGTTACCGCTACAATATCCAGAAGAAATAGGGCCAAAAGATGCAGAAAAGTTTCAGGCGATCGCTAGCGCTACTAACCAGATGACTCGCCTCACAGAAGACTTATTGTTGCTAGCACGCACCGATAAAGTCCCGACTCAAAATAGGGGTACTCTCAATTTTACGTCAATATTAGAGAACCTAATACAACTGTATAAACCTCAAGCTGAAGCCAAACAAATTAACTTTAAATGTCAATTAATTGCTAATCTTCAGCTAATAGGTGATTCAGTTCAATTAACGCGACTGTTTACTAATTTAGTTGAAAACGCATTCTATTATACACCATCAGGAGGCGTAATCGAAATTAAAACTAGTCGCGTCGGTTCCCAGCTTTATGTCAACGTGCAAGATACAGGCGTGGGAATTGCACCAGAGCATATTGACAAGGTATTTGAGCGTTTTTGGCGAGCAGATCAGTCTCGTTCTTATTGGTCAGGTGGTTCTGGTTTAGGGTTGGCGATCGCTCAAGCTATTGCCCAAAATCACGGTGGATTAATTAGTGTTACGAGTCAATTAGAAGTTGGTAGTTGTTTTACTGTGCATTTACCAACTTCTTGATAATGTGATTTTAAGTTCCTTACTTACTATCGTCATTGGTTTCGCGATCGCCATCACTAGTTTCTTTAACTTGAATACTACTCTTGGGACGAGTTGCTTCATTCTTCTCATCTTGTTGATTAGCATTTTCAACATAGAGAACTTTGCCATTACCAGCATCTACTGTAACTTCTTGCTGACCAATTTCTACAGCATAAATTAAGTTGCCATCTTCATTTTCGAGTTTAATACTTTTTGCCTTATCGCCCAAAGATGCTTCAGCTGCTTGCTGTGCTTGTTGTGCTGTAATTTTAGCTAGCGGTTGCAGTTTTGCTGCTTCTTGTACATCATCGTTTGTTTCACCGTCTCCATCACTGGCTTCAGCAACTTGGATAGTACTATGATGCTGAGGTGCAATTGCTACAAAAGATTGTGGTTGTTTGGCAGACACAACTCTCGACAATCCAGCAAGTCCCAAAGTACCAACAAAAGCTGCTGCCAAAATGATTTTCGTTGAAGTTTTCATACTTGAAAAATCCCTTTAAGTCTGGGTTTGTATTTTCACAGTAGGTAATAAAAGTCCAGAAATAGTCAAGATTTGTTTAACTTCAATAAATTCAATATCTAATAGTGGAATTAACTTTTTAGTAAACACTTTATACCAATTTAATGTGAAGCTGCACAAAATAAGTAACTCTCTATTCTTGGCACTCTTGGCATACTTGGCGGTTCGTTTAATATATTCTGTGCATATTCATAAAGAATTGGTATTAGCTATTTTTAGTGACTTTATCACAAGAAAATTCCGTTTTTAGTCAAACCTTGACTATTTCTTGACTTTTGCTGTGTAAAGTACAATCACTCAGTAATTTATTACAACACAGCTAACTTTAATATCTGATGTGAATCTCACTTATACGGAAACATCAGCAAAGGAAAGATCATGAATAAGATGTTAAACAGGGTTCCAGAGATTACAATTTACTTCTGGATTATTAAGGTTTTGGCAACCACAGTAGGTGAAACCGCAGCAGATTTTCTGTCAGCAACCCTAAACCTTGGTTTAGGTGTTACATCTTACATTATGAGCGGTGTGTTACTGATTGCGCTGTTGCATCAGTTTAAGCTTAAACGCTATGTTCCAGCAAGTTTTTGGTTTGTGGTCGTTTTGATAAGTATCGTTGGCACACTAATCACTGATAGATTAGTAGACGAGCTTGGAGTTAGCTTGATGACAACTACTGTAATTTTTAGCGTTTCCTTGTTGCTAGTTTTTGCGCTCTGGTATTCAAACGAAAAGACATTAGCTATGCACTCCATCAATACAGCTAAAAGAGAACTTTTTTATTGGGTGGCTGTTTTGTTTACGTTTGCATTAGGCACTGCAACAGGAGACTTATTGGCAGAGTCTTTGGGGTTAGGTTATGCACAATCAGCACTGATATTTGGCGCTTCAATTGCAATCATAGCGATCGGTTATTATTACCTTTGGATGAATGCAGTTTTGGCATTTTGGTTAGCTTACATTTTGACTCGTCCACTTGGAGCATCTATAGGTGATTTACTATCCCAATCTCCTACAAATGGTGGCTTTGGTTTTGGTACTGTCGGAACCAGTATGCTTTTTCTTTCTATAATCATAAGCCTGGTTATTTACTTAAGCCTTAAGCAGAAGAAACCAGCCTTACTACCGATTGACCGACAAGACTGATTAGCATCTAGCTAATTGAATCTCATGAGTATAAAAAACGATGACTTACTATTTTTTATTGTGAAAAATAAATGAACAAAGTTGCAAAAGTCACAATTTTCTTCTGGATCATGAAGATCATTGCCACAACACTCGGCGAGACGGCAGGTGACTTCATCTCAATGACTCTTGGGCTGGGGTATTACATGGGCTTTGCCATAACGTTTGCTATTCTGGCTATTCTCCTGTTTTTTCAAATTCAATCCGACAGATATCGTCCAGCCCTTTATTGGGTGGCCATCATCGCCACAACTACAGCCGGAACCGAAGTTTCAGACCTGATGGATCGATCTCTTGGGCTTGGCTACGCACTGGGATCGCTTATCCTGGTAGCCGGTCTTCTGAGCATTCTTAGCATCTGGTACTATCGCGATCGCGATCTGAGTGTTTATCCGATTGTGAAGAAAGATGCAGAGACCACCTACTGGCTGGCTGTCGTGTTCTCTAACAGTTTGGGAACAGCCTTTGGTGACTTTCTCACAAGCAACTTGGGACTAAGCTATATTCAGGGCGCATTGGTGACAGCCAGCGTCATTGGTGTTGTCATCGCCCTTCACTACGTAACAAAGTTGAGCGATATCCTTCTATTCTGGCTCGCTTTCATCTTTACACGTCCCTTCGGAGCCACTTTCGGAGATTTTCTGACCAAACCAGTTAAAAGTGGCGGTTTATCACTGCCGAGGGAATATGCTTCAGCGATCGCCTTTATCCTGCTCGCAATTGTGCTATTCTTTTCCGTGCAAAAGGAAAAAAAAGTGCGTTACCCAATTGAGTGATGCGTTTAAGCATAATGAATAAAATTAAAGTATGCTCCGACAAATTTCTAATTTTTGGTTACGTCATATACATCCTCGTTTGGCTCCCTTAATTGCCACAATTGGTATTGTTGGACTTGCTAGTTGTCTGCTCATCCTTTTTGTTTTAGCAAAACTGGCAGAAGAGGTTTTGGAGCGAGAAAGCTTTGTATTTGATACTAATTTTTTGTTATGGCTACATCAGTTTGCCAATCCAAATTTAGACAATTTAATGCTATTTGTTACAAATATTGGTAATCCCAATACAGTAGTTATAGTTGCAGGCATTACTGTCTTGTTACTTTGGTGGCGACATTACCAAGAAGAAGCAAAAGTTTTTGTAATTGCTTGCTTAGGAGGGTTAATTTTAAATACAGGGCTAAAGTTGTTTTTTTCTAAACCTCGCCCAGAACTGTGGCATCAATTGATTTCTGAAAAATCTTTTAGTTTCCCTAGTGGTCATGCACTAGGCTCTATGGTACTTTATGGTTTTATTGCTTACGAATTGGCAACTCACTATCCTCATTTTGCTAAAGTTATTTACAGTTTGACGGTTATTTTAATTGCTGCTATTGGAATCAGCCGCTTATATTTAGGAGTCCATTGGCCCACAGACATAATTGCAGGTTATGGAGTCGGCTTTTTGTGGCTGATGGTATGTATTACGATGCTTAAATTGCAAAGATTGAGGCAAGAAAAGTTAGTTAATTAAATTTTTAAGTATGTACACCCAAGAAGTTGCCGTTGCTAAAGTCTCTCGAAAAAAAGGCATCTTGGTGATAATTGTCTCATCAGATTTTTTAATCACCCGATTTTTTTGCCCAATATACCTATAAATGAGCGCCTTTTAGGGAAAAAACAGTCCAGCCTACTTTTTAGTATACACGCAATTAATCGCGTCTCTCCCCACTCCCCATTCAATTGATCCCCAAGTTACCAATCCAAGATAGGATAGACGTTGATTTACGTATCCTTTTACTTAATGCATATGAAGCGCTATTGGTCGCGTTTGCTTGCACTGGTTTTGGTTGTATCTATCGGCTTAATGGGCTGTTCTGGCAGTCCAGATAGCTTGACTGGGGATTATCGCCAAGACACCTTAGCTGTGGTCAATATTATGAGACAAGCTCTGGATCTATCACAAGATTCACCAGAAAAAGCAGCAGTTCAAGCAGAAGCGCGTCAAAAAATTAATGACTTTTCGGCTCGCTATCAGCGAGTTAACTCTGTTTCTGGTCTTGGCTCCTTTACAACCATGCGAACAGCCCTCAACTCCCTGGCTGGACACTACAGTTCTTACCCAAATCGTGCAGTACCCGAAAAACTCAAAAATCGTTTAGAGAAGGAGTTACAGCAGGTAGAAGCAGCGCTAAAGCGTGGCGGTTAATTTTTAACTATTGCCTACTCCATCATCAAGAGTCAATACTTTTGGCTCTTGATTATTTTATCAACTTCATATAAATCAAAGTTTTAAATTGTCAAATAAACTGATTGACACTTTTATAAATAAAGGCGTTGTCACAGTTCAACTTACTTCGTCTCCATCCAATTTTCACCGACACGCGCATCCACCAGCAACGGCACACTTAACTCGACTGCATTTTCCATCACCGACTTAATTTGCGGTTGTAATTCTTCCCATTCATCAGGGGGAATTTCAAACACTAATTCATCGTGAACTTGCAACAACAAACGCGCCTGATAGTTCTTCAAAACCTCATGCAATCTCACCATTGCAATTTTGATAATATCAGCATTGGAACCTTGAATTGGTGCATTAGCAGCAGAGCGTAGTAAACCTGCATCATAAGCACCCAAATTTTTCAATTTACTCAGATCAATATCTTCTGGGTTACTGCCTTTTAATCTGCGTAAACTATTATTAGTAAAGTCAAAATAACGACGGCGACCGAAAATAGTTTCTACATAACCAAGAGCGATCGCTTCTTTTTTCATTCGCTCTAAATATGCAAATACTTTCGGATATCTTTCATTAAACCGCTTAATGAACTCGTTGGCAATCGTCTTATCTATCCCAGTTGAGCGCGAAAATCTTAGAGAACCCATTCCATAAATCACGCCAAAATTGATAGTTTTTGCTATCCCTCGTTCTTCTGAGGTTATATTTTCTTTTTCAAACACTAACCGCGCCGTAACAGTGTGAACATCTTCATTTTGCTGATATGCTTGCACTAATATCGGCTCTTGACTCAAATGAGCCAAAATCCGCAATTCAATTTGTGAGTAATCAGCAGCCACCATTAACCAACCAGGTTCTGGCAAAAACGCCTTGCGAATTTGGCGACTAAAAGCTGTACGAATGGGGATATTTTGCAAATTTGGATTAGAAGAAGATAATCTACCAGTTGATGTTGCTGCTTGATTAAAATCAGTATGCACTCGCTGTGTATCTGGACGCACCAATGCAGGTAATGCATCAACATAAGTAGACTTTAATTTAGATAGAGTGCGATACTCAATGATCGCTTCAACAAATCCACTTTTATCATCTTCTTGGAGCCTTTCTAGTGTTGCTGCGTCTGTAGAGAAGCCTGTTTGAATTTTGCGAGAATGTCTAGTACTTAAACCTAACTTTTCAAACAAAATTTGGCTCAACTGCTTAGGCGAACCCAGGTTAAAATTTTCTCCAGCTATTTCAGTAGCTTTCTCTTTTAACCTGGCTAACTCAGTTTCTAAATGCTGTGAAAGTTCTTGTAAATAAGCTGAATTAATGCGGACACCCGTGTATTCCATTTCGGCTAAAACTGCTTCTAGTGGCTGTTCCACTTCCACTAATAGCTTAGACAAAGTTGGAATTTTATCCAGTTCTTCACGCAATTTGGACACTAAGCTAAAGGTAGAATAGGCATCCATACCACAGTAATCTGCTACGGCAGGAATATCTATATCAGCAATGGTTTTACCTTTAGGAACTAAATCCAAATAACTTTTCGCTATTAATCCCAAATATCGCTGTGACAAATCCATCAAATTATGACTTGAATCGGGATTTAAAATGTAACTTGCCAGCATGGGATCAAAAACTACTCCCGCCAAATTAATTCCTTGACACTTTAGAACTAAACGGTCAAATTTTCCATTCTGTAAAGCTTTGGGATATTCAGCACTTTCGAGAATTGGGCGTAATGTTTCTAGCGCCAAATCTTTATGCAAATTTTCCCCAGTTTTATGCCCCAGAGGAATATAGGCTACTTCATCTGGTTCCGTTCCCCAACAGCAACCAATTCCTACTAACTCAGCGTCTCTTGGTTCTAAAGCTGTAGTTTCTGTGTCCCAAGCAACGGGTGTTTCTGGATTAGTGAATTTTTGCAAAAGTTTTACTAACTCAGTTAATTTTGCTTCAGTGTTGATGATGCGTGGTGTAATTGGGAAAGTAGATTGTTGTGTAACTGCTGCTGTATCGCTAGCACTGAAAAACCATAAATCACTATCTTCATCATTGCTGAATTCTAAGTTAGTATTGGGGTTACTTATATCTGTTTTGGCTTCTTGCTTCTCTTCAACTTTTCCCCCAAAACGCTGCTGAAGGTCGTTGATTTTACCTAAAAAAGACTTAAATTCTAGCTTTTCTAAAATTGGTGCTAAGACGTTTGTATCAAAACCTTTTAACTTGCAATCTTCTAAATTGAACTCTATAGGAACATCTAAAACTATGGTTGCCAAATAGCGAGACTTTTCGGCATCTTCTTTACCCGTTGCCAGTTTTTTCTGAGTTGCGCCTTTAATTTCATCTAACGCAGCATAAACACCATCAAGGGAACCATAGGTATCTAACAGCTGCACTGCTGTCTTTTCCCCAATTCCCTTGACACCAGGAATATTATCTGATTTATCACCACAAAGAGCTTTAAAATCAACAATTTGTGAAGGTAAAACCCCCATCTTCTCTTTGACTTGTTCTGCTTCAAATTCCGTAATGCTGTTTGTAGAGCGTTTTAAGGCATCTGGACTAAAATTCAGAACAGTGATTTCTTTGTCAGAGTCGATTAGTTGAAATAAATCGCGATCGCCAGTGAGAATCTTCACCCTATATCCAGCAGCAGTTACTCGTTGTGATAATGTTCCCAAAACATCATCTGCCTCAAAACCAGGGGCAGTGAAAATTGGGAGATTAAAGCCATTGAGCAACTCATGCAGGTTTTCTAAATCGGGAATGAAGTCTTCTGGCGTTTCTTTGCGATCGGCTTTATAAGTATCGTCAGCTTGGTGGCGAAAAGTGGCCTCACCCAAATCAAAAGCGATCGCCATTGCTTGTGGCTGCTGCGTTGCCATTACCTCCAGCAGGCACTTCACAAAACCAAAACATATACTGGTAGGAATGCCCGTTTTTGTACGCAGTCCTCCATCTCGCCCTTTGGCGAAAGCAAAGTATGAACGATAAGCCAGCGAGTGTCCATCTATGAGGATGAACGTGGGGCGTGTTGCAGTTTTAGAAGTGATTTCAGACATAGCCCTATTTTAGCCAGAAGCTTCGTTACTGTGATCGCAATTCAGTAAACTCAGATTCAGAACTCTATTCTCAATCCAAAATCTAAAATCCAAAATCCAAAATGGTATAACCTCTTACTGGAACTTATAAATCTAGGAAATTATGCCGAAAGCATCTGCCACACACTTGGCATCTACTGATCATCAGGCTGCTACAAAAGACATTAAACTACTAGTTTTGGATATAGATGGCACAATCGCAGGGCATTCTAACACCATCAGCGAACCTGTAAAGCAAGCTATTATTGCAGCGCAAGCACGAGGAATTCAAGTGGCGATCGCAACAGGGAGGATGTATCGTTCAGCCTTGCGCTTTCACCAAGATATCGGCTCTACACTACCATTAATGGCCTATCAAGGAGCCTGGATTCAAGATCCGATCACCCAAAAAATCCATCGCCATTGGGCTGTTTCTAGAGAAATCGCCCACAAGTTACTCGACTATTTTGAACAACCTGAGTTGCGATCGCTTCTATCTGTCCACTTCTACATCAACGATCAACTATACGTCCGTGAAGTAACCAGAGAAACCAAAATTTATGCAGAACGTTCTGGTATTACCCCGATTCCGGTGGGTGATTTGCGTCAAGCCTTAACGAATGAACCGACAAAAATTCTTGCTTTGTGTGATGATACAGATGTAATCGAAAAGCTATTGGGAAATTTGCGCCTTCAGTACACACCGGCTGAACTTTATCTCACAACATCTGTTGCTACTTTCTTTGAAGCAACTAACGCCTCTGTGAATAAAGGAACTGCTGTGCGTTACCTAGCCGAGGAACTGCTGGGATTAGAGTTAGCCAATGTTATGGCAATTGGCGATAACTTCAATGATGTAGAAATGCTGGAGTATGTTGGACTGGGTGTAGCTATGGGCAACGCACCAGCAGGAGTGCAAGCGATCGCACAGTGGGTAGCTCCTAGCGTAGAGGAAGATGGAGCAGCAGTAGCTATTGAAAAATTTTTGCTGTAATCAGGATACTTTTTCAAACCTAACCCATATAAATCAGAAAGGACACCGACGACTGGCCGTGTTTCGTCTCGGTGCCCTAGCTGGTTCGCTCCTCACACACCTGTTAATGTAGCTGAGGTGGTGCATTGAGTCAATAGATATATAAAAGTTTTTATTTTGGCTTAAGCGACATTACCGATTCATAACTCCAAGGGCGCAAAAACACCTAAGTTTTCCTCCAGCATAAATCTTAATACTGACTGAGTAGCCATAAGCAATCCGAGTCTGGCATGGGCTAACTCTAGTGAAGTAATTTTCACCTCACCCCAAATCCGGCAATTACACCAAAACTTTTCAAAAGCTTCGCTCAAACTCAACGCTACTTTTTCCCATTTCACAGAACCCTTAACATCAGGGCACTCTATGTTGTCTACCACTTGTATTAACTCACTAATTAGACGACGCTCATCTGGGTGATTGAGCCGTAGTGTTCCGTCACCATTAAGCCAAGGTAAAGGATTAGGAGAAATAACACTCCAAAAAGCTGGACTAGTATTTGGAACTGGTTCTCTAAGTTTAATCAATCCCTCTCGATGAGCCAGAAGCACTAGCGAACAGCAGCGTGCATGGGCGTACTGAACACTAAACAAATTGGGCACTGAAGAGGCAGAGGGGCGGGGTGCAGGGGGCAGAGGGGAATGAAGAGGCAGAGGGGCGGGGTGCAGGGGGCAGAGGGGAATCTTCTCCTGTGCTCCCTGCTCCCTTGCTTCTTCCCCACTCCCCTCCACAAGACTTTGTAACCAAGTCGCTAACGTCGAGTTAGTTAATTCAAAATGTATCAAACCAGGGGGAACTATTTGGACGCTAAAAACGTCGCCACAGATCCCTGATATATCTGAGGCGATCGCACTGGCAAGCTCCATCGCGTTTCGATTCTGAGATTTTGATAGTCCCAGAGACACACTTGAGGTGTATAAAAATCTATTATTATCTCTACCTTTGTGTAGAGGAATTTTTTCATACTTTATGCATTTATTTTCTACTTTATAAGTATCAATACTTAGCGATTTTATTAAATAACTGTACACTAACTGTTTGATTGACGTATATTTGCTAACTTGTATTTTATAATGCACGTAATATTATTTAAATCATCATGTAAGATATATTTGTTACTTTTTTGTCATCCGTCTTGCGGTATAAATTTAATTTAGATAAAGAAAAATGAGAAGAGGATAAAATTTGATGAATAATCGATGAATAGTAAGTAAACTTTACTACCATCATTGTACAGTAGGAAGTATAACAAAAGAGTAGAGAGTAATTTGCTTTCTATTCTTTGGATTGGCTGGCGCTGTTAGGCGTTATGCCTGCCTCGCCAACACAAAGACACTCCTTGCACCCTTTTACTTACGTCTTTGTCTTCAGCCGAACGCTCTTTGTTACCTATGCAATCTCCATCCTCCTTTTCTGAGGCATCACGGCCTTTTTTAACTTGGCAACGCATTCTTGACTGGGCTCAAGAACACTACCGCTGCCGTACCTTTAGCAAAGATGAGCGCATTCCAGCCCGGCCTGGATTGCTATATTTGGTGCAAAGGGGTGCGATCCGTATGGTAGGAACCGCCCAAGTTAGCGCGACTGCCAGCCAGCTAACGTCTCGACGAATTAACAGAACCCCAGAAGAAGCGTTCTTGGGTTTTGTGGGAGCGGGACAGCCATTTGAAATTGTTGCTCAATCACCATTCACACTCCAGTCCTACGCCCATGTTGACCAAACTGCGGTGTTGTGGATGTACTGGCATGACTTAGATAACTGGCCTCACTTCCGTCGTGAAGTTATGGATGCCTTTAGGTATCAGCACCAGCGTAAGCTACTGTGGCTGAGTGCCTTGGGACAACGCCGCACAATTGACCGACTCTTAGGATTTCTCACATTGTTAATTGAGGAATATGGAGAGCCAGCAATGAGCGACACTGATCCTGATGTGATTCGCGGCTATTGTCTGCCCTTCCCCCTCACCCATGCCCAAATTGGGAGCGCGATTGGTTCGACTCGTGTTACTGTCACCCGCTTGATGGGTAAGCTGCGCCAACGTGGCTTAATTCTGACTCAAGGCGATAACCTCATTTGCTTGCCAGCAGAATCGATTAATAGAGCTGGTTAAAGCACGGGTTCAGAGCGGCGATTTCCGCCACTCTGTCTTGAGCGCGATGGGCTACGCCCCGCCGGAAACGCTCGCAAGAGTCAGCGAATTTTGACAAACCCAGCTTGGGAAATGAGTTCCTGTCCCTGCTCAGTCAGCAGTAAGTTGGCGTAAGCGACACCCGCTTGCTGCTCAGTCTGACCATTCTGTTTGACCACCACAAACAGATTGCGGGTAATCGGATATTTTCCTGATTGGAAAGCCTCAATGTTCAATTTGTTCCGTTTACCAGGACATTCGGACGGGAGGACAGATGGTTCCTGGTATGGAGCAATATATTGCCCTTGCGTCCGCCCCAACGACAAGGCTTTGATTGAGCATTGAGGAATCACCTCTGGGGCAGAAGCGTAGTAGATACTACCAGGACTACCAGCCAATTTTTGCAAGGCTTGGGTGGTTGTGGAGATAAATTCCACATTGGGACTGAAAGGTTGACCACCCAAGATATCTTGGACAAAAAGTTCCACCGTACCACCATCAGTAATGCGGCGGGAATAGGGTTTAATCGGAATATTGGGGCCGCCCACCTGGCTCCAATTATTAATTTTGCCTGTGTAAATTAACTTTAATTGCTCTACTGTTAGCCCTTGGATGTTAAGGTTGGGGTTAACTGCAACTGCCAAACCATCAATTGCCACAGGAACTTGTTTTAAAGTGAACCCACGCTGCTGGGCACGGCTTAATTCCTGATCTAGAATTGGTCGGGAGGACTGGGCAAAAGCTAGTTGACCGTCTATCAGAGATTGAATGCCAGTGCCAGAACCAGGAGATGCATTACTAGGTTCTACATAGCGCAGCCGAAACTCTGGTCGCGCGGCTTGAAGTGCTGGATCAACTACCAGCCGAATCGGTGCCCAAGATGTACTGCCACCGTAATTAAATAATCCTGTAGGAACATCCTGTATTGAAGTGAAAGTATTGCCACTAGGCTGTTCTGATGGAGTTTGGGGCGTTTTGCTGCTACTAGAATTAATTGTATTTAAGTTAACACCAGACTTTTTAGTAAACCACCAAAAACCGCCAGCTATTAGCCCAACCGTAATCAGTATTGATAATACAAGAATAGTTGTTTCATTTTTTTGAGACATAGTAAATTCCCCCGTTTCCATTCAATATAAGTGCTTGATAGGTTCTTGCTACTTGAGATTGTATTTGGAGTACAGGTGTTTTATTCACAAATTTTGATACCCTTATACTTGGTTGAAATTACTCAAGGAACGGACTCAGAAGAAGTCCTCCCCGGAAATAGTTCGCATTTAATCCGCGATCGAGCTTGAGTAGGGAACCTTTCCCCAGATGGCGATTAAAAATGTCGCCGTAGTTGCCTACAGATGCAAGAACGCGGCGCTGCCATTCTTTGTCAAGACCTAAATCTGGTGCGGAGATTGGCATTGCCCCAGCGCCGCCCGCATACCAGTGTGTTTCCGGCCTCTCTGCATTGATCAATGTATTAACTGTCCAGGCGACGATCGCTGACCACTGGGCATCCTCGGTTCCGGTGGCGGCGATTACCGGAAAGATCGTCAACGACTCTGGGAGGATGCGGCTCGATAATCGGTTTACCCCAGAGTCGAGGCGGATTTTTGCAAGGGTCGTGATCTCACCGCCGATTGCCTGGCAATTTTGCACGTTGTATGTATCGATCATCTCCCCATCCTCAGAGAACGGCCGACGTAACCAGTTTTTGTGGAGCGCACCAAAGTAAGCCGTGAGGCTCCGCTCAACCGAACTGCCAATCATAAAGCAGATGCTTTCTTTACCCAGGTCGCTGAGGTGGTGTGCAGCCGAGGTGGACGCCACCATTACCGCATTAGATTCTACAAAGACAGTAGGGCCAGGCAGCAGCTTACCAGCCAATTTCTGCTCCTCAATTTCCGACCCAGTGAGGAAGTATACGTCATCCTGTTGGTTACGCACCGCGTCAAAGTCTTTCGGTGTCTCATACTGATGATATTCGATGCGGTCAGAAGCTCCTAGCACGGCGGCGGCGATCGCACGGCAGATATCGACGTTTAGACCACTCCAGCCACCTGACTCGGCGGAAGTTGCTAGACCCGCCCGTTCGACACTACCACAGCGAACCACATTGTGTTCCTTGACACGTTTGATGACCGAACCCGCCTGAGCATCGGAAATCGAACAGCAGACACCAAATAGAGTCAGGAAGACTAACACAAAGCGCATGAATTGGGAATTGGGCATTGGGCATTGGGCATTGGTATCAATAACTAAATCGGCGGGGGGTGGTCACTGAGCTTGCCGAAGTGTTATCCCTCCCATCCCAACAAGAGGGGTGGGAAGGATAGCTAATTTTTTTAAGGGTTAGCTGCTGGATAGGTGCTTGGTAGCGCGTTGAAGCCTTTGGGAATTTTGTTAACTATCCCCTGGCGCTTGTCCTCTGGCGTAATCCCGATCGCCCGGCAGCCTTTACCGCCGTAGTGCGGTAGTGTCTTTACTACATTATCTGGAATCTTCGCAAAGGAGGCTGGCAGTGGCGGCGAGACACCGAGCAGGCGCTTCGGATCGAAGCCCGACAGCAAGCTGTCAGTGATCGGCGAATTGATGTCGCGTGGGCCGAGGTATTTCTGCTGGAATCCTGGCGGCCCGAATTTGTTGAACTCTGGGGAGTTGCCAGCAGCGAGTGCCTGTGCTTCATCGGGCAAACTAGCAAGGGCAGGCAAACCAAAGATCGTGTTGATTGTCTCGATCACCGAGTTGTGATCGCCCTCGACGTGCGAGACTGCGTGCGTCCGGGCATAGGGTGAAATGAGGATCAGTGGTACACGGATACCACGGGAGAGGGGCAGCCCATCAGGGCCATAGGACAAGATCCTTGGTGGTACATGGTCGTAGAAGCCATCAGACTCGTCATAAGTAATGATAATGGCACTCTGCTGCCAAATTTCTGGATTTGACGCGATCGCGTTGATCGTCCTAGCTGCCATCGCTTCACTGAGTTGGCGATCGGTGTAGGCCGGATGGTCGTCATCACCTGACTTCGCGGCATTAATTGCGGCGATTTCATCCGCAGGTGTGTTGGGGTTCGTGATCGGCGGCTTCAGCCCCTGCTGGTTTGTATAGCCGCCACGAATGTAGAACACGCCGCTTTTGGGCAACGAATTGTTGGCTATGTCGCTAAAAAAGTCATTCAGCCCACGGAGGTTTTTGCTCACCTGCGGCGTGTTGGCAATATAGCCGAAATACTGTGCGCCGTTGTGATGGCTGACATAGGCATTATGCGAAGCAATGCCGTTGGTATCGGTCGGTTCGAGATCGTAGCCTTCCTGATACCAGCGCCAATTGATCGGCTCAGTCTTGAGTTTGTCGATATATGAGATATCCTTTTGGATGTCAACTAGGTCAAATAAAGGATTCTTGTTATTAGCCAAGACCGACTTAATATCACGCCCCTGGAAGGTGAGTGGCAGACTGGCGAAGGTCAGATTTGAGGAAATGTTGTTATCAGCGTAGCTCTCTTTTGCACCAGCCGGTTGCTTGTTATCTGTGGTTATGTCGAACTGGGAGCCATAAAAGGGCTGTGGGTCGTTGACCAAGGGTATACCCTGCGTTATGCCACTGTGGCTGCCCACGGTGTAAGATTGGCCATTTGCACCGTGCTTAACCCACTGTGTTTCACCCGACTGCCCTGCTAGCATCGCTACTGCATTCGGGGTTGAAGGCGTGTCTTCAGTTGCAAAGATGTTATCAAAGACTGTGAAGCGACTAGCCCACTTCCAGAAAAATGGAATGGTATCGCAGTCAATGTGCGACATCACAAGGCGTGCGAACTGCTTGCCCTCAGCAATATTGGCTTCTCCACCCTTCGACGCGAAGCGTGTGTACTCGTCATAGGCGAACCGATCCATCTGTGGCTTGCCGTCTACAACATGGAGCTTGGCTGCCAGTCCCGTGTGCGAGTGGTCAACGCTGTCAACGGCGTTGGCGTTCTGTTCAGTTCCGATTCGGAATGGCTGAACTGTTACGGTTGTGCCGTTGGCATCGGTATAGGTCTGGGTGAAACCTGGCGTTTTCTCCGGGTCACGAGGCTTTTGTCCATCTGAGTAGAGTCCGTTAACACCGGGCAATGTGCCATACTCGTTGTCGAAAGAGTGGTTCTCGTTAAAGATGACGAAGACGTATTTTATCCGCTCCTGAAGCAGCCTTGTGAGCAATTTTGGTGATAGCTGGGGTTCCTTGCTTGGATCGTTTAAGTATCGTGCTACGTCTGGCGTTGCATTTGGCTGAGTTGTGACCGTTGAGTTTGCTGGCGAAGCTTTGTGTGCAGAAGACTCCTCTGCGATCGCCGAACCGAGAAACATAGACGGTGCGATTGACCAGGGAAGTAGCAAGAGTGTTAAAACAAAATAGAATTTCGTAAATTGTCTCAAAGCACATCTCCTTAGTAATTTCTATCCAGCTACGCTATGCGGAATTCATTTTTATATACTGCAAGCATTTGATTGATTTAGAATAGGTATTTTGGTTACGCTTTGCTTTATTGGTTCCGAACTCTATTAAAAATTAATATCTTTTAAGATAAGCAAAATCATGCTCTAATTTAACCTTTTTGCTTTCTTCTTAGCCAAAAACCGATGTTAGAAAAATTAGTGTTCCAGCAAAAGGTTGAGGCTCAGGAACAGGCTCAATTTTAACGAATTTAACGGCAGTAATACCCGAAATTTGAACATTTACAAAGTCGCTATTGTCCAAAAATTTTCTCTTATTGGTACTACCAGTCCCTGTTATATAGCTGTCAAAATTCAGTTATAAACTGTACAAATTATTGTTTTTATCTGTCAGTAAGCCTGCGTCTGAAAAAGCAAGTATATTCTCTTTAATGTAAGCTGTATTGTCAGCCAAACTGTTGGATAATATTCGAGCGTCATTGCGTTAGCGAAGCCCATTGCGTTAGCGAAGCCCATTGCGTTAGCGTAGCGGGGCGTTCGCTTTTAGCGTCTCGCAGAGAAGCCCATTGTGAATTGGTATTATTCCTACCTCACCAGTTGCTAAAAATCCTCACTTCTATAATTTTGTTACCTGAAAATTAATGAAAAGTTAAGAAAAAGCTAACAAAACCAAACTATATAAATAAAGATAAACTAAGCTAAAACATTCATGGCTTCTAATTTTCTTCGGTGATTATCGCACTGGTTCAAAGTCATAACCCGTGCGTGAGCGAGAACCAGGAACAATTTTTACAAGTTGGACTGGCGCATTGCGATCGCCTGATGCTAAAAACCGAATTGTACCAGAAGCACCAGTGGCAGAAAAGTCAGAGGATAAAAGTGCTTGTTGGACTCCAGAACGTGTAGGATTGCGTTTTAATGCCTCAATCAGAGCTACAGTGGCATCATAGCTAAGGGCACTTCGCCAACTCACATCACCGCCCCATAACTGCCGAGATTTTTGAGGAAAATCTGACTTGGGAGCGCCATCAATATGCCAGGGAACTGCCAATACCATTCCCACAGCTTGCTCTCTACCAATTTCTAAAGTTTTAGCGGTGTAAACATCATCTCCCGCCAGCAGAGTTAATTTTTTCTGATTAATCTGAATTACTTGCAGCGCTTTATCAAGAGTTTCAGTGTTAGCAGCCAACATCAACACTTCTGCACCTTGCTTAGTTGCTTGTTCTACACTTTTAACCGCACTAAAATTCACCTGAGACAAATCAAATTCGCTAGATACTTGTCCACCCTCTAGGGAAACTGATGAGACAAACTCCGACTTTAAAGACTGGCTATAGTTACTCTGAGAATTAAAGAAAATTACTGCATTTTTTTTCTGCAAGGTTCTTACCATGTAGTTGGCTAAACTTCTAGCAGCCATAAAATCACTGGGAACCGTGCGAAAAACGTAGTGGCTAAAGTTAGAAATTTTTACAGATGTACTGGTAGGGGAAATTGCTACAAGTTGTCCTGAAGTATAAATAGTACCTGCGGCTAAGGTAGAATCGCTAGTATTCGGCCCAACTACACCTAATACTTCTGAATTACTGACTAAGTTGGAAGCGATTTGCTTGGCTATTTCTGGATTGTCGTCGTCGTTAGCTATCCCTATTTTTAACGGTACTCCCTTAACTCCTCCAGAGGTATTAATTTCATTTTGGGCTTGAGCGATACCACGTAAAATTTCTAAAGCAGCATTGGGGTCAGTGCCCAATGGTACAGAAGCCATAATGGTGTAGCTCTGGGAAGAACCAATGCGGGCATTGTTCAAAAAAATAAGCGTTTCTGGATCGTTACGGTTGAGTTTTAAGGCATCTGTAAAATTAGCGATCGCTTTATCATAACTTTTAGCTGCGATCGCCTGTACTCCTTCTTTTTTAACTGGAGAGATATCACCCAAAGTTAAGGATTTTTCCCCAAAACTAATGCGGTCTTGTAAGGATGGATTGCTATCTGTTTCTGGATTTTGAGTGATACTATTACTAAATTTGACCCCATTGTTAGTAAACCACCAAATACTACCGCCAACTATTCCAACGGTCAACAGCAGGGTCAAAGCTAAAATTTTAGTTTCATTCTTTTGTGACATGAACAAATTTAATAAGATAAAAATGTTTATTATTTGTAGAACTTACGTTTGGAAGTAAAAAGGAACCATTCCAGATGCACGATAAATAAAAATTTAATAAAGTTGTATAAACCCTAATTTGATTATTTGGCTAAATTTAGCAATTTGGTTCATTTAATTCTGACAAATCCAGCTTTTTCGATCAGTTGTTGACTTTGAGGTGTCAGAAGCCAATTTGCATAAGCTTCTCCAGCTTGCTGATCTGTTTGACCATTCTGTTTAACTATTACAAATAAATTGCGAGTAATTGCATAATCACCACTACGAAACGCCTGACTATTCAACTGGTTACGTTTATTGGGACATTCAGATTGAGGTACAAGGGGTTCTTGGTAGGGAGGCACAAATTGACTACTTGTCCGCCCTAGTGGTAGAGTTTTAATCATACACTGGGGTACAACCTCTGGCGCAGAAGCATAGTAAATTCCACCAGGACTTGCAGCTACTTTTCGTACTGCTTCTGTGGTCGTACTAATGTAATTAACGTTGTTACCAAAATTCTCTTTATTTAAAACATTTTCCACAAAGAACTCAACTGTTCCTCCAGCTTCTTTACTGCGAGAGTAAACTGTAATTGGTAAATTTGGCCCATTCACCTGTTGCCAATTAGTAATTTTGCCAGTGTAGATATTTTTTAGTTGGGCGATAGTTAAACCAGAAACATTAAGATTTTGGTTAACTGCGATCGCAATTCCATCAATCGCTACCGAAATCTCTTTCAAACTAAATCCTTTTTGTTTAGCTTCAGCATTTTCTTCAGCTTTAACTGAGCGAGAAGATTGAGAAAAAGCTAGTTGATTATCTATCAACATCCGAATCCCAGTTCCAGATCCTGGTTGACCTGAAGGAGGTTGAGTATAGCGTAAAGTAAATTGAGGACACAGGCTTTTTAGTACAGAGTCTACGTCTTTACGAATGGGTGCCCAGGTTGTGCTACCACCATAGTTGAACGTTCCCTCTGGGAGATTTGGCACGTTACATTTGTTGGGGTTTGTAGCATTATCTGTGGTGCTATTCCCCAAAGGTTTAGTAACAGTTCCATTTAATTGCGCCCACCGTTCCATAAAAAACCATAAGCCACTAAAGATTAAGCCAATGGTGATGACAGCAGCTAAGAAAAGGCTAAGTGTTTCGTTTTTCTGAGACATAGTTAGCTGTTAGCACCAAAAGTTTTTTAAAGTAAGAGAGATAATAATTTATAAATAAGCCGAAATACGGCTGTTAAAGAAATGGCTACTAAGGCTGCTGCAACTGATAAAATTACTACTGCCTTAATGCCAAGCCCTCCCTGTAAAAAAGGGAGAAAAAAAATAATCGCAAAACTAATTGTTGGAATAATTAATAAATCGAACTTTTCAATCCATCGCCTAGTTTGGGCAAATATCAGTATCCCCAAAATCACACATGCAACAGTGAAACTAACTATTGGTGATTTTACTAGACTGAAGAGAGCGATCGCAATTAATGCCCCTTCAAATCCACTAAATGCCGCCCCACCTAACAATTCCACTGTCGAAAACGCTGGTTGAGTTGGTGAAGGGCGGGGGACGACGGGACTAGAACTAGGTGGTTGTGGTGGAAGTGTTACAGAAGGCGAATTAAGTTGTGTAGAAGCATGAGCCGCCTGTGAGTTAAGTGCATCTAAAACCTCTTGGGCTGACTGAAAACGCTGATTAGCAGCAGGTAGCAGCATCTTGTCTAATATATCAGCAAGGCGAGGGCTGACAGTTACTTGTGATCGCCATTTCCACTGATTGCTATAGGCATCAAATAATTGAACTGCTTCTTTATTTGTCAACAAAATAATAATAGTTACAGCCAAAGCGTATAAATCCGTAGATGGAAATACTTGACCCCCAGCCATCTGCTCAGGCGGTGCAAATCCCATAGAATAAATTCCTGTGGAAGAAGCAGCAGAACCAAGTGCAACATTTGTTACTTGCTTAACTGCGCCAAAATCTAGGAGAAAAAGTCTACCATCACGACGGCGCATGATGTTAGAGGGTTTAATATCTCTGTGAATAATGCCTCTATGATGGACAAACTTTAGCACCTTCAGGATTTCTTGCAGCACTTCCAACACCTGCTGTTCAGAAAACTTGCCTTGTTGAACTAATTCTTCCTCTAAGTTTTGCCCATCAATGTATTCTTGTACCAAGTAAAAAAACTGGTCTTGCTCTCCTGGTTGTAAACCATTAACTATTACTGGAAAGAAAGCAAACAAGTCAGGTATTTGCTCGTGATCGTTACCCAGTTGTGATAAAACTTCTGCCTCTCTCTCAAACATCAACTGTGCTTGTTGCAGTTGATTTAGGCTTAAATTTCCCGCAGGCTGAAACTGCTTTACTACGCATTGGCGCATTCCCGGTATTCGGCGATCGCGTGCCAAAAAGGCTGCTCCAAATCCCCCCCTTCCCAGCAGCTTTACGGGCACATATCGACCATCTAACAGCAATGGCATACCACAGCTAGTACAGTATTTTTGCTGCGTTGTTTTCAGCGTCGTAATATCATCTAAATCGGCAAAATAGTTTTGTGGGCGTGGGCAACGTGGACGAGTACAGTAAACTTCCATTTTTGTGATTAGTCATTAGTCAAAATAATTCGTAATTGATAATACGTAATTCCTTTAAATTACATAGAAACTCAACTTCTTTATCAAGAGCAGGAAACTTTTTTACTGATGTCAAATTCTTAGCTTGCCTACGTTACGTTAGGCGAAAAGCTATGAAATAATAATTACCAATTACGAATTACGAATTATTTGTTCATTGGTCATTCACAAAAGACATAGTACAAATGACGTAGACGCCTTAAGGGTAGGACTAATCACCAAATTTTAGTCTTCGGCGGCAGAGGTAGACGTCGCTATATCTAATGTAGATATTACTATGGTTTTTTGTGCTAATGTTAACACATCTTGACTCCATCCAGGATTAGCAAACTGAGGCAAAATTTCCCGACTAAAAGCTTCTGCGGCCTTGGATCTATAGCGATTAGGATTAAAAATCAGCCACAGTGTCCGTTTGACAACAACGCCTTCAATGGGGGTACGATGCAGAACACCCATTTGTAACTCTTTAGCGATCGCGCTAGTTGAAACAAAGGCAGCGCCCAAACCAGATTGCACAGCATTTTTAATTGCTTCAATGGAATTTAATTCCATTTCAACCTTAAAACGTCTGGTATCAATTTCACAGCGTGCTAATACTTGGTCAATTACTTTGCGGATAGTAGATTGGGAATCTAGGGCAATGAATTGTAATTTATATAGGTCATCTTTTTGAATTTTTTCTAGTTTGCTAAAGGGATGAAAGACAGGTAGGATTAGCGCTAGTTCGTCTTCAGCATAAGAAAGAACTTCCAAGGATTCTGATAATTCACCAGGAATTTCACCGCCGATAATTGCCAAATCAACTTGTCCGTTAGCGACACTCCAAGCAGTCCGCCGGGTAGAGTGGACGTGTAATTGCACTGCCACATCTGGATATTTTTGTCGGAACATACCGATCATCTTGGGCAAAAGATAAGTACCGGTGGTTTGAGAAGCACCAACAATTAAAGTACCGCCTTGGAGATTTTGTAAATCCTCGATCGCGCGGCAGGTTTCCTGACACAGACTGAGGATTTTTTCACCGTAACTTAGGAGTAGATGCCCTGCTTCAGTTAATTGGGCGCGTCGTCCTCCCCGATCAAATAGGGGGACATCTAGCTGCCGTTCAAGATTTTGCACTTGCAAGCTGACGGCAGGTTGAGAAACGTAAAGACTATCAGCGGCACGCTTGAAGCTTCCTTCTTGGGCGATCGCTTTTAAAATACGTAACTGATCTAAAGTGAAAGGAAGGTCAGACATAAGGCTCAAACCACAAACTTTGAAAGGAGCGGATGCACACAATAAATCAGGTTTGGCAACAATCAGCCAGGTATGATTTGTTGCAGATTAAACTTGAACACTTGACTCGAAAAAGACAGAAGCACAACATCTTGACTAAAGTCTCCCTTTGAATACTTTGTGGTATTGGTTGTACTGAGTTCCATTTTCTTTAAATTATTTCACCCGTGTATATGCTGTTGATTTCTTGGTTGACACCCAGTCATTTTGTCATGCTGGGGCTACAAATAGTTTTTGCGATCGCTCACAGTGGAGGCGCTGCTTTGCGTCCAAGGGCAGAAAAATATATTGGCCCAAGGCTTTATCGCGTTCTCTTTGCATTAGTCAGCCTACCGTTGGCTGTGATATTAATTATTTACTTTTTTGGGCATCGATATGATGGTTTGCAACTTTGGCAGGTACAAGGAGTACCAGGAGTGCGAGAATTTGTTTGGCTGCTGTCAGCTATCT
This sequence comes from Nostoc sp. ChiVER01, assembly GCF_034531155.1. Taxonomy (NCBI): domain Bacteria; kingdom Bacillati; phylum Cyanobacteriota; class Cyanophyceae; order Nostocales; family Nostocaceae; genus Nostoc; species Nostoc sp. ChiVER01. The sequence continues at coordinate 75,673 of NZ_JAVRBS010000028.1, read as the reverse complement.
CGTTTTTATTTTTATATCCTGCTACCTTCAATCTACTAGAAATTGCTGCCATTCAAAAGCCCCAAGTTCATCTCTATGAAACAGGAATTATTCGGATTACCCGTCATCCTCAGATGGTAGGACAAATAATTTGGTGTATTGCCCATACTCTGTGGCTGGGTACTACCTTTACCCTTGTGACTTCTATTGGATTGGTGTTGCATCACTTGTTTGGAGTTTGGCATGGCGATCGCCGTTTAAGCGATCGCTATGGGGAAGCCTTTGAAATTGCCAAACAACGGACTTCAATTATTCCCTTTAAAGCAATTATCGACGGACGTCAATCTATCAAATGGCGGGAATTTATTCGCCCTTCCTATTTAGGAGTTGCCATTTTTATAGTTTTGCTTTGGTTGTCACACCCTCTGTTGCTGGAAGCAACTAGTAAGATAAGATGGGAAATCTAGGCGATCCCCAGTGTCAACAGAAAATCCAAAATAGATGAGGATTTCAGCTTATCAATTGCCCTAAATCAATGTAGGATAAATTCAAACATCTATCGATGGGGGTGGTCTGAGTCGAGTTAAAATTTTAAATTGGTAGTTATTGGTTAGTTGCTTTTCCTTGGGGAAAAATGTCATATTCAGTCAGATCCCCAGGTGGCCATGGCAATCAGGAGCCTAACATCCAAAAAAGCCACCGTGAGAGTGGCGCTGGCTTTTATTATCAGAGACACATCAATACGCTCAATTTTTACCTAATTATTCTGTGTCTTGAGATTTGGTTCCTGAAAGCATCCATCGGCAGTTACTGACTTGCCAATCTTTCACTTCAATGCTGATAGGTAGTTTAATATAAAAACCTTATAATCCAAGAGGCGTCATGGTGTTGTCGGTTAGTGAGCGGACATTTACTCAAGAAGTTTTAGAATCACCTATTCCTGTTTTAGTTAATTTTGAAGCACCTTGGTGTGGCTTGTGTCGGATTATCCATCCACTTTTATTGCAATTTCAAGCCCAATGTGGGGAAGAAATTAAATTAGTTGGGGTTAACGCCGATCAAAATTTTAAATTGTCAACTACTTATAGGCTCAAATCACTACCCACTTTACTATTGATTGAAAATGGCACTATTCGCCATCGCTTGGAATGCTTTCGCGGTAGAGAAGATTTACGTCTAGCTTTAGAAGACATTAAAGCTAGGTACACTAGTAGCTCTAAAATTTACAAAAGTTCAAAAACAGTGGACTTAGAGTATCGGTCAGCTTGATGGATATTGGGCATGGGGCATGGGGCATAGGGCATAGGGCTAATGACCAATGACTTTTGACTCTCGACTTCCCCGTTCGCGCAGCGTCCCGTAGGGAAGGGGCTGACTAATGACCAAATCTAAAACCATGCTTAATACCCCACCCAATCAGTCTTGGGTGGGTTATTTTATCCTAAAGGGTGTAGTCACAATTATTAACAGTTTCGACACGCTAATCAAGAATTTTAAAAGTAGGCGTCAGTGATGGAAGTAATCTATCAGTATGCCTGGCTGATTCCGGTGTTCCCTCTTCTTGGGGCAATGCTGGTCGGTCTAGGGTTAATCTCGTTGAATCAGGTAACAAACCGCCTCCGCCAGCTTAATGCTGTGGTGATTATCTCCATGATGGCAGCAGCTATGGGGCTGTCGTTTGCCTTGCTCTGGAGTCAAATTCAAGGACACCCGTCTTATATTCGCACCTTTGAGTGGGCGGCGGCAGGTAGTTTTCACCTGAGCATGGGCTACACTATTGACCACCTAACAGCCCTAATGCTGGTGATTGTCACAACGGTAGCCTGCTTAGTCATGGTTTACACCGATGGCTACATGGCTCACGATCCCGGTTACGTGAGGTTTTACGCCTATCTCAGTTTGTTTGGCTCCTCAATGTTAGGTCTGGTGGTCAGCCCCAACCTAGTACAGATTTATATATTCTGGGAACTGGTCGGGATGTGTTCCTACTTGCTGGTCGGTTTTTGGTACGATCGCAAGTCAGCAGCAGATGCCGCTCAAAAAGCGTTTGTGACCAACCGGGTAGGCGACTTTGGTCTGTTACTCGGTATTTTAGGGCTGTTCTGGGCAACAGGAAGCTTTGATTTTAATATCATGGGCGATCGCCTCGCCCAACTTGTCGAATCAGGTTCTATCAGCAATTTTCTCGCTGTCCTGTTTGCGATTTTAGTTTTCTTAGGCCCAGTTGCAAAATCAGCCCAATTTCCTCTCCACGTCTGGCTACCAGATGCGATGGAAGGCCCCACCCCCATTTCTGCCTTGATTCACGCGGCAACAATGGTGGCGGCTGGTGTTTTCCTGATTGCCCGGATGTACCCAGTATTTGAAGACGTTCCAGCCGCAATGAATGTCATTGCTTTTACTGGGGCGTTTACGGCGTTTTTGGGGGCAACCATTGCCATTACCCAAAACGACATCAAAAAAGGCTTGGCTTATTCCACCATTTCCCAACTTGGTTACATGGTGATGGCAATGGGAATAGGTTCCTACAGTGCTGGACTATTCCACCTGATGACCCACGCCTATTTCAAGGCGATGCTGTTCTTGGGTTCAGGTTCTGTAATTCACGGTATGGAAGGTGTCGTTGGACACGACCCCGCCTTAGCGCAAGATATGCGCTTGATGGGTGGACTGCGGAAGTATATGCCGATCACAGCAACTACCTTTTTGATTGGTTGCTTGGCAATTTCCGGTATCCCGCCCTTTGCTGGTTTCTGGTCAAAAGATGAAATTTTAGGGAAGGCTTTTGAAGCTAACCCACTCCTCTGGTTTATCGGTTGGCTAACTGCCGGGATTACTGCTTTTTATATGTTTAGAATGTATTTCTCGACATTTGAAGGCAAATTCCGGGGTACTGACGAAAAAATCAAGGAAAAACTTAAGAAAGCTGCGGCGACAATTGTCCTGGAATTAGAGTCAGAAGAACCAGTCCCGAATTTTGGGCCTGGGGCGATGAAGAAAGGAGAATTGGCGGCAACAAGTCAGCATCATGATTCCCATGACTCCCACGGGCATCACAGCGACTCTCCCCACGAATCGCCGTGGACAATGACGCTGCCGTTGGCACTGTTGGCTGTGCCTTCGATTTTGATTGGTTTGGTGGGAACTCCTTACGCCAATTATTTTGAAGAGTTTATCTTTCCTCCTAGCGAAACTCTCTCCGAAGTTATAGAAAAGGCTTCCGAGTTCAATCCGACGGAATTCTACATCATGGCAGGTGCCTCAGTGGGAATTTCTTTGGTTGCGATTACCTTAGCTTCGCTGATGTATTTGGGTCGTAAAATTGATCCGGCTGCGATCGCTGCTAAAATCCAACCACTTTATGAGTTATCCCTCAACAAGTGGTATTTTGATGACATTTACCATCGGGTTTTTGTCCTCGGCTTGCGTCGCGTAGCCAGACAAGTTATGGAAGTTGACTTCCGCGTTGTCGATGGTGCTGTTAACCTCACAGGCTTTTTCACCCTTGTTAGCGGTGAAGGTCTGAAGTACCTAGAAAACGGTCGCGCTCAATTCTATGCCTTGATTGTATTTGGGGCTGTTTTGGGTTTAGTGATTGTTTTTGGTGTTACCTGATTTTTATAGGGGTGGGCGATCGTCCACCCCTACATTATTTCTTGATTTCCTGGTTTGTTTACTAGATGCCCAGATTACGCAATAATTGATTTTATGGATTACTGTTATTAACTTTTTTTCTACAACATCTAAACTCTTTTCTTGAGCTAGTGAGAAGTTATTTACAAAATATAGTGACTTTTATTTAATAAATTCCAAACTCAAGCCTTGTAATTGTATATTCTATATTGCAAACCATTTATCTCTACGTGCTATCTCCCCTACAGGAATTGTTTTAGATGCCACAATATTCTTACATATAGCTTCCGCTACGGCAACCAAAAATCCAGGATATCGATCAGGGTGTTCGGCAATCTCCTCAGCAAGATCAATTGGCAAAGGGTTTTTTTCTCCTTTTCTAGCAATGCGACGTGCAAACAAGTAGGAAGCATATTCCTCTGATATTGCTCCTTTAGCATAACTTTGAGCAATCACTTCCAATACAGGATGCCAATCAGTTTCATTTCTTTGAAGAAGATCAAGTGCAAACTCCTGGCAAAGTTTTAGTACTAATGGATCAGATTCAGTATACGCACTAAGATATGAAACATAAAGCTTTCTTTTACTTTGTTCTTTCGCACGTAAAGTAAATAAAGTAACAGTTCTTGCACCCAAAGTTTTTGGCATTGAATCTACATTAAAGTAGATCATGCGCTCGTGCAAGTCTTGTATTAGAGCAATTGTATCTTCTACAGAGCGATACAGACGCTGCCAGTTGTCAAAGGATAATTTTTCAATGTAAGAATCTATGGATATAGCCAAATTTTCTAAGGTTTTTGAACTACCCCAGGTTACAAGAACTAATGTAATGAACATGGCATCTACTTCGTTATTCACTTTATCTAACTGTTGCTGCCACCAACTTGGCCTACCAGCTTGCAATCTTGCATAACGTGTTCGTCGGCACAAAGATTTTGAGTGATCAAGAAGTTCAGGAAATTCTTTGCATGTTTCACTTTTAGATTTAATTCCACTACCTATGTTTGCAAGATGAAACAATGCCCAATGATCCCCACAAACTTCGCGAACTTTTTCAATAAGATTGTCCCAAGGAATAATATCAGTTGCCCATTCTTGGACATTGCGCTGTGATTCTTGGTGAGATGTTTCTACAATCTTGTAATACTTAGAAACCTGTGAAAATTCCGGGATAGAGTGGACACTATCTTTATTAAGAGCTTGCAAGAAATATCTACCATTATTAACTAGGTGTGAAATCTGATGTTTCCAAATTTCAGAAAGTGTAAAGTTTAAATTCCTTGCCTTGAAAGCTACTGCATATCGACTTGCATCAATCGAGTGACTGAATAGCTCTATAAAGCTATTTATTTGAATGTTTCGACGATTATCAACTACAATATTTCTCTGTAAAATTTCATCTATAGTTAAAAGAAAGTTTTGTTCAGTCATTTCACAATAATCAAATCGCCGCATTTTAAAAAGAAGAGACACGCATTTTGCGCGATTAACCTCATCTGATAAAATCTTTTTTATATCAACCAAACTAATTTTATTCAAAATACCTAAATAGTATCCATATTCAAGCCAGTTACCTTGCTCAATAATACTTTGACTATAAAAATATTTATTCCATAAATTTAAAATTTCATCTGATGTGGCATTTGCTCTGATTAAATCTATTATTTCTAAAGCATAGTCTTTAGGAGGATTTTTCTCTAGACTCTTAAAGCAGTGATTTATTAGTTCTTCCTGTCCACAATCTTTTGGAAGTACGAGAGGGTTTCCTAAACCAAGACGGCGGCTATTGGAAGGTAATACATATCGCAATCCAATCTCATCTAATATCAGTTCAACAACAGCTTTAACAGACTTAGGATGTTGCTTAAATACCCAATCAGAAAGTAGAGTAGCTGCTAATATCCTTGGATGACTAATTAGTCGATATCCTTCCTGTTCAATTAAATCTTGTAACCTGTCAATGAGTGAAGGGAGTTCACCTTTGGTATAGCAGCCAGCATAAAATCTCGTAACGTTGAACCAGTAAAAATTACGTGCTATGGCATCAAAACGATCAGGTAATGTCCCCATTTTTTCATTTCCAGTTGGAGAATAAGGAGCAGTATCATAAAGGTATCGCGCTGTGAAGTACTCTCGCAGTGGTTGAACTTCAAATTCATAAGTACCTTCAACACGTTGTACCAATGCCATTATGCGTTCAACCATCCCTCTAAATAATTCGTCTAATAATGATTTAGAATGACCTTCATCATCAAGATATTTTGAAAGAAGTTCATAAAGTTTATCTTTGGAGATACTACCATTACCTCCCTGTTCTGCCTCTGTGTGAAGTATCCAAGCAAAATATCTTTGAACATTTATTAAAAGTTCTCGGTGGTCACGAACTATAGGAGTCTTTGCTGCTTCACGATCTAGAAAATGCTTTATATAATCATCGTAAAGAGCCGTTCGTTTTTCTGGAAGCGATAAACCTTGACTACGAATAAGGCTTAGTAATATTGTCAACTGCATTGGATTTTTAGATAAATCGCGCAGATGTGGTTGATTTAGCTTTTCTTTTATAACCTTTCTAATTTCCGCAGCTTCTTTATTATCAAGCTTTCGTGCCTTAATCCAATTGGTTGTATATTCGTCAATCAGAGTACGAGTTAGCGAATCAAGCTGATAGTGTGGAAACTTATCCTGTGGAAGACCAGGAGAATTAGCAAACGCTGCTGGACGACTTGTAACGATTACTTGGAGTGATTCAGCAATTGATTCAAGGCGATTGACACCATTAATAATTTCATTAACAACTTCTTGCCTTTTCGAGATATCAGCAACTTCATCAAGTCCGTCAAAAACGAGTAGAACTGGACTAAGTTTCATGACAGCACGTAGATCACTAACATCAAACTCACCACCACCTGAATCATGCCGTACCAAGGCAGCAAGAAATGATTCTAAAGATTTTTGCCAATTAGAAGGAAGTTCTTCTTCTTCATTAAGTGAAAAAGGATTTTTTTTGTCAAGCCAAGTTGCTAAATCTCTCAAATCAATTTTGAATGGTAGACGAACTGGAGAGTATCTATGTATTGGAGGCAATTTTTCTAACGTTTCATCTTTATGATCTGTCGATAAAGAACGTAATACTTCATCATTGCCCAATACTCGCATCCGATGTACTTGGCACACATATTGAGTTATTGTCGATTTACCTTGTCCAGGCGCACCTTCGATAACTATTAGAGGGATATCTTTCTGAACTAAGATATGGAGTAGAAATGTTGCTGCACCAACTATCTCCCGTTCTTCTGGTCTAATATTAGAGTACAAATTCGCATCACTGAAAGTAGTCTTTACTTGAGTATTTCTATTTCTTTCAATATCTGAAGCAATCTCGTGATATATTCTATATAATTTAATTTCTTTCTTACCAGTTATATCTCTTTGTGGGGGAGAAATTGGAACATCTATAAATAAATCTAACAGCCTATTTTGCAGTTCTACCTGCCTGAATTTGACCTCTTGCTCTTGACAAAATTGATGTTTGACAAAAGAACGAATTGCATCAGACCTGCGCTCACTATTTTCTGAAAGCCTAGACTCAATAACTGATCGAATTAAGTCTGGGCCTGTCATTAACTCAGGATATACCCACTTTAGATCCCAAGAGCTATCCAGTCGGCGGTTTAAATCATCAAGCCACCAGCAGATGGATGGTACATCAAGCTTATTAAGTAGTTGATTAGCTTTATCTATGGAGCCTGAGTCAGGATGTGCAGTTCCAGGAACATTAGTAATCAAGACAAACCTAGTTGCTCCCTTGGGAATTTGCTTCTTAAGTTTTGGTGCTTCCTCCTCTAAAATTCCTACCAGCCATTTATGAGGATCAGGTAATGCAAATGGCCGTTTTACCCACTTAATTTGGTACATTATGAAACTGCGGTCAGAATCCATTCCCAAATAGGCCACCGCATCTCGTCCCCCATCTGGCTGTGCAACTGGAAAACATTGGACGTTAGGATACTCTTTTGTCAGTAGTGCTTGGCAGAACTGCTGAAACTTTTCTGGGTTTAGATTCTGAAATGGGTAATCCATGTACCTATAAGATTAAGGGATATTAGGCAATATTATATACTCTCTTTCTACTTGCAGAATTGATGAGTATTGTTTCGGTAGTCGTTCTTTATTTAGGGTAAATTTGTGACTTGACTGAGAGTATCAAAACCCACATCCCGCACCCGCAAATGTCAAAAAAGACTCCCAAGAGTAAAAATCGGGGATTGCCAATTTAATTAAATCAACCTAACGAGGAAGACGAAATCCTCAAAAAGCTGTTACTTAATAACTAGTGACTTTTTGCCAAACATGATTTTGATAGCAGACGAATTGTGATGAATACAGCTAATTTTCCGTGGCTGACGACGATTATTCTGTTGCCGATAGCCGCTTCACTACTGATTCCCATCATTCCAGATAAAGAAGGCAAAACAGTGCGCTGGTACTCCCTCATCGTAGGGCTGATAGATTTTGCACTAATTGTTTATGCTTTTTATACTGGGTATGATTTCTCCAATCCAGATTTGCAGTTGGTCGAGAGTTACGCCTGGGTACCCCAACTAGATTTGAATTGGTCAGTAGGGGCAGATGGCTTATCCATGCCCCTAATTATTTTGACTGGATTCATTACCACGCTGGCGATATTAGCAGCTTGGCCTGTCACCTTCAAGCCGAAGCTATTTTACTTCTTGATTTTGGCGATGTATGGCGGTCAAATTGCCGTGTTCGCCGTCCAGGATATGCTGTTGTTTTTCTTGGTGTGGGAACTGGAACTAGTACCGATATACTTTCTGCTGTCGATTTGGGGAGGCAAAAGACGGCAGTATGCAGCGACTAAATTTATTTTATACACCGCAGGCGGTTCGCTGTTTATTTTGCTGTCTGCCCTGACAATGGGATTTTACGGCGATACGGTGACGTTTGACATGCGATCGCTCGGTTTAAAAGACTTCGCCCTCAATTTCCAACTTGCCGTCTATGCTGGCTTCCTGATCGCCTACGCCGTCAAGTTGCCGATTATTCCCTTACACACCTGGCTACCTGATGCCCACGGTGAAGCAACAGCGCCCGTACACATGTTATTGGCAGGTATTCTTTTGAAAATGGGCGGTTATGCCTTAATTCGGATGAATGCCCAAATGCTCCCCGATGCCCACGCTCTTTTTGCACCAGTGTTGGTGGTTTTGGGGGTAGTTAACATCATCTACGCTGCCTTAACATCCTTTGCCCAGCGCAACCTGAAGCGAAAAATCGCCTACTCCTCAATTTCTCACATGGGCTTTGTGATGATTGGTATCGCCTCCTTCACCGATTTGGGATTGAGTGGGGCAGTATTGCAAATGGTTTCTCACGGGTTAATTGGGGCGAGTTTGTTCTTCCTGGTTGGCGCAACTTACGATCGCACACACACCCTGATGTTAGATGAAATGGGCGGTGTTGCGAAGAGAATGCCGAAGATTTTCGCTATGTTCACCACTTGTTCGATGGCTTCTTTGGCATTACCAGGGATGAGCGGTTTCGTGGCAGAATTAATGGTATTTGTCGGCTTTGCTACTAGCGATGCTTATAGCTCTACCTTCAAAGTGATTGTTGTATTCTTGATGGCAGTGGGAGTAATTTTGACTCCCATTTATCTGCTGTCGATGTTACGAGAAATTTTCTACGGAGAAGAGAACAAGGAATTAGTTTCTCACCAAGCTTTGATAGATGCTGAACCCCGTGAAGTATTTATCATTGCCTGTTTGTTGATTCCAATTATTGGTATTGGTTTCTATCCAAAATTGCTGACTCAGATGTACGACGCTACAACTGTACAATTGACCGCAAGATTGCGTGATTCCGTGCCGACATTAGCACAGCAAAAAGACGATGCACTAAAGGTTTCTTTGAGTGCGCCTCAAATTGGTAATTAAGTTGCGATCGCTAGTTTAGTTTAAATATTGATTACTTTGAGGGCGGGTTTTGTACCTGCCCTTTTTTGCTATTGTCAGTTAGAGATTCTAGTAATCAGTATCGAAAAACCATGAATTTAATGTAAAATTTTGCAATCACAAGTCTGTGAATACTGAGAAAAATCCACAGGCAATGTCTACAAAGGGCTACGCCTAGACTAAAAATGGTTCTTTATTCTTGTGCTGCGATCGCACATCAATAGATTACGTACAATCTATCTAGAATCAAATTTGGCAAAACCGCTCATGTTAAACTACAATCCACTGCATTGTTTGCCATCTTCCGAAGAATTACCCGACTCAGATGATACTGCTGTGGATAATGAACTCCAAAATTTAATTCCCGGCTTAATGAAAACGACACTGGCTTTGGTTTGGTGCGATCGCTGGGATTGGTTCTTTGGTGTTGACATGGGTATTTATTATCACCCAGACAAACCAGCCATCGTCCCTGATGGATTTCTTAGCTTAGGAGTTAAACGCTTCATTGATGAGGATTTACGCCTAAGTTATGTGCTGTGGGAAGAAAAGAAGCAGCCGATCTTAGCACTAGAAGTTGTTTCCCAAATATATCGAGAAGAATATAGCACTAAAAAAGAATTATATGCCAAAGAATTAGGGATTTTGTACTACGTTGTATATAGTCCGCTTCGGCGTAAAAAGACACCTTTGGAGGTGTATCACTTAGTTGATGGCGAATATATCTTAATGTCAGGAAATCCCGTTTGGCTGCCAGAGATTGGTTTAGGAATTGGGCGAGAACGGGGAATTTATCAAGGTATTGTGCGGGAGTGGCTATACTGGTATGACGAGGAAGGGCAAAAATTGCTGACACCAGAAGAACGCATTAGGGAAGCGGAAGAACGCACAGCTTTTGAAGAACAGCGACGGGTGGAAGCAGAACAACAGGTGAAAATGTTAATTGAAAGATTGAATGCGCTAGGTGTTGATCCAGAAAATTTGTTATAGATTCACCAGATTCTGTAATGGTTAGCGATGTCTACGACGGGCTACGCCTACGCGCCTACAACTCACTGAATATAGAAAATCTGGTTTCTTAGAAGAGGGATAACCTAAAATCACTAGAGTTAAATAAAAGTACCTGATATTAAAATACTTGCATGAACTCAAGGGTTGAGGTGTTAGCCTCTCTGCGATCGCACAAGTAATTTAGTTGCTAAAGATACATAAATTTCTATGAGTTAGATGATGCATTCGATGATGGTTTAAAATCATCTAATTCAGTCAGAGCTATCTTGACACACGCACGAACACCTTTCCAATCAACTTCTGACAAGTGACCAATCAAAACCAAATTAGCTGAGGGTGGTAAGGTGACGATAAAACTTCTGAAAACAGACGCAACCCGCAAACTTGCTACTGCCCAATTCTGAAGTGTGTAATCAGTAATTCCAAGGGCAGTTGTCTGACTAGTGATGAGTCCAATGATCACATCGGGACGAGTTGCGTGATAAGTGGCAGATGACAGAACTACAGCAGGACGACGCTTAATACCAGTGACACCAGGAAAATCAACTGTGACTACATCACCGGGATTGAATGTCACTAAACTGTCTCCTCACTTTCAGGGAAAATTGAAGTTGCGTACTCCAAAGAGAAGGATGCTAAATCATGCTGATCTTGCTCAGTCCAAGTATCACTTTGGTCGATGATAGACAAGTTTTGCTCGACTAGCTCATTTAAAATCAGGGTTGCCAAGCGTAGCCGCTCAGTCGGTGATAAGTTACAAACAACTTGGCTGTATATTTCTTGAGCAGTATTGGACATAATAAACCCTCCTGTCATTTATCCTAACAGTTGCAATACCTGCGTCAAGACGCTAAAAACCACGAGTAGTTGGGATACTAAGTGAGACATAAATTGATAGCTATAACTGATAGCTCTGTATTTAATATAGTTTCATAAATATTGCTTATTTATACTGCCTCAATGGTGATAATTGGCTTAATTAGGGAAGTCTATGTATAACCAATCCCTGATTTTGAGGTTAAACACTTAGAAAAAGGGTAAAAAAATACAAATTGCAATGAGTACTTATGATTCTACTTATCTTAGACACTATTGCTTTAGCTAGTGCTTCTGTAGGAGCGTTTGCAGGTGTGAGGGCAATTTCCAACATAGACGTAGAAAAAGAGAAGTTTAAAAAAAATCTCAAGTCTTTATAATGAAGCTTTTAGAGAGTTGGAAGTAGATTTCATCTTTACAAAGAATCTTATACAAGAATACAATCAACTTCGGCAAGATATTCTATATAATATGGGAAAATTTTTTAGTTTTTTTGATGAAAATTTTGAAAAAATAAAAAAGCTGAATCCCAGCGAATTTTCAATTAATCAAATTCAAGAATGCAAAAATACTTTCAATGAAATTAAGCAAGATTTATTGATTGATGCTAATCATATTGATTACTTGAAGAATTCCTATGGAGTAATTCATCTTGCAAATCCTATAAAATTAGCAGTGCAAGAAATTATATCTAACAAATTATCTATCAAACAAGCCAATAACTATACAAGGGATTGTTTAAGTAAATCTTCAATGAACACTATTGCAGGAAGCATGATAATTTTATCTCTACTTGCATCTGCTAATATTGCTGTGAGTCCAGCAGTATTAATTACTGGTTTTATACTTACTCGTTTGCAGGAGGAAGCTTTAATTCAGGTAAGAGAATATGAATCAGAAATAAATGCAGGAATTAATAAAATTAATTTAGCTAAGGATTTGATGCTAAAAATAAAGCAAGAAATTTCTAAATCAATGAAAAAATTGAAGTCTTTAAATGATGCAATGAATGAATTTTTAGCTACCGATAATATAGCTGCCTTTACTCACAAAGCAACTCAAGCCGCTTCTAGATTAGCTTATTCAGCTCCAGTAGCTCATGAATTTAAAATATTCATACCTTTAATCAAAAGACTAGTTGAAATGTTCATACCTAAAATTTTAGATTATGAAGGTAAGCTGAAAAATGTTACATTAGGTATTAAAGATAACCACGATGATCGCAGTTTTTTATTAGGATTAGATGAAATAATCAACATTAAATTAGAGCAAGAATTGCTCAATAGTATGATTTGAAAGATAGCGATATTTGGATGATATTGTAAACCTTAATAACCACTAACAGTATAACTATCAGCCTAGTTATCAAAGTGTATTGTATGATTAGGCTGACTTCACCTCACACCCTGGATAGTTAAGACTAAACCTGCTGGTATCTGAACCAATTGGAATATTAAAAATTTTAACGATACGGGTGTGGCATTTTGAACTTAGAAATAGTGATCGCCACTATCATTATCTTGCATTGCCACATATTGCAATATAATATATCGCAAGACAACTTTCACAAGACGATGAGCAAAGAAAATATTACGTTTCGGATAGATAGCGATCACAAGGCTGCACTTGATGTGATCGCAGCCGGAATGAATCGCGATCGCAGCTACGTACTTAATGAGGCAGTAGCCACTTATCTAGAGATGTATCAGTGGCAAATTGAGGAAATTCAAAAAGGGATTGCTGAAGCGGATGCTGGAGACTTTGCCAGTGATGAGGAAGTAAAGGCGACTTTTGCAAGACTCACCAATGCAGATTAAGTGGCTACGTCGTGCGCTTCGTAATTTGGAACAAGCCCATAACTACATCCTGAAAGAGAATCCACAAGCAGCGCAGGAAGTGATATTGAAGATTCAACTTGCTGCCAGTCAACTTGAGAATTATCCTTTTATGGGGCGAACTGGACGTATAGAAGGTACAAGGGAGCTAGTAGTTTCTAGCACGTCATATATTGTTATTTATCGAGTCAAAGAAGAGTCAGTAGAAATTCTTCGAGTTTTCCACACGTCAAAGCGCTATCCAGATTAGCGCCATTACCCACACAGTCACAAATAAAGTTATCAAATATCGCTTGCTTCCGGTAGCCAGTTTTCATCCAACACTAACTCTAAAAAATATGGACATTCTTCTGGAAACACGGATATAATTATCCCCGTTTGCTTGGCTGCTTGCCGACGCGCCCTTTGATAACTTTCCTCAAGTTGCTCTGTAGGATAGCTCTTAAGACTAGGACTATCTTCTATTGCTAACTCAATCTGGGTGCGAGAATCGGTGATGGAATCGAGCCAACTATCTGAGCGACGCTGGGGTTGATATTGCCACTTCAGCAAATGCAAAAGTAAGCGAGTTATTTGACTGGAAATACCCCGCCGTTCACTTTTGCCCAAGCCTTCAACCTCTTCAATCAGATGTTCTACATCAACTTCCTGCCAGCGATGCGATCGCAATAGTTGGGTTGTCTGTTCAATCCACAAATTAAAATCTGCTTTATAGGTTGCGCTCATAGCCGTCTCCTTTTCCTGGTTCGATTGCAATAATATTTTGATACTGCACAGCTATTCAAACCTCAAAAGTCTTCATCATCGACAAAAAATTCCGCATCGTCTTCCAATCGAGAATTACCCTGCCCAATACCAGCAAGTCCCCACAGAGGTTGCAGCAGTGCCATACCAATTAATCCGACAACGGCACTAAAAGCCAGCACTAAACCCATTGGTATCTGAATCGATTGAAATGTTAAGAATTTTAACGATACGGGTGTGGCATTTTGGACTGAAATAATTGCGATCGCTATTACCCAAACCGCTACAACTAGAGATGTTAAAAAAGGAGCGATTTTCATATTTTGAGCGAAGTTAAAAGTTAGAAGCTAGGAGTTATTAATTTAGAACTCATAAATCATAACTGTTAATAGGATTTAGAAGTTAAGAATTGTTAATTTACAACTCTTAACTCTTAATTCTTATCCTTTTAGTTTAGCAATGGCACTCTTTAACTCTTGGGCGATTATGGTGAGTTTTTCGGGAGTGTTGGTTTCTAGATAGACGCGCACCAAGGGTTCTGTACCGGAAGGACGCAGTAAAACCCAGCTACCTTCTTCTAAATACAGCTTAATACCGTCTTTACGTCCCACTTCCCTGACTTTAATTCCAGCTACATCTGTAGGTGGATTTTTAGTAAAAGAGTCGATAACGGCGATTTTGTGCGCCTCTGTGAGGTGTAAGTCTAAGCGGTTGTTATAAAGTGGGCCATCGGCTTGGGCGATCGCTTCCTTAACCATCTGACTAAGAGGTTTACCTTCATAAGCGATCGCTTCTGCCACCAGCATATCGGCCAATACTCCGTCTTTTTCAGGAATATGCCCGATAATACTCAAACCGCCTGATTCTTCTCCACCAATTAACACGGCAGTTTCCCGCATTTTTTCGCCGATGTATTTAAAACCGACTGGTGTTTCGTAAATTTGCAGCCCATTTTTAGCGGCGAAATTATCCAGTAGGTGGGTTGTCGCCACAGTGCGGACTATCGCGCCAGTTTTACCTTTATTTCTGATTAAATGACGTGCTAGAACTAACAGCACAGTATTAGGAGTCAAGACGGTTCCTTGTTCATCGACGATACCAAAGCGATCGCTATCTCCATCGGTTGCCAAACCCAAATCAGCGCGATCGCGAACTACTGCTTGTACTAACTCAACTAATTGTTCTCCTTTGGGTTCTGGCATTCCACCCCCAAATAAAACATCCCTCCAATCGTGGAAATTTTCTAACTGAACGCCACTATGTTGCAAAACTTCATCTAAATAGCCACGAGAGGTAGAATACAAAGCATCGTACTTTACCTTTAAATTAGCGCTTTTAATTTTTTCTATATCAAGTAGAGTGTAGATAAATTGCAGATAATCTGCTTTCGGATCGAAAATTGAAATTGAACCTGATGGGTTACTCCCAGGCAACTCATCCGATGCACTTTCTATATTTGCCACAATAGTATCAGTAATCTCAGGAGTGGCAGGCCCAGCATAATCAGGTATATATTTAATTCCACAGTAGGGTGCTGGATTATGACTAGCAGTAAACATTAATGCCCCAGCAGAATTTAGATGACGGGCGTTGTAGGCAATTACTGGTGTGGGACAATCCCGATTAGTAATTTTCACAGTCCAACCCAAGTCTGCCAAAACTTGGGCTGATATTTGGGCAAACTGGTCAGCTAAAAAGCGAGTATCGTAGGCAATAAGTACTGGTCTATTTTTTGTATAGGCTGTATCCAGGTAAGTGGCGATTGCTCTTGTTACTTTCCGCACATTGGGGAAAGTAAAGTCATCGGCAATAATCCCTCGCCATCCATCAGTACCAAATTTTATCTTACTGGACATTTTTGCTACTTGCTCCTGTACATTATCAGTACTATAAAAGCTTCTCGCAAAGCGGGTGTAGCAGCAACTATTCTCCGAAGTTCTTTTCTAAGCAAGCCTTAGTTTAAACTTCTCATCACCGTATTTTCTCTCACTGTTTCTGAGCAATGTCAACCCCCGATCGACCTTTTGCCAGTTATCACCTTTGGTCTCTAGTTGCCCCAGCGACTGGGCAAGAACGCTGGCATTGCCAGATGAGACGGGGGTTTATCAAAGCACGGCAACACGAACCACAAGTCAAAGCGCTTTTAGGGCAAGCCACCGCGCCCCAGCGAATTGGTATACTTGCCCAAAAAGGCATTTATGAGTTTCATCATCACACGTATCTGTTGAAGCAAGCTGATGGTGTAGAAAGAGTTGCACAGCTACTTAAATTAGGCAACTCAAGCGTTCAAGTCCAGCAACGCGTGCTGCAAATTCTGAAAAAATATCATGATGCACCGTTGCTTTTGGATAAAGATATTATCCAATTAACGCCGGGTGATGAAGGCTTTCCTAAACCGATAGTAGTTGAACAAGAAGATTATTGCTTTCGCTTATATGCAGCTATGGATTGCGTTTTTCTTGAGAGCGATCGCACAATACATATTTTAGATTTCAAAACTGGTAAGTCGGCTTTTGATCGACGACAGGCATTAGTTTATTTAGTAGCTGCTCGTTATCTTTACCCTGGACGGGAAGCTGTTGCATCATTTTATAATTTAGAAATATGTAAAAAGTCTGAGTTAATTAGTATCAATAATAGTGAATTAGAATATTTAAAATTTGAGTTAGCTAATATTGCCCACAAGCACCAGCACGATTTACAAAAATATCAGGAAGAAACTAGTAATTTCAGTAAGATTTTCCCTCCCAATCCTGGCTCTCACTGCCGCTTTTGTCCATTTAACTCAATCTGTGAGTTTGCTGATTTTAAGCAGTATAAATCGTATCCATTGCCTAGTTTAAGAGTTAATAGCAGCTAGTAGGAGTGGGGAATGGGGAGCAAGGGGACAAGAGGACAAGAGGTGAGAACTTGAAACAAGTCTTTCTCCTTGTCCCTAAGTTTTCTTCCCCATGCCCAATGCCCCATTCCCTAATTCAAAAAGGCGGCAATTCTTTAAGAATTGTGAACCGAATATGATTTATTGCCAAATCGCCAATGGGGATATCTTCTTTGGTTAGCCGTTCACCTTGACTTGTTACGGTTTCAAAGGTGATACCTTTGCCAATTTCAATATGATACCAGCATAAGCCCATAAAAAAGCGCGTCGGATAAGGGCCACCTTCACCTATATCGTCAGGATTTGATTCCATTGGCAACCAACCAAAATTCGGGACATAGAACTCCAACCAAACATGATTAAAGTCGGGTTGTAGCGGTACTCCTACAAAGTCACTATGAGGAGGACATTTGTACCTACCTACGGTGCGGCAGGGAATACCATTTAAACGGGATAGGGCAAGTAAAACGCCTACATATTCGCCACAGGAACCAACGCCCCGTTCTAAAACTGTATCTGGCGTGTCTATGTAAGGTTTAATACCATAAGACAACTCATCATAGACGTAGTTGCGGATGCTGTGCATTTTCCGCAGCACATTGGTTTCAGAACCGATCGCTTCTCTGGCGGCGCGGCGAACAATGGTAGTATCCATTGCTAAATCGTCGTCATCCACTAGGTAGCGTGTTTCTAATTCTGAAGAAAGTTTAGGTACATCTTCCACGTCTCTAGGTGTGATGCGATACTTAATACCGCGAACTTCCAAAAGTGCTTTCCAGCCAAATATATGCCGTTCACCTGGGGCAAGAGAATCAAATTTAAAGACTGCTACACGTTGCCCTTGTACTACTTCTTCGGTAAAAGGTATACCAATGGGTTCAACGTGTTTTACCTTTTGCCGTTCAGTTTCCGATGGTAAGGCGATGCGCCATTCTACATCGGGTAAATAAACCTCGTCTAAGGGTGCAATTTCCTCAGCGTAGGACATTTCAATTAGATAGCCATTAGAGAGGGCGTAGCGCTTATCTGGATCGTAATGATAATACAGGGGGTGAATAAAAGTGCGATCGCGGAACGTTAGCTCATAACTCGGATCGGCATTTGGGTTGTCCCGAATATAAGCCTCCTCTGAGGCGTAGGCGACGTAAATATTTTCTTTTCCTGTTTCGGCATTTTTATGAATTGCTATGCCTGTGGGGCATTCAAAGGGTGTCAGGACGCTAAATTGCAGCTCACCTGTAGCTCTATCCATCGCGTAAACTGATTGTTCGGTGCGATCGCAAATCCACAGCATTTCCTGGGTAACAGCTAAATTCTCTATCCCAACGCCTGGGGCATAAAACCTGGTAATCTCTTTTCGCGTTTCGCGGTCATAAATCAGAATGTAGCCTAGTCTTTGGCAACTGACATAAACTGTTGTTTCCCAAACAGCAACGCCGTCAGCAGGATAAGGCAATGTTACAAAATGTTCCAGTCCTAAAGCATTAAGCTTACACGAGTAAACACTATTTTCTCGGCTCACCCACAGGGTATCTTCCCACGCAGCTAGACCAGTGACATCAGTAAATTCTTTAACTTGATGGGGATTGAGAATTTTGCTGTTGTCAGAGGTGGGATCAATTTCTAGTAGATGCCCTTTAATACTGTCGATGGCAATCAGCCTATCTTTAATGAAAGTAATGCCACACAGGGTAGCAGCAGTAAGCGGTCGAATTGTCTTTTGCCCAAACATCTGGCTAACGGTCAAAGTGGGGAGTGCAAAACTCATATTAATTAATCATATTTATTGAATGGTTTAGCACGCTTAAGCAATTCAAAATTCAGCTTGAAAGTTTGCTAGATCGGGAAATCCTACCAGCACACCAGTTCGCTTGAGCGGGAAAATGCACAAGCAACTGACTCAACTTTGGGCAAAATTCAAAATGTTCGCGTAGCGTCTCGTAGAGAATAAATGCAATCGTGCCATGCATCCTGGCTATTGACTAGATATAAATTAAAGCAATGACAGCGTAAAATTAATTGTGGCATATACTCTGTAACTAAGCTTTAAACCTCTATAACTCATAATTATCGGTACAATGTGTTCCGAAAAACTCTTTCGTGAGAAATAACACTACCTGAAAAAAGTATAAATTTACAAATGTTAAGAATTACAGATACACTTGTGCGACTGGGCGATCGCCTTAATGTAACTTTAGAAGATGGAATTCTTGCCATCACTAAATTATGATCGAATTTTGTAACCATTTCCTGTGACTTACACGATGTCTGCTAATTCTCTGCCTGAAGGTGCCGCCGTTTGGCATAGTTTAGAAGTTGATAAAGCGCTAGACCTGCTTGATAGTAATGCAGACAGTGGCTTAACACCCCAAGAAATTGAACAGAGATTGCAAAAGTACGGGCCCAACGAACTTGAAGAAACTGCTGGCCGTAGTAGTTGGGAAATCCTGCTGGATCAGTTCAAGAACATTATGTTGTTGATGCTGATTGGCGTAGCTCTAATTTCTGGCTTTTTAGACCTGATGGCTTTGCGGGAGGGTCGCTTGAAGCCTGGTGAAGTGCCATTTAAAGATACCATCGCTATTTTAGCAATTGTCATCCTCAATGGCATACTTGGCTACGTCCAAGAAAGCCGTGCCGAAAAAGCCTTGGCAGCCCTGAAAAAAATGACCTCTCCCTTAGTGCGCGTCATCCGCGAGGCTAGATTGGTGGAGATAGCAGCCAAGGATCTAGTTCCAGGGGATGTCATGCTGCTGGAAGCTGGGATGCAGATAGCCGCAGATGGACGCTTGATCGAACAGTCTAATTTACAAGTGCGTGAGTCGGCATTGACTGGTGAAGCCGAAGCCGTGAATAAACAGGCATCACTCAAATTGCCCGAGGAAACATCATTAGGCGATCGCCTCAATGTCGTGTATCAAGGAACCGAAGTAGTCCAAGGACGGGCGAAGGTTCTGGTGACTAACACCGGAATGACTACAGAACTAGGCAAAATTGCCACGATGTTGCAGGCGGTGGAAAGCGAACCGACACCGTTACAGCAACGGATGACTCAACTGGGTAATGTCCTAGTTACGGGTTCCTTAATTCTCGTGGCGATCGTCGTCGTCGGTGGTGTAATCAAAGACGGAGGTTTCAAAAATATCCAAGAACTCTTGGAAGTTTCTTTGAGTATGGCGGTTGCTGTAGTGCCAGAAGGTTTACCTGCTGTAATTACCGTCACCTTGGCGCTAGGAACCCAGCGAATGGTGCGCCAGAATGCCTTGATTCGCAAATTGCCAGCAGTGGAAACATTGGGTTCTGTAACTACCATCTGTTCTGATAAAACTGGCACGCTGACGCAAAATAAAATGGTAGTGCAATCGGTTTCTACTAATAACAAAACTTTTCGCGTCATCGGCGAAGGTTACACTCCCACAGGAGACTTTCAGTTAGATGGTCAAAAAATTTCCCTAGAGGACTCTCCAGAAATTTCAGCGTTATCAGTCGCCTGTGCTATTTGTAATGATTCAGTGTTGCAAAAAGAACAAGGGGAATGGTCGATTTTGGGAGATCCCACAGAGGGAGCATTGTTAACACTGGCGGGCAAAGCTGGAATTGAAAAAGATCAGTGGAACAGCAAATTACCTCGTATTGCAGAGTTTCCCTTTTCCTCAGAACGGAAGCGGATGAGCGTGATTTCTCAGGTGGAGGGAGTCGCTACAGGTGACGCATCTTCCAGAGGCATTGACCCAGCGATCACTAGTTTGATTGAATCTGAACCTTACTTAATGTTTACCAAAGGTTCTCCAGAGTTAACCTTGGCACGTTCCACTCAAATTCATTTAGGTAATGACACAGCCCCCTTAACTGAAGCACAACGCCAGAAAATTTTGGCAGAAAATGACCTGATGGCGAGTAAAGGTTTGCGGGTGCTAGGTTTTGCCTACAAACCACTGGTAGAAATTCCACCAGAAAGTTCAAGCGAGACATCTGAGCAAGGCTTGGTATGGTTGGGATTGGTGGGAATGCTAGATGCGCCACGCCCAGAAGTAAGGGCATCTGTGCAAGAATGTCGAGATGCAGGTATTCGCCCAGTGATGATTACAGGCGACCACCAATTAACAGCACGAGCGATCGCTACCGATTTAGGAATCGCCCAAGAAGGTGATCGCCTCCTCACAGGTCAAGAATTGCAACGGATGAGTGACCAGGAATTAGAGCAAAACGTTGACCTGGTGAGCATTTATGCTAGGGTTTCCCCAGAACACAAACTGCGAATTGTCCAAGCACTGCAACGCCGGGGTCGATTTGTGGCGATGACAGGCGATGGTGTTAACGATGCCCCAGCCCTTAAACAAGCTGACATCGGCATTGCGATGGGCATTACTGGCACTGATGTAAGTAAAGAAGCCAGCGATATGGTATTACTTGATGACAACTTCGCCACCATTGTCAGTGCTACCAAGGAAGGTAGAGTTGTTTACACCAATATTCGCCGTTTTATTAAATACATTCTGGGCAGTAACATTGGCGAAGTTTTGACAATTGCAGCAGCACCCCTAATTGGTTTGGGAGGCGTTCCCCTTACTCCCTTACAAATTTTGTGGATGAACTTGGTAACAGACGGTTTACCAGCTTTGGCATTAGCTGTGGAACCTCCAGAACCGGATGTGATGCAACGTCCGCCTTTTAGTCCCCGCGAAAGTATTTTCGCTAGGGGATTGGGTTCTTACATGATTCGCATTGGGATAATATTTGCCATTATCACCATTGCCTTAATGTGGTGGGCTTATCAACACACCCATGCCCCTGGCTATCAAGGCGATCGTGATAGTTGGAAAACAATGGTATTTACTAGCTTGTGTATTGCCCAAATGGGTCATGCGATCGCTATTCGCTCCAACAACCGACTGACCATCGAAATGAATCCCTTTTCTAATATATTTGTACTAGCAGCTGTTATTGTCACCACGATTTTGCAGTTGATGCTAGTTTACGTCCCACCCCTGCGAGATTTCTTTGGTACTCACTACCTGAACCTGCAAGAGTTGGGGGTTTGTATAGGCTTTAGTGCCTTAATGTTTGTCTGGATTGAAGCGGAGAAGATATTTCTGCGGATTATGGGCAAGAAGGCTGTCTGAAAAGGAAATTTTAGATTTTAGATTTTAGATTTTAGATTTATCTTCAATTCAAAATCTAAAATTTAAAATCCAAAATTGAACTTATGTACCTGAAAACTCTAAATCTACGACAATTTCGCAATTATCAAGACCAAAAGGTTGAGTTTAGTGCTGCCAAAACAATCTTGGTAGGTAATAACGCTCAGGGAAAGTCGAATTTGTTAGAGGCGGTGGAGTTGCTGGCGACATTGCGATCGCACCGAATTACCCGCGATCGCGATTTGGTTCAAGAAGGGGAACCCATAGCCCAAATTAATGCCACTCTTGAGCGACAAACAGGCGTTAGTGACCTGACTTTAACCCTCCGCCGCAATGGTCGCCGTAGCGTTGCCCTCAATGGTGAATCTATCCGCCGTCAAATGGATTTTCTCGGCGTTCTCAATGCAGTCCAATTTTCCAGCCTCGATTTAGAACTAGTACGCGGCGGCCCGGAAGGTCGCCGCAACTGGTTAGATACACTCTTAATTCAACTCGAACCAGTTTATGCTCACATTTTGCAGCAGTATAACCATGTGTTACGCCAGCGCAATGCTTTTTTAAAACGCTATCTGGAGACGTTGGATGTAACCTCTCTACAGTCAGAGCTGGTGTTGTGGGATGCACAGTTAGCTACTACAGGAACCAGGGTAATTAGACGACGCGATCGCGCCATACAACGATTAGCTCCCATTGCTACGGCTTGGCACGCTAGCATTAGCGGCAGTACAGAAGTTCTCCAAATCAAGTATTTGCCGAATATTCCTTTAGAGGATAACCATCCAGAAGAAGTGCAGCAAGCTTTTTTAGCAAAAATCCAGCAACGAGCGATCGCCGAAATGCACCAAGGCACTACTCTTGTTGGCCCTCATCGAGACGAAATAGAATTAACTATTAACCAGACACCCGCTCGTCAATACGGTTCTCAAGGTCAACAACGAACGCTGGTTCTAGCCTTAAAATTAGCAGAATTACAATTAATTGAAGAAGTCGTTAAAGAGCCACCATTGCTATTGCTTGATGATGTTCTTGCCGAACTAGATTTATCCCGCCAAAATCAATTACTTGATGCCATTCAAGACCGCTTTCAGACCCTAATTACTACTACTCACTTGGGTTCTTTTGATTCTCAATGGTTGAAATCTTCACAAATCCTTTTTGTGAAGGCAGGAGAAATAATGCAACATCAATAATTATAAAAATCATATTTATAGTAGTTGAAGCATAGTTTATATCAATTCGTAATTAAGAAACTTAGATGTAGTAAGACTTTCTTGATTTATATCTATTGTCTCATACTGTTTTTTTGTGAAGCTAGACCAAATCGTAAGGATTCAGGTGTTTAAAACCCCGTCACAGAGCTAGTTTCAAAATTGAGTTTCTCTTATTAACATACCTTTAGTCGCAATAACGCACGAAAATATAGTCGTTACGCAATTCTTATTGAGAATATAAATTTGTGACTAATCCCTAGAAACCTTTATCAACAAAAGCTCGTAGAGATTTTGGTATGACCTGAATCCTTACACCAAATCTTAAGACTTGGAGGCCTATTTACTGCTCTATACTTACTTACTAATATGTTTCTGCGTTATCCGTCGTTTCTTCATCAACAGGTTTAACTATTACATTTGTATATCTTTGAAGAATATAAGCAGCTTGAAATAAATCTAAAATTACACCTTTAAGCTGATTGATATTAATTTGCAAGCCTTCTATATTAGAACCTCGAAAATCTGCATCTTTAAATTTAGCATTAGTAAGAATAACGTTATTCATTCGGCAATTTATAAATTTTACATTTGTTAGATAAGTTTCCAAAAATGTGGAATCTTCAAGCTGACAATTTTCAAAAATAACACGCTCAAACTTACTCAAATTAAATTGTGAAAACTGTCCTTGACAGTTCTTAAACATAACATTTTTTAATCTAGATTTTATTGCTTTAAATCCCAGTAATCTACAGTTAATAAACTCAACTCTACTAAGCAAACTTTCTTCCCATTCAGTATTAGCAAAATCACTTTTAGTAATTTTAACATCTTGTAAAGAAAGCTTTTTAAAATAAGTATTTATAGCTTTAACATTATCAAAGTAAGCATATTGAAAATCTACTCCTCTAGTTCCCTCAAGCTGACAATTTGATAAATGTACGTTTTGATAGCTCTCTAATTCAGATAATTGATTATCTGGTATTCCCTTATTCATACTTTCAGATAAAGGTAAATTAGGAAGCTCAAGAACTCTATGTTTCTTAGGCATCTTTTTTATTAAAAATAATATATAATTAATAGGACTTATGCAAACTCTACGATTCTTGGTGTTCTTCTCTAACGAGACGCTACGCGATGGCGTCTTGGCGGTTCGATAAATTAAGCTTTTTAGCACTTTTTGCGTAAGTCCTAATTAATTACTAATCACGTTTTTCTAATTTTTTAAAAACGGTAAGAACCAAAAAAGTCAAAAAAGCACTGATTAATGCTAACTGCCACAAACCACAGCCAGCAGCAATTCCCAAAGCAGCCGAAACCCAAATAGCTGCTGCTGATGTGAGTCCGTGAATTTCAAGTCGCTGTGATTCTTGAGAAGATTGGCGCACAATTTCTCCAGCACCGAGAAATCCCACACCGGCTGCAATGCCCTGAATGACGCGGCTAAGTGCATCACGACTGGACAGTGGCCCATCTGTTTGCATAATTATGAGAGTAAAAATGGCTGAACCGAAACTCACCAAGATATGAGTTCTTAAACCAGCTGGTTTACGTCTAATTTGGCGTTCTAAGCCGATGATTGCTCCAATGAACAATGCAAGGCACAGTCTGAAGCTAATATTTAGCCAATCATTAGTTGCAAGGTAGTAAGTGTTTGGCAATGCTTACTTTGGTGTAGAAGATTTTATATATTAGTACAGCAAAGCATAAATCTAGGTACTATACATATAAATTAACAAGACTTTGAGCAAAATTCTATTGTTAAAGGTAGGTAAGCTTTCGCCACAGCTACTAATACCGCAAGGCGGAAGTCAAAAGTCACGCATACTTTAATTTTAGGTCTGTGTCTAATGAAATATTAGATTTATTTCCGCCGAACTATACAAGGTTGATTATTAATATTTTTACAAAAATAGTGCAGGAAGCATTTTAATCTTTTATTGATGGAGTCTAATTTAACGAGTGCAATTTAATTGCTTGTATCATATTTTGGATGATATCAATTAGGTAATAGTTTTTTAGGTATAACTTAATATCTTACTTTATTAAGATTATTTCTCAATAATAAATTATCTCGGTCAAAATGAAGGTTTGCATTATTAAATTATGGCAATGATCATAAATTGGGCAAACTGGATAAATTTAAGTTTATTAAATAGATTTTAACTCTTTAAAACGACTGAACTATAAAATTGTACCTGAAATTGCTAGATTTAACCTATACACTCAATAATTAAATATGATATCGCCATCTACAACTAGCTCAAACAACTAAACCCCCGATTATAGGAAAGAGAGGCTAAATAAAGGAAAATATCAATATTGCGTAGGTTTTGAAGATTTGTAGGTTGGGTTGAAGGTCGTGAAACCCAACAAAGATAAAGAAAATGTCGGGTTACCCTACGGGAAGCCCCTTTGGGTCTACGTTCCTCAAACGCCACTTGCTACCCTGCGGGAATGTCAAAGGCGAATAAGCCGGCACCGCCTAACGCAGTAGCTCCCTAACCTATTCCGGAGTGCTTTTTTGGGCAAAACCTACGCACTATTGAGGAAAATATTTGAATTACAAAGGAGTTAAATTACAGCAATACATCGTGTAACTGGCAATTAACCACTAATAAGGTCGGCAAATTAAACGTAAATGCTGGAAACTCCTCTTTTAGTAAGGAGTCAGTAGATTTCCGGCTAATAACGTACTAGGAGGAAATGGCTATGGCTACAAATAAATAACTGACAACTAACAAATTGAGTGGACAAACTCTACTGGCTAGACCAAATTAAACTACAAGACCGCGCCAAAGTAGGTGACAAAGCATTTTACTTGAGCAGAATCATGCAGCGTGGCTATCCGGTGGTGCCTGGTTTTGTCGTTTCGACAGAGATTTTGCGAGAATTTCTCGAAAATCTCAATAGTTCAGAATCATTAGTGGCTGACTTACCCCATTCTTCGTTACATCTAGATGTAGCTAATTGGCGTCAACTTCAGCAGGTAGCTGGTCGCTTGCGCCAAGAAATTCTCACTGCGACTGTGCCGCAGGATTGGGTGACTACAATTTTCCAAGCAGCTAGAGAATGGCAAACTGGTTGTTTGATTCTTCGTCCTACCTTAGCAGTATTAAATGCTACTCCAAGTATAAAGAATATATCTGGTTTGCTAGAATCGGTGTTTTGCCAGTGCGAACCAGAAGCGATCGCTTTTGCCCTCAAGCGTACCTGGAGCCAGATATTTCGTGCTAGAAGTCTACTATATTGGCAACGGGCAGGAATTAACCTGCAACAAATCAGTTTAGCTGTTTTGGTTCAACCTGTTGAGAATGCGATCGCCAGTGGCTTGCTGAGTGCTAACTCCTCTGGATGGGAAATTGAGTCTACTTGGGGATTAGGAATTGCAATTGCTCTTGGCGAAGTCCAGCCAGATGTTTACTACATTCAACAAGCAACCGGTGTTGTGCTTGAGCAGCAGTTGGGCAATAAAATGCTCGCTTATGGTGTAGATGATGCAGCACCTGAAGCTTTTTCGCAACCCCTGCCCAAGTCAGCGCTAACATCAGATCACACTTGTCTAAATACCTACCTAATTCAGGAAGCCCAACAAAAACAGTACGCTTTACAAGAAGAATACGTACAACAAATAATTGCTCTAGGAACTCAACTAGTAAGTGAACTGGGTAAAAGCTTTACCATTAAATGGACTATCGCCCGGCAAAATACATCTGGCAAGCTTTACATTACACAAGTTAGTTCTCCCCATGTAATTCACCACAGACACTTTATTAGAGGAATAGGAGCAGCAGGAGGACGTGTTGTGGCGAATGCTTTTGTAATTAATAATCCGCAGCACAAACCCGAAGAATTACCCAAGGGAGTGATTTTAGTAATAAAAGCGATCGCTCCTGATTGGTTACCATTACTGCACCAAGTTGGTGGTATTATTACTGAACAAGGCGGATTAACTAGCCACGCAGCAATTCTTGCCAGAGAATTAGGTATCGCGGCAGTAGTTAATGCAACATCTGCTACAACCTTAATCCAAACTGGCGAACGACTGCTACTCGATGGCGACAGAGGAGAAGTTTATCGGATCAAAGAAGAAGGGGAAAGTGGGAAAGAAAAAGAGATGGAGAAGAGGAAAGTAGCAGAAAATCCTTTCCATCCCGCTATTTCCCCATCGCATCCTGTTACTTCTCATCTCCCTATGATTGCTACCCAACTGCTGGTTAACTTGAGTCAGTCCAGTTTAATAGAACAAGTACAAAGCTTCCCTGTAGATGGAGTGGGATTGTTGCGCTCAGAATTGATGGTACTAAATATATTGTCTGGGCAACATCCTAATAGTTGGATTTTAGGCGGGCGGCAAGCAGAATTGTTAGAGCTATGGTCTGAGCAAATTATGCAATTTGCCCGTGCCTTTGCACCAAGACCAGTTTTTTATCGTTCTTTAGATTGGCCACAAGATTTACCATCATTGAGTGATAATGTACAATCTTCAACACAATCGATGTTGGGTGAACGTGGCACTTTTAGCTATTTACAAAATCCCGCAGTCTTTGAGTTAGAACTGCAAGCTTTAGCGACTGTCCAGCAAGCTGGTTACAACAATGTAAATCTACTATTGCCTTTTGTGCGGACTGTGGAAGAATTTGTCTTTTGCCGTCGCAAAGTTGAGCAAGCTCTTTTAACTGAAGTGTCACAGTTTCAATTGTGGATGATGGCAGAAGTGCCAAGCATCCTGTTTTTACTGCCAGAATATGTTAAAGCAGGTGCAGCCGGAATTTCTATTGGTACAAATGATTTGACCCAATTATTACTCGGAGTGGATCGAGAACAAGGACAGCTAGGAAAAGTATTTAATGAACGTCATCCGGCAGTTATGGGTGCGATCGCTCAACTGATCCAAATGGCTAAAAGTGCCGATATCCCTTGTTCAATCTGCGGTCAAGCACCAGCCATCTATCCAGAAATCATCGATCAGTTAGTGGAATGGGGCATAACATCCATTTCTGTTGAACCGGAAGCAGTGGAGCGAACATATCAAGCGATCGCTCGTGCTGAACAGCGCATAATTCTAGCAGCAGCACAACGTGAATTAAAAGAGGGAAAAAATTAATTTTATTTAATATAGCTAGTTTCGCGTAAAAACTTACGTAAATCGGCGAAATATTTGGTGCGGTCGCTGTTTTTGTAAGCTTGCTGCACTCGTCCCCATCCATCCTCCCCTTGACCCAGCAGATACTTATCAGCCAAATAAGCTGCTAAAAAGCCCTTGCCATCATCGCCTTGTTGCCGTGCCTGGGTATAAGTTTGCCATAGCTCTGAGGCATGGTTGGAAATTAATTTAGGATAGCTACGAGTCACATCAACCATTTTTCCTTGGCGATAATGCCAAATTTGCAGGGGGTAGGCAGAAGCAGCATAAGCTGTAAAAGCATAGGCAAAGCGATCGTCTCGGCTATCAAACTCTGGCAGTCCATCTTTGTCTAAATCCCTGAGCCGATAGCCACCATTGCCCCATTCATGGCGAATATTAATATATTTTTGGGATTTATTGTCATAGCGATAAATCAATGAATAAGTACAACAGTGCGCTCCACCTGTAAAGAAATCGGCAATTATTTCTGGTTCTTTGTTACCATCCAAGTCTTGCACTGGTAAGTTATTTTCTTGTCCAGATATATTGCCCACAGGTCTGTCATATTCATTTTCTTGCGGCAGTTTTTGATCTAAAACAGTTTTACCTGCTCGGATAATTTTCAACCGGACATTTTTATACTGATATTCCTCTGGCTTTTCGTAGGATATTTCTGCTCGCACATTTCCCAATTGCCCAGTTATTGTTTCTGCTGTTGCAGTCTGGGTAAATACAGCCGTTGCACTCAAAAGAGCTAAACCGATTAGAGATTGACTGATAAAGGAGCGACTAGTAATCATCGTTGGTGTTGTATATAGCAGATTCAACTTTATACAACACCATCAAAATGTCAATATCGGTAAATTGCCGCAACGGCTGTGCTATATGGAATCTCTTCAAAGGGAACAGCGTAAACCGTGCCACCGTTTAATAAAGTATGAGCAGCAACAAAATCCAACAAATCCTCATCACCAGTTTCTTTTTCTGGATGCAAATAAACCGTTTCTGAGCTTGGATCGAATAAACCCCACTGTTGCTGACCAACTGCAACTAGTAATGAATCCACTCGCTGGTAATAAGCGGCTGAAATAACTTCTTCGAGGTTGTTAGATGCTTTGCCAGTATCACCACCAAACAATTCGTGAAATTGCTCTAAAACTACTTGCTGTGACTTTTGGAAATCAGCCTCGACAATCGGCCAAGCTTGGTCATGTAACTCTTGGGCGCTGAGAATTTCTGGATTACCAGTGATACCTTCATCCATCAAATGCTGGTAAGTATTTGCTTGTCTATATAAAGGCAAGAGATACTCTACCCCAGCCAGTACCAAAGGCGCTTTTTGCAATTTCAGTTTCTCGTGTAATGCGCCATCAACAATTTGAAAGAATTGCAGGATGTCTTCTTGGCGTCTATCCCTGTCAGGGCTTCCCTGTCCATGAAACGTACCTGGTTGCGAAAAAGGATTGGAGGTTCCTCCTTTTGATGTTGCGATGCGAAACTGACCTTCTTTAGCAGTATCGTCTCTTTGCAGAGCTTCATCTAGACTTTTAGGGAGATTTTCTACTTCTACCTCTTTGACACTGTAGCGTGTTCCTTCAAAGAACCTGACATCTTGTTGGCTCAAAGCCAGTATATAGAAGCGACCATTGCCATTTAAAATTGGTAGCAGTGGTTTGATGTGAAATCGGTCTGTAACTACGACCAACTCTTGAAAATCGATTGGTAGGGGATAACAGCGAAAAATATTGTCGGAAATAAAAATTGCCAGCCCTTGCTCTCCGATTTGCTCCCAAAACTCTTGGGTATCAATTTCCTGGGATTTTCCTAACAATGCGATCGCATCTTCCTGTTCCAAACCTGCATCAATTAAACGAGTCTCTGCTTCTCTGATCAAATTTTTAAAGCGAATTGGGTTTTGTCGCACTTCTGGGCCGGCTGGTTGCGTTGGCATATAAATTGAAACACAATTTCCTTTTGGCTGCTCTAATAATGTTTTTATTTCCTCTCTAGAAATTAATTGCATATTATATCCCTCCTATTAACGTGACCAAATACATCAGATCAAATCATTGATATTCAATAATCTGATAGGACGTTATTCTCAGATGGTGGCAGTTGTAGCCCAACCGTTTGCTTCTGAATTTATTTCACCTCAAGGAGGGTTTAATTGCATCTTTCTTTTGATAGGCAATATTGATCGAGGAAATTACTAATTAAAACCCTAAATTAAAAGCCAAAATCGTCACAAGCATCAAAAATTTGGCGTGTTAGAGTTTGCGCGTCCTGAATTTATCCCTATTTTACTATCACGTTGGTTAAGACCTAAAGTTACTCGTTTCATAATCCAGTACAAACTGGCAAGTACCACAAAGGTGATAGCAACAATCACTAAGGGCTGTTTTCCCAAGATTTCTTCTACCCCTTTGGTTAGTACGGCATCGGGTTGAGTAATAAAATCCCAACTGTTGAAACGCAAAAATCGTCCCCAATAAACACCAACAGCACAGAGAAGATGGGTAATTAACTCAACGCGCCAAATCCATTGACTTTTGCCGATCCGATGTAAGTAGTAACCCCAATTAATTAACGATATTACATAAGCTTCAAATCCACTAAGAATTACTAATAAATACAAAGGAATAAGCACTAAAGTAATCATCCAAACTGATTGAATCGTCCGGATATCATCTATCAAGTGAATTACATCAGTTAATAAATATGGTGCATTAGGTAAGAAAGCATAGAAAACTAAGAATCCTAGCCACCAAAGCCAAGAGCCACCACGCCTAAAGCGAAATAGCCACACACTCAAAGCTAAAGGTATAAAAGCCAGAAATAAATTCCAAGTCATCCAACTCATATTAATTCGCAAGACCTGTATAACTCTGGCTATCAATTCTTCTTTCATAGGTGCTAATTTAGAATATGTTTATTGGTCTAAGTTCACTCTGTAGTGTTAGTGTTAACCTTAGTGATTAACTGATAAAATCTTTTTACTCCCCAATAAATTTATTTACTCCAAGACCAGGCAAGACTTTTGTATCACTTCTAATGAAATGCACACTTGTATGTGTGGAATTTAAAGTTTCTATGTTTTTCATACTGGGGGATGAAGTTTCTCAATCAACTGAAATCACTAGTATAGCCAGAAAATCATTAGAGTAAAATCTACAACACAAAGAAAGTGTGAGCGGTAAAAACGCTGCTAAATACCTTCCTGTGGACTTTTTTTATGTGAATGTTGCCCCTGTCTCAATAAGGTTCGGATAAGTAGGGGAGGCAAAGAGTTTATGAAAAGCTATTCTTTCCCCCCCTGCTTGCCCAAACGAGTAAATTTCTTAACCGAACGGTATTGGCCCCTGTCCTAACTATTATATTGATTTAATTTTGCCCTGCTAGAGTTCCAGAAGCATTCTAAAGTTTTTGCCAAGAGTGTAAAATACTTGTGCGCCATCAGATAGATTATTTATTCTGGTTGACTACAGTATTTATTCATCTGATTGACTAATGTATCCGACTGCTGGCCAAGTGTTGTGGCTTTTGTCAAAGCTGAGTCAATTTCATCTCTCGCCTTTTGGATTTTTTCTCTACCAGATGCTGAGGCATCTGCTGTTTTGGTCGCACCAAGGGCCCTAGCGGCTTTGGCTACCGCTTGACTAAGATTTTGAAAAATCTTGATGAAACCGCTTTGAAATTCTTTCAGCTTAGGATCTTTTAAATTCAGTTCCTTAATCGATTTAGTCACAAATTCTAAATCTTTAGATAGCTGTATGCTGGTAATCACTTGCGTTCCTTTATTTTTATCAATCAGAGAAGTTCCGGCATTCACAACTCGAATCAGTCGCTGGCATTGGGAAACTTTATTTTCACTGCAACTACTAATGAATAAAACAATGCTTAGGCTAACAGAAGCAATAACAGTATATTTATGTGAAACAGACATTAACACCCCAACAATAAAACCGAGAATAAGTATCCAAATATTACGAGAAAATAAGACAGGGGAGACACGGAAGGCGAGCCATTGAGGAAAGATTATTGTTCAGTAATTCTTTTCTCCCCTTCATCTGGAATTACCAACCTATTGGCAAACCTAACTGGTCTAAAGTAGCACTATCTTGCAAAAGTGGCTGAATATTGCTGTCTATTTGAATGCGACCACCAGATAGTACCAAAGCGCGTTGAGTAACTCTGCCTAGCCAATGTAGGTCATGAGAAGCAATTAATATCACCTGCACGGGTAACTTTAACAACACTTGTGCTAAATGCCGCCGCCACGCTGGATCAAGACCGTTAGTCGGCTCATCCAAAATTAAAATTGTCGGGTCTAGGGCTAAAATTGAGGCTAGGGCGACCAGGCGTCTTTGTCCACCAGAGAGTTCGTGGGCGGAACGATTGGCGTAGGCAACGAGTCCAAAATCAGCTAATAACTGCCGGGCGCGATCGCTTGCCAAGGCTTGCGACATTCCATAGTTGCGTGGCCCAAAGGTGATATCTTCCAAGATGGTCGGCATAAATAGTTGGTCGTTGGCATCTTGAAAGCTAAAGCCGATTTGACGACGGACTTGGGGTAGAGTTTTCGGTTCTACCGGGATGCCATTAATCGTAATTTTCCCACTTTGCGGTTGTTTTAAGCCGATTAGGTTCTCTAGCAAGGTGCTTTTTCCAGAACCAGTTGCTCCCATCAACGCCACGCGATCGCCCGGATTTAAAGTAAAAGAAATTTCTTGTAATACTGGCTCCTGACGGGAATAGGCATACGCTAAGTTCTCAACCTCGACCACGGCTGCGTGGGGGTTATGGGTTGGTGATTGGGGATTAGAAGTTAAAGATTTCAAGATTCACAAACTCTATATTGACAACTGCACTAAATTTTGTAAGAAGCAAGAGTTACACAACTAGCGATCGCCCAAGCTGCTAGTATGGCAAAACGCTCTTTTGGTCTAAGGGTAGAATCTATGGGCAATTGCCCGTTGTAACCACGAGTTATCATTGCTGCATAAACTCGCTCTGCCCTGTCTAGACTACGGAGATACAAGGCTCCAATCATGGCAGCACTGGCGTAGCGTAGCCATGCCGTAGTTCCATTCAAACCGCGTAATTGAGCGCTACGCTGCATCCTCGTCACTTCTGAGAGCAAAATTTCCATATATTGCCCTGCTAATAACAAGTTTTCTTTTAAAGGTGCTGGTACGGGTAAACCTTTGAGGGCGATGCCGAAACTGTGGGGCGGTAAGGTTAACAAAAAACTATTCATAGTAACCAAACAAACCAAAGAACGAACTAGCAAAAAACTGGCTCGTTCCCATCCCAAGGGCAATGCTAGCAATGACAAAAAAATCAATTCTGTACCGAGTAACCCTCCCAAGCGGCGAATGGGTACGCGCAACAGCCAAGCCCACAAAAGTGCGATCGCGCCATATACACCTAAGTAATACCAAGCATTATGCTTTAATAAAGCTGCTCCCACTACAATCACTAGTGACAGTTGCAAACGTAACGGTAAGGAAAATTTAAGCATTCTTCGCTTTCACTACCTTGGCAATTCCAAAGGCAACAGCAAAGCAAACCGCAGCTCCTAAAAGTCCAGCGATACTTGTGCCAATTGGCCCCAAACCTTCAATACCATAGTCAGCTAAGGGAGTCGGCACAATTACCCGGACTTTACTGGCTAAGTCGATGAAGCCCGTGTTTGCGGCGACTTTCTCCAAACCATCAGGCCATGCTGAGGCAAAGAGTGACAGCACTCCCGCAATCAAGAAGATGGTGACAATGGGTACAGACCAACCGCGAAACTCCTGCTGTTCACCTGGTAATAAATCTGGTCGGGCTGTGGCTAAATAAGTCAGCACACCCCCGGTAATTATCCCTTCGCCGATGCCAATCAGAATATGCACACCAGTCATAGCTGGTAAAACTATGGCTACGGGTGCAGTTCCTGAAAGGGCTAACTCAATGGCACAAGCAATAGCAGCTACCACTACACTTACCCCAGCTGCAATGCCAGCAGCTAAGGGTAAGCGCCCTTTAGACCCCCCAAACAGTCTCTGCAAGGTTTGGGTTAAAATCCAGCCAACCCAAACACCAACTACTGCCATGTTCAAAATATTCGCTCCCAAGGCTGTAATGCCACCATCAGCAAACAGCACAGCTTGAATAATTAAAACTGTGGCGATACACAACGTTCCTGCCCAAGGACTGCCCAAAACGATCGCAGCTAAGGTTCCCCCCAACAAGTGACCACTAGTACCCCCTGCTACCGGAAAATTGATCATCTGGGCGGCAAAAATGAAGGCGGTGGTTAGTCCCAGTATGGGCGCACGGCGGATACCAAAAGCCTCTTGCGATCGCTCGAAGGCAATAAATAGTGCTGCTACACTCGCTAAACCAGTAGCTCCTGCCACTGGAACAGAAACAAATCCATCAGGAATATGCATAATCTACCCTGTACAATAGACGTTTATTTACTCAATACAAGCAATAAAACAAAAGCATTAAATTAATAACAAACAAAATTTTCACCTTTTTTGCAATGCCCTCTTGGGGGATTTTATGCTGTTACTTTCGAGATATTTACTATCCAATGGCTGCTAAATAGTATACCTATTTCCTATTTTATTAATTTTTGTTAACTTTATTTTTATATATATCGCTAAATATTGATAAATTCTTAGAAAAGTCGAAAAAACTTGACTTTAATAAGATAACGTGCATTTAATTTGCAGATTCTCAATCGCCAAAAGTCTGGCTAGGATTACCTTTTTTCTCTACGAGAGGCTATGCGAACATTTTGAATTGCTTTGCTGTTCTTTCAGTTAAGATATAGTTATTAGAGCAGTTTTTATTCAAAGCACATCTATCGTGGGGATACAGCATTGTAGTGCCCAAAAGCCTGAATTTCTTTACTAAATTGCTTTGATATTTATCTGGAATCAAAAAGCATTCCGAAGTCAGAGTTCAGGATTCAGAATGCAATTAGTTCTGACTCTGATTTACCACTTTTTTGTTTACTACCAATTTTAAGATTTTGTAAACTAGCACTTAATAAATCATTAAAATCCCATATAGTTAGCCTAAAGCACCGGATATGTTATGGGGTGCATTACAATCTCCGTAACCTACCCTACAGTTACTATTTATCACGGATGATTTCGGATTGGGACATTAGACCTACTAATAATCAGAAGTCTTCATATAGCCTAGATAAATAGTATATATTTGCTGACTCAGCTAACTAATGGTACAGTATTTATTGTTTGTATAAAAAAACTTTAACTATCCATAAATATACCATAAAATTAAGTGGTTAAATATAAAGCTTAGATGAAGTTTAGGAAAATATTTTGAATTGAGGCGTGGAAATTACTAGACTTTTCAAAACAGCTAACTGCAATAAAAAGCATTCACCAAATTTTAACTAACCAGGTTCAGTCAATCAAGCCAGCAGATGTTCGGCTTTGTTTCTCTCGGTTTTTACGCATCCTTCTTCTGTAAGGTGAAATTATGAAGACAAACTCATCCAACTCGCTGTTAACAGTACCAACTGGGCCACTAAAGATTTCAGAGTTGCCCCCTAATGGTGTAGGTATAAGTGGTGAATCTATCCATCTTTCCCTAGTAATTCCTACTTATAAAGAACGTGACAACATCAAGAATGTGGTCAACATATTGAGTCAGTTACTAGATGAATCTATTCCAGGACAATATGAATTGATTGTGGTGGACGATGATAGCCCAGACCGAACTTGGGAAATAGCACAATCCTTGACGACAGAATACCCTCAGTTGCGGGTGATGCGACGCCAACAGGAGCGGGGGCTATCAAGTGCGGTGATTCGTGGGTGGCAAGCAGCCACAGGGAATATTTTGGGGGTAATTGATGGAGATTTGCAGCATCCACCAGAGGTGCTGATGCAACTGTTGCGTAGTGTTGAGCAGGGAGCAGATTTGGCAGTAGCCAGTCGTCATGTGGATGGAGGCGGCGTCAGTAGCTGGAGTGTTGCTCGGCGTATCTTGTCTCGTGGCGCTCAGTTGTTGGGCTTAGTGATTTTGCCGGGGGTACTGGGAAGAGTTTCCGACCCCATGAGTGGTTATTTTATGGTGCGTCGGAGTGCGATCGCCAATGCAACACTTAATCCAGTTGGCTACAAAATTCTCCTAGAGGTAATCGGGCGGGGAAAAGTAGAGCAAGTTGCCGAAGTTGGGTATGTGTTTTGCGAACGCAAAGAGGGTGAGAGTAAGGTGACATGGAAGCAATATGTAGATTATATTCACCACTTGATACGGTTGCGGCTCTCCACAGGAAGAGTAGGACGATTGAGTAGAAAAGTCAATTTCCCTGTTGGTCGATTCGTCCGCTTTGGGTTGGTTGGCTTTAGTGGTGTGTTTGTGGATATGGCAATACTTTACTTGCTCAGTGATCCGACTACCTTGGCTTGGCCACTGACGCGCAGCAAAATTATTGCTGGTGAGATCGCAATTTTAAATAATTTTTTCTGGAATGATGCTTGGACATTTGCGGATGTCAGCGCCAGACAGCAAGGATGGAAGCAACGCCTGAAGCGGTTTGGGAAATTTAACGCCATTTGTCTTGCTGGACTGGTATTGAATGTACTGATATTAAATTTGGTATTTAATTTTCTTATTCCTAATCGTTATATTGCCAACTTTATTGCGATCGCAGTTGCTACCGTCTGGAATTTCTGGATTAATTTGAAACTTAGCTGGCGCGTCACTGATGTGAAATAATCACAACGAGGGATTTGAGATTTTGATTTTTGTTCTTAGACTTTAGAACGAACTAAAATCTAAAACGTCAAATCTACAAGTCCATTTGTGTGAGGCCCGGCAATGAGAGCTTTTTTCCAAGGTGCATTTGATTTTTACAGAAAAATTATCTCGTTGCTACCTGTCTATGCTGCCCGTTTTTTGCCCATAGTAGATGCAAATTCTACCTTACAACGCAAGTATTGGCATAATTGGCATCGCCTCCCTCCTTTTTGGCTTCACCCCTTGCTGAACTTAATGTGGTTAATCATCGGCATCAGTTTACGTCTAACCAACTTGACTGCAAAGCCTCCTTGGACTGATGAGTTTGCCACCTTGGTGTTTAGCTTGGGGAATAATTTTTTATCAGTACCTCTAGATCAAGCGATCGCGCCTGATATCTTATTACAACCACTGCAACCAAACCCAGCAGCTAGTATTGCTGATGTGGTTCATAACTTAGTTACACAAGATAATCATCCACCACTGTATTTTGTGCTGGCTTTCCTGTGGATGAAATTATTTTCCAGCGACGGAGGTTTAATATCGCTGTTTGGGGCGCGATCGCTACCAGCTATATTCGGTGCTGCTTCTATACCGTGTGTTTACGTATTAGGCAAAGTAGCATTTCGCTCGAAATTAGTGGGGCACTTGACTGCTGCCATGATGGCAGTATCACCCTATGGCGTATTTTTAGCACAAGAAGCGCGTCATTACACTTTAGCAACCTTATGGGTAATTGGTTCTCTCACCTGCTTAGTAATTGCTACACGTCATATTAAAAACCGTACACCTTTACCTATATGGGTAGCACTTTTATGGGTAGGAATTAATGCTTTAGGATTTGCTACTCATTACTTCTTCAGCCTCACCCTCTGCACAGAAGCCGTAGTTTTGATTTTTCTTGCTTGGCTGCAATTGCAAACTAGCAGCAAATTTTCTCTTTTCTTCTCTCTTGGCTGGCGGCGCATCTATGCCGTTGCTGTAGGTACTTGTGTGGCTGGTTTAATTTGGGTACCAATCTTTTTAGAGAATAGAAATCGTGATAATTTAACCGAGTGGATTCGAGGTTCGCGTGTTGGACTAGAGTGGTTAAGCCCAATTTTTCAAGCTTTAGGAACATTGATTGCAATGATTTCCTTATTACCAGTTGAATCTTCACAAGCTTTGGTTGTGATTCCTTCTGGAATAGTGATGCTGACTTTCTTTATTTGGGCAGTACCAATTTTGCTGCGTGCAATTAAGATTCAACTACAGCACCCAGAAAACCGGATTATGATTCAGGTGTTTGCTGGAGTAGTGAGCAGTGCGATCACTTTATTCTTTATCTTTACGTACTTTTTGGGTATTGACCTGACTAGGGGTGCTAGATATAACTTTGTTTATTTTCCTGCGATCGTTGTTTTACTAGGCGCAAGTCTCGCAGTTTGTTGGCATCCCCCCAAGGAAATAAAAAGCATAGGTAAATGGGGAATAAACGGTAAAAAAGCCGTGATGTTAATTTGGCTAATGGGATTTTTCAGTGCAGTTACAGTAATCTGCAATCTCGGCTATCAAAAATATTATCGCCCTGATCTGTTTGTGCAACTAATTCAACAAACATCCCCAATACCAGTACTGATTGCCACTACCCACAAAACTTATGTACACACAGGGGAAATGATGGGAGTCGCTAGGGAGATTAAACTTGCCAATTCACTCCAAAAACCTCTGTTTCTCCTTGCTCATCAAGACAAAGACCCGAATATTTCCACCATTGCTTTGGAAAATACTCTAAATAAGTTACCACGACCTTTTGACTTGTGGCTGGTAAACTTTCATGCACCTGTAGCAGAAGCCGTCAAAACCTGCGTTATATCTGATACTCAATCAATGCCTGGTATAGATGGTTACGAATACAAACTTTATCATTGTCAGCATAGTTAACAAGCCGGGGAGTATTAGACTCCTTGCAGAAGTGGGGTAAAGGGGAAGGGGTAAAGGGGAAAGGGATGGAATTTCCCCAAACCCAGTAACCTTTGACCTTTCCCCGACATCTTGGCATTTGTTACTTTTGCAAGATGTCTATTGAGGCTGAACAATTCAAATTCCAAGTCTCTCTCCTAGAAGGCTACTGTGTACACACAAGTCGGAAAAACTTCATCCATCAAAGATTCGCGGTGCGTTACGCTGGCATGACAAAGCTAAATTGTTGCAGTCATGAGATGCTTACAACTGGCTACACCTACGCATTTGTTAGTTTGGCGAACGCATTTGTTATTTCGGCGAACTCATCTTAAAATTTTCTCTATATCTTGTGAGGAGGGCATCTTGCCCGCCCTGATTATGTAACTTCAATCCTGATTAGCTTACAGGCAGAAATTAGTATTGAGAAAGTACGTTAACCCGCATTTCTCACAAGTTTTAAATGCAGAGGGGATTGAACTTAGCACATTCAACTCTCCTCTGCTCCCCTGCCTCCCTGCTCAGGGTTTTGAGAGATTTGGTGAGAAATCCGGGGTTAAGAAAGTACGCGTCACTATCCCTATTTTATCAGTTTTGAAAAACAATAATCTTGGTGCTAACAGGAAAAAACTGTTATGAAAATTCTTTTAGTTGAAGATGAATATCGGATTGCAAAAGCACTTGCAGAAGTACTAATTGACCAAAATTATCTTGTTGATATTGCTAGCGATGGCCAAGTAGGATGGGAGTTTGCTAAAGCCTTTCCTTATGACTTAATAGTGTTAGATTTAATGTTACCAAAGTTGGATGGTATAACATTGTGTAGACAACTACGGCAAGAGGGCTACTCTATACCTATTATGTTGTTAACGGCAAAAGACACTAGCACAGACAAAGTAATCGGGTTAGACGCAGGAGCAGATGATTATGTTGTCAAACCCTTTGATTTACAAGAACTAATGGCTCGGATTCGCGCTTTATTAAGGCGGGGAATTACTATTTTACCCCCTGTGCTTGAGTGGGAAAAATTGCGTTTAGATCCAAGTAATTATGAAGTTACATATAATGGACAATCAGTACATCTGACTCCCAAAGAATATAGAATTTTAGAATTGTTTTTACGTCATAGTCATCAAGTATTTAATCGCAATGATATTTTGAAACATCTTTGGTCTTTTGAAGAGCCACCAGGAGAAGAAACAATCAAGGTTCATATTCGGAGTTTAAGACAAAAATTGAAATTTGCTGGAGCTAATGTTGATTTTATTGAGACAGTATATGGTTTAGGTTATCGACTAAAACAAACTTTTTAAATTGATGCTTCAGGCTTTAGGCAGGCGACTTTTATTTTCATATCTAGGTGTCATGGTAACAATTTGGGGGACTTCTACCACAATTGTCTATCATTTTTTATCTTATAATCTTTATCAAAAGTTAGATAGTGAAATTATCACTTTAGCAAATGCAGCTTCTCACAACTTAATAGCAGCGCCAGTTGATAAAAAAGCAATCAATACTAAAATACCTCGAATTTTAGATAATGATGATGATGGAGATTTAGATATTCCTTGGCAAGATTTACGTGAAAATCATCAAGGAGTAGAATGGTTTGATGCTAATGGTCGGCTATTAGCTAAAGCGGGAACCACTATTTCTCGAATATCTTTTACTACTAACTTTGACATTAGCCAACACAATAAAATTCGCAGCATTACTATTCCTGTTTATCTGCATAGTTTAACTGGAAGAAAAAAAAAGCTTCAAGGGTATGTGCGGGTAAGTGAATCTACAGAAGAATTAGAAGAAGAACTAGATAGACTCTTATGGGGATTTGAGTTAGGAGGACTGATTGTAATAATTCTTAGCGGTTTAGGTGGTTGGTGGTTAACAAGACAATCTTTACAGCCAATTGAGCAAAGTATTCAGCAATTAAAACAGTTTACTGCCGATGCTTCCCACGAGTTGCGTAGTCCTTTAACAATCATTAAAACTTCAGTTGAAGTTATCATGAATTATCCAGATAGAATTCATCCAGCTAATTTAAATAAATTGGAAGCAATATCATCTGCAAGTAATCAAATGACTCGATTAGTAGAAGATTTACTTTTATTAGCTCGAACTGATGCAGTAACTAGTACTCAAGTGATGGCATGGATAACTATTCCTTTAGATGAACTATTAGAGGATTTAGTAGAGTTTTTGGAACCGCAAGCGGTATTTAAGGAAATTACTCTCAAGTCAGAAATATCAACCGAAGTTTTTATCAAAGGCGAAGCTATTCAACTAAAGCGATTATTTTCTAATCTGTTGCAAAATGCTTTGCACTATACACCTAAAGGAGGGACTGTCATAGTTTCTCTGGTTAAACTTGAGCGGTTTGTAGTCATAAATGTTCAAGATACTGGTATTGGTATTCTTCCAGAACACATTCCGTTAATTTTTAATCGCTTTTGGAGGGCAGATCAAGCTAGAAATCAGCGAGAGGGAGGCTTAGGTTTAGGATTAGCTATTGCATTGGCGATCGCTAGAACTCATGGAGGAGATATTAGCGTCACCAGTGAAATCGGTGTTGGTAGCTGCTTTCAGGTACGTTTACCATTAGCTTCTTAGTTTAATTATTAGGGTTTTGCCGAGTTTTTTTACCAAATAAACCAGACATATTTAATCCTGTCACCAACAATCCTAGAAGTCCTAATCCATTCAAAATTGGGTAGATTCCTTGCAGATGAAAGATTTCGCCTGTATGGATACTCAAGAGGAAGCTAGCTGGAACTCCTATACCAATAGACCACTCACGGACAAAGGTTGTTAATATCCCAGTCAGCACAGTTAACACAAGTGGCACAGATAGCATGATGCCCAGGATACGATGATACTTACGAAATGAACGTTTCATGTTATTTTTCCGGTAGTAGAAACTTTTTCCCAATACAATGTAGGCTCAATATCACCTAAAATACAAATGAGATGAGAAAAATCGAGTCTTGTCTGACAAGACCCGAAGTCAGCAATTGGTGTGAGGAGTCTTGATAGACTCTGTTCTTAAGGTAAAGCATGACAAGTAAAAAACTCGGAAAGAGAAAATATTGGTTCTTTCCGAGTTTTTTACCTTGATAGCTTTAATATTTAAATGACAAAAATATTACCTAATATTTTTGTTCATAGTCAGCGTAAAATATGAACGCTAGTACAGGTCAAGACCCAAAATTAAAGCATGGGTGACTTTTGATTTCCGCTTTCCGGTACTAGTCTACACAAACGAGTTTTGGTGAGGAGTTTAGAATGAATCGTTTTAATCCAGTACTGATAGTTGCTGCAATCAGCATGATGACTTTGGTTGGATGCAATAAGAGTGAAGAACCTACTGCACAGACACCACCTGCTGGGAGTTCTATCGCTGATACAACAGCCACTCCTGCTGCGACAACCAGCCCTGATGCAACAGCCACTCCCTCTGCGACAACCTCCCCTGGTGCAGTAGCCACTCCCGGTAAAACAACTGAATTTCAAGGTCTACAAGGTGTTGTTATCAATACTAAGGCCGCAGTTGAGGCAGGAGATTTTACCAAAGCTAAAGGGGAATTTGATAAATTCGAAGATTTCTGGTCAAAGGTTGAGGATGGAGTTAAAGCTAAATCTCCCACTACCTACAAAGAAATTGAAGATAAATCCGATGAGATTAAGGCAGGACTGAAAGCCTCTGCACCAAATAAACAGAAATTGTCAACAGCTTTAGGGGTTCTTAACAAGGATGTCACTAGTGTTGCCAAGCCTTAAAAGCTAAATACATAGACTGAGTATTTGTTGGCTAGTTTGCTAGCAGTACGTCAAGTTGAAATTGATGGATAAGCAAGTTTGTAGTAATGACTTGAGTCCTTATTTTCTAAGCACTTTAGTGCTTACTACAAACCTTCAAAATTAACTTAGACATTGTACTAGTACAACACGGCGTAAATAAAGCAACTATTTCAAATCGTTCAAAAGCCTATCTTCTAAGCTTTTTGAATTTTGACTTTGAATTTTTGACTTCCGCCTTACGGTACTAGTCCTGATTAATTTTTTGTGTGAGAAATAAAAATGTTAAAAGCAAAAGTTCTTTGGAGTTTTCTTCAGCAGGCTCCATTCGTTGTGCTTGTTGCCTCAGTTGTTGGTTATGCTGGGCTGGCAATAGCATCTCCTGCAAATGATACCACATCAAAACCTGAAAATAACCAAACAGAGCAATCTCTAGAGTCTCCGGCAACTGCTGATGCTGTCGCGCAAGTTACCTCTGTATCTCAATTATCAGATGTGCAGCCAACTGATTGGGCATTTCAAGCACTGCAATCATTAGTAGAACGTTACGGCTGTATTGCTGGATATCCTAATAGTACATATCGCGGTAATCGAGCGATGACGCGATATGAATTTGCGGCGGGTTTGAATGCTTGTCTACAACGTATCAATGAACTGATTGCTACCTCAACTAATGATTTGGTTAAAAAACAAGATTTAGCCAAATTACAAAAATTGCAAGAGGAATTTACCGCCGAACTAGCAACCCTGCGCGGTCGAGTCGATGCGCTGGAAACACGCAGTGCTGAACTAGAACAGCATCAGTTTTCTACCACTACCAAACTCAATGGTGAAGCGATTTTTGCAGTAGCAGGGGTTGTGTCAGGAGATAATGCTAGAGGAGGAAAAATCAATCGCAATTCTATTTTAGGCGATCGCATCCGCCTCAACTTTGATTCTAGCTTTACAGGCAAGGATTTACTAAGAACCCGACTGCAAGCTACAAATCTGAATGCCTTCTCTGCAAATTCGACGTTTACACCAGAAGGTGACTTACGGTTTGCTGGCGGTACTTTTGATAATGGCAACAACAATGCTGTTGGGATAGATGCGCTATTGTATCAGTTCCCTCTGACTCAGAAAACAAATGTCATTGTTGAAGCAAACGCAGGGGCGGCTGATGATTTTACTAATACAGTAAACCCTTACTTAGATGGAGATGGTGGTAGCGGCGCTCTTTCTCATTTTGGGACTCGCAACCCTATTTACTATCTAGTGAATGGTGCTGGTTTGGCAATTCAGCATCAGTTGAGCAAGAATCTAGAATTAAGTTTGGGGTATTTAGCTAACGATCCTGCTAATCTTCAAAATGGAAGTGGTTTATTTAAGGGGGCTTATGGAGCCATAGGCCAGTTAACGGTCAAACCGACTGATAAATTCACCCTTGGTTTGACTTACGTTAATTCTTACAACAATGATTTTACTGCCAATGGTAGTACAGGCAGCAACCGTGCTAACCTGCGATCGGCTTTACTGAATAATCCTAATTTACCAGATGATTTAGCTGCATTTTCTGGTACCGATTTGCCAGTATCTAGTAATGCTTATGGTGCAGAAGCATCATTACAACTGAGCGATAAATTTGTCTTGGGTGGCTGGGCTGGCTACACTAACACTCGGATCTTGGCAAGCAATGGCAGTGGAATTAATCGCGGAAGTCTTGATATTTGGAACTGGGCAGTTACTTTAGGATTCCCCGACTTTGGTAAAAAAGGGAACCTAGCGGGTATTGTGGTTGGCATGGAACCTTATGTCACAAATTCAAGTGTTGCCCAAATTGGTAAAGATAAGAACAATTCCTATCATCTAGAAGCGTTCTACCAGTATAAGGTGAGCGACAATATTACCATTACTCCCGGAGTTATTTGGTTGACTTCACCGGATAACAACAACAATAACAATGATGCTGTCATTGGTGCGTTAAGAACTACTTTTACTTTCTAAAGTTCATAAGGGATTTCCAGTTAAAAAACATCCCATTGTAGGGGCGGACAGATATGCCG
Organism: Nostoc sp. ChiVER01; assembly: GCF_034531155.1. Classification (NCBI taxonomy): domain Bacteria; kingdom Bacillati; phylum Cyanobacteriota; class Cyanophyceae; order Nostocales; family Nostocaceae; genus Nostoc; species Nostoc sp. ChiVER01. The sequence continues at coordinate 30,781 of NZ_JAVRBS010000028.1, read as the reverse complement.
CCCCTACTCTGTATCATGAGTCTGTTTCAATACTTGTCGGGTTTTGAGGAAAAGGCAAACAAAAAACCTTTACCCTTTACCCTTTAACCTTTTCCCCCAATCCAATTCTGACTTAAAAATGCTTTACCCCAGCAGTATTGGAGTCTGTTTTGGTCAGATGCCCAATACCCTATGACCAATCCCCAATGCCCCAATGCAGATGCATCTTATGGAAGTTCCTCAAATATCGATATCCATAGGAGACTAGAGAAAGAAGAAGAAAATATATCTGACACGTTTTCAAGCAGCGAAGGCTGTAATTAGTTAAGGAGGATTTATGCGTGCAGTACTGATGGCGGGGGGTTCGGGAACGCGGCTTCGCCCGTTAACTTGCGATTTGCCTAAACCGATGGTGCCGATCCTTAATCGACCAATAGCCGAACATATTATCAATCTTCTCAAACGACATCAAATTACAGAAGTTATTGCCACATTACATTATTTACCTGATGTGTTGCGAGACTATTTTCAAGATGGCAGTGATTTTGGTGTCCAGATGACTTATGCCGTCGAAGAAGATCAACCTCTGGGTACAGCAGGCTGTGTGAAAAACATTGCTGAACTTCTTGATGAAACCTTTTTAGTCATTAGCGGCGACAGCATAACAGACTTTGACCTCACAGCTGCGATCGCATTTCACAAACAAAATAAGTCAAAAGCTACTTTGATTTTAACCAGGGTTCCCAACCCGATTGAATTTGGGGTAGTGATTACCGATGAGGAAAGGCGAATTCGGCGGTTTTTAGAAAAACCCTCTAGTAGTGAAATTTTTTCCGATACCGTCAACACTGGTACTTACATTCTCGAACCAGAAGTTTTGGAATATCTGCCAGCAAACATTGAATCCGACTTTTCTAAAGACTTATTCCCCTTACTCTTAGCAAAAGATGAGCCAATGTATGGCTACATCGCTCAAGGTTACTGGTGCGATGTTGGTCACTTAGATGCCTATCGGGAAGCTCAATATGATGCATTAGATCGAAAGGTAAATCTCGATTTTGCTTATAAAGAAGTTTCTCATGAGTTATGGGTAGGACAAAACACTTACATCGACCACACGGCTATTATTGAAACCCCAGCAATAATTGGTGCTAATTGCCGCATCGGGCCAAGAGTCCAAATTGAGGCAGGAACTGTAGTTGGTGATAATGTCACTATTGGCGCTGATGCGAATCTCAAACGTCCCATAGTGTGGAATGGGGCATTTATTGGCGATGAAGCACATCTTTCGGCTTGTGTAATTTCCCGTGGCGCTCGTGTAGACCGCCGCGCCCATGTATTAGAAGCTGCTGTTGTAGGTTCGCTTTCCACGGTGGGAGAAGAAGCCCAAATTAGCCCTGGCGTGCGCGTTTGGCCCAGTAAAAAGATTGAGTCAGGGGCAGTTTTAAACATTAACTTAATTTGGGGGAATACCGCCCAACGGAATTTATTCGGACAACGTGGTGTCCAAGGATTAGCTAATATCGACATCACCCCAGAATTCGCCGTGAAACTGGGATCTGCTTACGGTTCTACTTTAAAACCTGGTTCTAAGGTAACGGTTTCTCGTGACCAGCGTAATATCTCTCGAATGGTGACGCGATCGCTCATTGCTGGTTTAATGTCAGTAGGTATTGATATTCAAAACCTTGATGCTACAGCTATCCCCATTGCCCGCACGGTTATACCTACAATGTCGGTAGTTGGTGGTATCCATGTCCGGGTACACCCCGATCGCCCTGATTACATTTTGATTGAATTCATGGATGCCAAGGGCATTAATATCACCAAAGCCCTGGAAAAGAAAATTGAAGGGGCTTATTTTAAGGAAGATATGCGGCGGGCGCTAATTCATGAAATTGGCGATGTATCTTATCCTAGCCAAGTCATGGATCGCTACTGCACTGCTTTTGAGAAACTATTGCATGTTCATACACTCCGCAACAGCCGCGCAAAAGTGGTGATTGACTATGTTTATGCCGTATCGGGGGCAGTTTTACCCCAAATGTTGGATAAATTTGGTGCTGATGCAGTGGTACTGAATGCCAGTGTCAATAAAACGGCGATGTCAATCACCGATCGCGAAGGATTGCTGACTCAGTTAGGTCATGTAGTAGAGGCATTAAAAGCTAACTTTGGTGTGCAAGTATCCGCTAATGGAGAACAACTAATTTTAGTTGATGAATCAGGCTACCCAATTCGTGGGGAAACTTTAACTGCACTGATGGTAGACATGATTCTCACGGCTAACCCCAGAGGAACGGTAGTTGTACCAGTTCATGCTTCTAGTGCTATTGAACAAGTCGCCCGCCGCCACGATGGCAGAGTAATTCGCACTAAAGCCAACCCTACAGCTTTAATGGAAGCTTGTCAAAAAAACTCGAATGTGGTGTTAGGAGGTAGTGGAGATACTGGTTTTATTTTCCCGCAACTGCATCCGGGATTTGATGCCATGTTCTGTATTGCAAAGATAATTGAGATGTTGACTATACAAGAGCGATCGCTTGCTGCTGCGCGGTCAGAATTGCCCCGTGTAATTCACAAAAGTTATACAATACGCTGCCCGTGGACAGCTAAGGGTGCTTTGATGCGTTACTTAGTCGAAACTCATCCAGCTCAAAATCTAGAACTCATCGATGGAGTAAAAATTTGTCAGCCCTACGATGACAGTTGGCTGTTAGTTTTACCAGATGCTAGCGAACCACTGGTGCATTTGTATGCAAATAGCAACGATCGCGATTGGGTAGATGAGACTGTGAGAAACTACCGCACCCGTGTTCAGTCGTTTGTGGAAAGACAACAAGAATATCAACCAGCCGAAGCGTAATTCGTAATTCGTAATTCGTAATTTAATTTTTTAATTACGAACTACGAATTATCTTGATCATCAGCCCAATTATCGGAAGGAAAGTAGGCTTTCACTTTTGCGTCTGTATTTTACTCAAAATATTAAAATTGACCATATAGGTAATTTATATTTATAAATTATCCAATTTAAAATATTACTAAAGAAAAAATATAATAATCCTAAATTATTCGTGAAAAGTTAGATCCCCGATTTCTTTAAGAAGTCGGGGATCTTGACACCGCGACAAATTAAATATAATTCCTATTGCTAACCTCCCAGGATACTTTGAGAGGGATTAAAAATTATTATCGAGGGCATTCTGGTAAATTTCTCTCAGCGTAATTGCAATCAAAATAAATTAGAGCTTCTCTAGTAGAGTTAAAACTCCCATCTGTGTAGCGTGGATCACTATTTGGACTTGCTTCATACAACCAGACTTTCAAATAGTAACGGCTATTATCATCAGTAGACCATAATTCATAACGGTAATTACCTCCTGAACCCTGACTATTTAAATAGTCAGCTAGTACTTTATTTGATGCAAACAACAAGCTCAACACAGTCAAAACAGGAATTACAGCTACTTTTAGTGTTTGGATGAATTTCATAAATGCACAAAAAATTTACTTTCTCTAGCTTCTTTTACCGACGTATCTTTTGAAACTAGTAATAATTCGGAATATTGCGTGAGCATATCCTAAGTCACTTACAGTAAGTAGTGCCTGAATCAACGCCCGTCCGCCTTTTGGGTTTGTTCCTGAAATACTTTACAAAATTTAACCTAAATTAAATGATAAAAACTCTCAATAAGTCTGGTAGGATATCTTCAGACTTATTGAGATAGATATTCATTAAGTGAAAATATATTTCAACAAGGCAAATAGGTATTTTGGCGATCGCAAATCCATATATCAGGTGAAAGTATGTCGAAAAAAATCGGTCTGTTTTACGGTACTCAAACTGGCAACACTGAATCTGATGCTGAAAAAATCCGGGATGAGTTTGGTGATGAGGTTGTAACATTACATCCCATTTATGAGGCGGATGCTACCACCTTTGATGAGTATGAATTGTTGATTATTGGCTCTCCCACTTGGGATATTGGTCAACTTCAGAGCGATTGGGAAGGTTTTTTCCCCGATCTGGATGAAATAGATTTTAGTGGTAAGCTGGTTGCCTATTTTGGTGATGGAGACCAATATGGTTATGCCGATAATTTTCAGGATGCAATGGGAATTCTAGAAGAAAAAATTTCCCAGCGAGGCGGTAAAACTGTTGGCTACTGGCCAACAGAGGGTTATGATTTCGAGAATTCTAGAGCTTTGAAAAATAGCAAATTTGTTGGACTGGCACTTGATGAAGGTAGTCAATCTGATTTAACAGACGAGCGAATTAAAACTTGGGTTGCTCAGTTGAAAACAGAATTTGGTTTGTAAAGATTAGGGGCACGCAGCTAGCTGTGCGCCTCTATTGAAATTGATAATTTAGAAGTTATAGGTAGTTATGTCTGATTCATTTGATGTTCTGTGGTTAAATGCTAGTCCTATTTTGAAGCGTTTTGATAAACCATTACTTGAATATTTATCTGGGTATATGAGAATCGCCCAATGGGAATACCAGCAAACCAAAGATGAAGCCAGTTCCATAGATCAAGCTGTGGAGTTGCTATATGAGTTTTTAGAATGGCGCGATCGCCCTGTGCATTTGGCAGGTCATGGGATGAGTGGTGCGATCGCCTTAAGCTTTGCGCGGCGATTTCCCGAAAAAGTGCGATCGCTCACCTTGCTAGCTGTAGCAGCTCAACCTGCAAACAATTGGCAGGCTCACTATTACTTTCAACGACAACTTTTTAGCATCAGCCGTGAGCTAGTTTTAGCAAGCAGCGTTCGCAGTCTATTTGGAAATCAACCGCCTCATACCACTAAAAAGTTAGTAGCTGCCTTAGATAAAGATTTAGAACAATCTCCCTCGTCACACTCTTTATTTAAGTTGGTTTATTTACCAAAAGGTGGAGTTTCTATGCCAATGATGGTATGTGGTAGCAAGAGCGATCCAGTAGTCAACTCAACTGTATTGTATGACTGGTTGAATTGGTTGAAGCCAGAAGATAAACTCTGGGAATGCCCAGAAGGATATCATTTTTTTCACTATTTCTATCCTCAACAGGTTAGTGAAAAGATTTTAAGTTTTTGGCAACACCACAATCCGCATTTGGTAGAAGCATCTGCACTATCTTTTAGCAGTTCTACAAATTGATGTCTGGCAACAAGCCTTACAGCTACCCACTTATGAAATTTGGGGTGTAATGGGGTGCGTAGCTTGCCGCCGTAGGCATCGCTAATTAACAGTTTTTTGCTCTTACGCACTATGACTTAACTTATAGTTAGGAATAGGCTGATTGCTAATCACTGCATAGAGAACATCTGGATCGAGATCGGCTCCTGATTGCCATTGGATTGTGCCTAATTCGTGGTTTAATTCAACCTGAGCAAAGTATTTTTGCTCTTGCAAAGGTGCAAAAACACCTGTAAATTTAATCAGCTTACTGATATCAACTATTCCTTCCATTTTGTCTTCAAAACAGATATATAGTTGATAATTTTCTCTTGGTTCCACTGCAATAATATCTTTTAACATATTTTACTACTCCAATGGTAAGATCCCATTGAGGGTTTGATTATCTCTAGCTAGTTCCCAGTTTTCCATCAATTCACTCTGATGTAAAGTCGCCCATTCTGATATCAGTTTAAAAGCTCTAGAGCTAAGTTTACCTTCTAAAATTTCTAAGGTTTCAATACTAATAATGGCTTTGTGTTAATTGTATCTTACGTGAAAATGTAGGGGCGGATGGTCATTATAATACATAGTGATGATCATCCCGAAAAAACGACTAATTTCTGGCATACTTTATTCCCTCTTCAGGATGTATTGGAAGGCAATGTGCGTCTACACCTTAACTAACATCTAACATTGGAAGATCGGGTACTAAAAACTTGCCAAATGGCAAGTTTTTAGTTGGCATTTCTACGAGGCTTCTGATTGTACACAGAAGTATTTGAGAATACCCTGCGGAATAATCCTCAAGAAGTTTATGAGGAATTATTATCCTCAATTCTCTGCCCTATAGATTTGGCAGAAAATCCAAATTGGGCATCAGCTGAAGAGTTACGCACTACATTGGCTCAAAATTGGAATTTGCCGCCTGATAGTCAATTCATTGATAGGGTTGTAGAAGAAGCTGAGGCAGAACGTCATGTACAACTTCAACAGCGAAAACAAGAAGAAGACCGCATGATTTGCCGTGAACATGATGGCTGTCCTGCTTGTATTCACACTACTTACTGTACAGAAAGAGATGAGCAAGTATTGAAGGTTAGCCGTTTAGTTGGTGAAGCTATTTTGCACTGTTTCGTGTATGAGTTAAGAATTGAATAAATGTGTCTACCGCCCTGGTTATTTCTCTTATTAATAAAAGCTATCCTGAAAGTGCATAGCTATAGAACCATTTTTTCCGTAATAACCAATCATATAAGTTCGTAGTAGGTGCTTCAGCGCTAAAGCCCCAACTACGAACAATGTCTACCTCTGAATCTAACTAATTAATTTTTGCCAGCTAGCAGGGCCGATAATCCCATCTGCATCTAAACCATTTTGCTTTTGAAAGTTCTTAACTGTAAGCTCTGTTTGCGGCCCGTATATGCCATCATTCTCAACACCTAAACGGTATTGCAAGTATCTAACAACTGCGCCACCAGCATGGTTTGGCCTAAGAATTCGTTTTGCCAAAATTAGATTTATGGCATTCCATGTAGCTTCGTCAGCAGTTCCAGTCGGTTGAACTCCGACAATAGTTTGAAATTTTTCTACGGCAGATTTTGTATTAGCCCCGGTAAAGCCATCTTCTACTAACGCCTTACCATTTCTATCAGTTATTTTGAGTCGATTTAAGGATTTTTGCAGTCTCAGAATAGTGGCATCTGCATTATCTTCCTCATCTTGTACAGGGTTAACAGGAACACTTGGTGCTTTTCCAGTTAAGCCTTTAACGATCGCATTAGCCATTGCTTCTGGATTAAAAAGATTCATATCTTTTTGCGAATCGAGAAAGCAACATTCTATCAAGATAGCAGGCATATTTGTATTTTTCAGAACAAACAAGTGAGAACCACTTTTAATACCGCGATTAAAAAATCCTAACTTGACGATTTCATCTAATACAGGTTTAGCAATTTTTGTACCTGTATCACTAGTTGAAAATACTTCTGTACCATTAGCTTGCCCGTTAAATAAGTTAAAATGAATCGAGACGTAGATATCTACTTTACTTGCGTTAGCTGTAGCACATCTTTTTGCAAGCGATTCACGTACTGTACTAGCACTACTTGGTTTACATACTACGACTTCATTTCCTAAAGCTCTTAACTTAGCTATAACTCTATTACCTACATCTAAAGTTAAATTATCCTCAAATTTAATACCTCTAGCTCCCGTGTCTGGTGGACAGTTATGCCCGCTATCTATTCCAAATTTCATGATTTAATCCTCTTACTTATTTTTACAGTAATTCAAAACTACTCTAATTTTTTAGACAAAGTTTTGTTAGCAAATTTATTTTAGTAATTGTTGGCAATATCAACATTATTTGTAGCATTACTAGGCTGGTAGACAAAATCAGTTATTTTCCGAACTTGAACAGTAAATCTTATCTGGTTAAATTTACTAATTTAAATTCATATTGGAATAAAAAACACAACCCTCATAATTTATCAAAATCGGGAAGAACTAGGTGATTGTTGCAATAAATTGAAATGCAGCAATTAACCGCATTATCCAGATAATAGCGCTTCGTAAAAGTAGAAAGCTATGACAAATGTACTTATTTCAATGCAAGCTAAAAGCACTGCTTGATATAAAGTGTGCTTATAAAGCCGTAAACCCTCTTCAAGCTTGCCTCTTTGCATTCCTGTTAACCTTGAACGGCTGAACACATAAGTAAGAGTGAAGTCCTAACTCCTTCAAAGAATTACTAAGCAGAATCTGTGGGTAGATATTTAACAATCAGCCTGAAAGCATGTTTAAAATTTAAGTAAAGAAATATTTCGTAGCTTACAGGCATGAAACGCATCGTCTTGGTTGCTGGGTTTGAATCGTTCAACGCTGATTTGTATAGAAAAGCAGCCTTTTTGGCTAACTCTCGCTGTCCTGAGTTGGATATTCGGGTATTTAGCGATCGCGATCTTACCAACAAACGCACTGAGGTAGAAGCAGCACTTGATGGCGCTGATGTGTTTTTCGGTAGCCTCCTATTTGATTATGACCAAGTTGTGTGGTTACGCGATCGCATTGCCCAAATTCCCATTCGCCTAGTTTTCGAGTCAGCCTTAGAATTAATGAGTTTAACCAAGCTGGGTGACTTTGCCATTGGCGACAAACCCAAAGGAATGCCAAAACCAGTTAAATTCATCCTTGACAAATTTAGCAACGGACGAGAAGAAGACAAACTTGCTGGCTACATCAGCTTCTTAAAAATTGGCCCCAAACTACTGAAATACGTCCCAGTGCAAAAAGTCCAAGACTTACGCAACTGGTTAATTATCTATGGTTATTGGAATGCAGGCGGCCCAGAAAACGTCGCTTCATTATTTTGGACACTAGCAGAAAAATATTTAAATTTAAAAATCGGCGACATTCCCCCGCTAATTGAAACCCCCAACATCGGATTACTCCACCCCGACTATCAAGGGTTTTTTGAATCACCAAAAGCATACCTGGAATGGTATCAGAAGAGGGGAGTAGGGAATAGGGAATGGGGAATAGGGAACATGGCTAATTCCCACTCCCCACTCCCCACTTTCCACTCCCCAATTGTAGGAATTCTCCTCTACCGCAAACACGTCATCACCAAACAACCATACATTCCCCAACTGATTCGCAGTTTTGAAAAAGCCGGCTTAACTCCTTTACCCATCTTCATCAACGGCGTAGAAGGACATGTGGCGGTACGAGATTTAATGACAACCGACTATGAAATTCAGCAACGACAACTAGGTAATATAGAAACTCCCTCACTATCAAGTGAAGCAGTAAAAGTAGATGCGATCGCTTCAACAATTGGCTTTCCTCTCGTGGGTGGCCCGGCTGGTTCAATGGAAGCTGGTCGTCAAGTAGAAGTAGCAAAGCGCATTCTCAGTGCCAAAAATGTACCTTATATTGTTGCTGCACCACTATTAATTCAAGATATTTCCTCGTGGACACGCCAAGGTGTCGGCGGATTGCAAAGCGTCGTGTTGTATGCATTACCAGAATTAGATGGGGCTATTGATACCGTTCCCCTTGGTGGTTTGGTGGGTGAAAATATTTATCTGGTTCCCGAACGGGTGGAGCGATTAATTGGTAGGGTAAAAACTTGGGTGGCTTTGCGGCAAAAGCCTGCATCAGAACGCAAGATTGCGATTATTTTATATGGTTTTCCTCCTGGTTATGGTGCTGTGGGTACAGCTGCATTATTAAATGTACCGCGTAGTTTGCTGAAGTTTCTCCATGCACTCAAAGAACAAGATTATACCGTTGGAGATTTACCCGAAGATGGGGAAGAATTGATTCGCTGGGTAAAAGAAGCGGATGAAATTGATGATACAAAAAATATTCCCGTGTCTGTTAACGCCCGTACCTTAGAAAAATGGTTGGGATATCTGCAAACTTCCCGCATCGAAAAACAATGGAAATCTCTCACAGGAACTGGTATTAAAACTTATGGCGACGAATTCCAGATTGGCGGTGTGCAATTAGGAAATGTATGGATAGGTGTACAACCACCTTTGGGGATACAAGGCGACCCGATGCGTTTAATGTTTGAACGAGATTTAACGCCACATCCCCAATATGCTGCTTATTATAAATGGTTGCAAAATGAGTTTCAAGCTGATGCTGTAGTTCACTTTGGAATGCATGGAACGGTGGAATGGTTGCCTGGTTCTCCGTTGGGGAATACGGGTTATTCTTGGTCGGATATTCTGTTAGGAAATTTGCCTAATCTATATATATATGCGGCGAATAATCCCTCGGAATCGATGTTGGCGAAACGTCGCGGTTATGGTGTGTTGATTTCTCATAATGTACCGCCTTATGGGCGTGCAGGTTTATATAAGGAATTAGTGGCGTTGCGTGATTTGATTTCGGAGTATCGGGAAGATCCGCAAAAGAATTATGTGCTGAAGGAAGGGATTTGTAAAAAAATTGTCGACTCTGGGTTGGATGCAGATTGCCCATTTGAGGATGCGAAGAAGTTGGGGATTGCGTTTACGCCGGAAAATGTGCGGATGTTTAGCGGTCATGCTTTTGATGATTATTTGGTGGAGTTGTATGAATATTTGCAGGTTTTAGAAAATCGGTTGTTTTCTTCGGGGTTGCATACTTTGGGGGAAAAGCCGAGTGAGGAGGAGTTGGGGGCGTATTTGGAGGCATATTTTGGAGGGGAAGAGGAAGAAAACGAACCGCGAAGGCGCAAAGGACGCGAAGAAGAAAGAGAAGAGGAGGAAAGGTTAATAAGGGATTTGTTGATGCAATCTACGGATGAGTTGACGAATTTGTTGAGGGGGTTGAATGGGGAATATATTCCGCCTGCGCCTGGGGGAGATTTATTAAGGGATGGGGCTGGTGTTTTACCGACTGGGAGAAATATTCATGCTTTAGATCCTTATCGGATGCCTTCACCTGCGGCGTATGAACGAGGGCGAGAAATTGGTCAAAAAATTATCGCGCAGCATTTGGATGAATATGGGAAGTATCCAGAAACGGTGGCGGTGATGCTTTGGGGATTGGATGCGATTAAAACTAAGGGTGAATCTTTGGGGATTCTTTTGGAGTTGGTGGGGGCTGAACCTGTTAAGGAAGGGACTGGTAGAATTGTTCGTTATGAGTTGAAGCCGTTGGCTAAGGTTGGACATCCCCGCATTGATGTGTTAGGTAATTTGTCTGGAATTTTCCGGGATAGTTTTGTAAATATCATCGAATTGTTGGATGATTTATTTCAACGGGCGGCTGATGCTGATGAACCGGATGATCAAAATTTTATTAGAAGACATGCTTTGGTTTTAAAAGCCCAAGGTGTAGAGAATGCATCGGCGAGATTGTTTTCCAATCCGGCGGGTGATTTTGGTTCTTTGGTGAACGATCGCGTGGTTGATGGTAACTGGGAATCTGGTGAGGAGTTGGGGAATACTTGGCAAAGTCGCAATGTATTTAGCTACGGAAGAGAAGATAAAGGTCAAGCTAGACCGGAAGTTTTGAATACTTTGTTAAAAACTAGCGATCGCATTGTTCAAGAAATCGATTCGGTAGAATATGGTTTAACTGATATTCAAGAATATTACGCCAATACTGGCGGTTTGAAAAAGGCAGCAGAAAAACAAGGCGGTAAGAAGGTTACAACCAGTTTTGTAGAAAGTTTCTCGAAGGATACTACACCGCGCAATTTAGATAATTTGCTGCGAATGGAGTACCGCACTAAGTTGGTAAATCCCAAATGGGCGCAAGCGATGGCGAATCAAGGTTCTGGTGGTGCGTTTGAAATTTCTCAACGGATGACGGCGTTGATTGGTTGGGGTGGTACTGCCGATTTTACCGATGATTGGGTTTATGATCAAGCGGCTGATACTTATGCTTTAGATGCAGAGATGGCGGAGAAATTACGCAAGGCAAATCCTGAAGCTTTTCGCAATATTTTAGGGAGAATGTTGGAGGCACATGGGCGGGGTTTCTGGGAAGCTGATGCAGATAAGTTAGATAAATTGCGGCAATTATATGAGTTGACAGATGAGGAGTTGGAGGGTGTGACGGTTTAGTGAGTTGGGTAGTTAGGCATTGTTAATGCATTTTACTTAATTGTTGAACTAAAAAATATATGACTTCGTTCTTTTGTCATGAAGCTGCTAAAGACAACAAATACAATGTTATTAGAGATGAACCAAGATTTTCACAAGATAAAGAATTTATTGAAGAAATGTGGTCACAGTATCAACCATATGCAGATAGACATTTTTTATTGGAAAGTAGAAAAAATTTTAAGCAACGTATATGGGAAATGTACTTGACGTGTTCATTGATTGCAAAAGGATTTTCAATTACTTCAGATGATAAAGGGCCAGATATACGTATATCAAAAGAAGAGGTAGATATTTGGATTGAAGCAGTAGCACCAAAAGCAGGTGAAAAAGATGACGCTGTTACAGAGCTGCAAGATCGAACTACTAGACGAGTTCCTGATGATCAGATTAAACTACGTTATCGTTCAGCTATTGAAGAAAAATACAACACAAAGTACCAAAAATACCTATTAAATAAAATAGTTAAGCCAAATGATTGTTACATTATCGCAATCAATGGCAGTGCGATACCATCTGCTAGACGTGAAAGTGAGATTCCCAGAATTATTCGTAGTGTCCTTCCTTTTGGCAATGAAAGTCTAATAATAAATGTTGAAAAACATGAAGTTGTAGACCGACTTTATCAGCATCAAGATCAAGTAAAAAAAGTAGCTGGTTCTTCAGTTTCAACAGATATTTTCCTGAATAATCAGTATGATAGGATAAGTGCAGTGCTATATTCATGTGTAGACGCTCTCAATCGTCCACAGGAGTTTGGAGATGATTTTGTGTTACTACACAATCCCCTTGCAAAAAATAAATTAGAGCGAGGATTGATCAAGCTTGGTAGAGAATATAGGGTCGAAAATTCAATTTTGGAATGCACTAATTGGGTAAATCAATAAGCCGCTAAAAAACAAGCTAGCAAAACCCGTAAAGTAAATGAGGCTAGGTTTTGTCTTTAAGGTGTACGTCAGCATTTAATATCTCGTAACATTCAAGAGCAAATTATATGGAAAATTCTTTTACTGCTATATATGAAAAGATACATGATTGGTATATTGGTTACGTTCAAGAGTTACCTGGTGCAAATGTCCAAGAGAGAACTCTGGAAGAAGCTAGAGAAAGTCTACGGGAAGCGATAGAGTTAATTTTAATATCAAATCGGGAACTCGCAGAGCAACAAATTTCCGGTAAAGATGTCGTCCGCGAACAGATTACTGTCAAATTATAGTGAAAAGACGTGAATTGATTCGCCATTTGGAAAAGAACGGCTGTTTGTTTCTTCGAGAGGGTGGAAAGCATACGATTTATTACAATCCATCAAACAACAGAACCTCGGCAGTTCCAAGACATACTGAGATTGTTGATATTTTAGCTATCAAAATTTGCAAAGATTTGGAGATTTCCCCGCCCTAGTGTTGTTGTGGTATGGGTAATATCATATCCGCATAATTAGTTATACTAACCATAGTCATTGCACCCCAGCCCCAGCCCCTCTCGAAAAGCGGGGAACTCAGGGCCCCCTCTGGAGATTAGGGGCAGGGAGACGAAGCGTAGCTTCGGCGGGGTAGGGTTCTTGGGGTTTAGTAACTAATCAAGCGGACATGATATCATTTGAAATCTGATGAGGAAAAACTACTGAAATCTGATGAGGAAAAACTACGAATTTCAACCTAGACGAGGTTTACAACTCGGGGTCAGAAACCGTCAGATCGGTGGTCTTACCAATACCAGGGTAGGTTCTGTTGATATTTTGGTCAACGTTGCGATAGCCTACACTACCATCAGATTTGCGGAAATAAATTCCGCCTTCAGATTGAGGATCGCCAACTAATTGCACGCGATTGTCAAGATCGTTATAGATATCCCAGCGCAGAAAGGGAGCAGGTGCCCAACGTGCCCAGCGCCCATCAGTGGTAATCGCCCATAAGCGACCAGATTGGCCGACTGCGATTTGCTTGGCAGTGATACCAGGAAAGGTTTTGTTGATATTTTGGTCAACGTTGCGATAGCCGACACTACCGTTCGATTTGCGGAAATAAATTCCACCCTCCGACAAAGGATCACCAACTAATTGCACGCGATTGTCAAGATCGTTATAGATATCCCAGCGCAGAAAGGGAGCAGGTGCCCAACGTGCCCAGCGCCCATCAGTGGTAATTGCCCATAAGCGACCAGATTGGCCGACTGCGATTTGCTTGGCAGTGATACCAGGGAAGGTTTCGTTGATATTTTGGTCAACGTTGCGATAGCCGACACTACCATCTGATTTCAAGAAGTAAACCGCACTTTTAGTTGTTGGATCGCCAACTAATTGCACGCGATTGTCAAGATCGTTATAGAAATCCCAGCGCAGAAAGGGAGCAGGTGCCCAACGTGCCCAGGAAAAAGTATTTTGAATAATCGCCCAGGGACTTGAGGTATCTGGGCCTGCCAATGCCGAGTCGTGCGTTAAACAAATAATTGAGAAGGTAGTCAGCCCTACCATTGGAATAGTTACCAAGGGTTGAATGAATCTCGGAAACTTTGCAATGCTCATAATTTAACCGTGGTTAGAGTATAGGATAAATTCTCATTCAGTACTTCAAGACCTTGAAGAAAGCGTAACTGTTGACACTCCCCCATACTGCTCAAAGAGAAATCAAGGATTTCGACAATTTTGTTTTAGAGAGAGTGAATAATTACTTGAGAACTCTCCAAGAGTTTTTCTCGGTTAGATTTCAAGTAATATTACGTAAAAGAAAGCAATCTGTTCTTTAGACACGTATTATAGAGTTAATCCAGTACAATTACATTATTGAACAAAATAAAACTTAATCTAGTCAATTATGGCTCTGTTAGCGAGTTGCAATTTCTGGTGTAAGCCAATACGCTTGGGTTAAGGCTAAAAAATAAAACTAGTGTAGGTTGGGTTGAGGAACGTAGCAAGATCCCGCAGGGTAACCCAACATTATCAAGGCTTTGTTGGGTAACACTAAAGTTCAACCCAACCTCATATATTAGGTCTGAACACGCTGAGTTTTACGCTTACCGAGAGCTTTATAAAAATGCTGGAAAACAAGAATCTATTGGTAGCAACTATTATCTGCTTGTGTTTGAGTAATGGAAATACTACCTTTGGTAAAGATGTTGGCGTTGTTTTATCAAAAATTCCAGACTTAAATCAAGCAGCAGTTGCTAAAAACAAAAATGCAGTTGCTTACTTTGAGCAAGGAACCAATCTTTACAAACAAGGAGATTTCAAAGGAGCAGAGGCGGCTTTTCGGAAAGCAATTGAACTAGAACCGAACTTTGCCCAAGCTTATATTGCTTTGGCAAATACTCTTGACGATCAAGGTAAACCACAAGAAGCGATCGCACATTACAAAAAAGCCATTAGCCTCGATCCGAAAAACCCTGGAGCATACTTCAATTTAGGTTTAACTTTAGCAAGACTCAATCAGTTAGAAGCTGCGATCGCACAATATAAAAAAGCTATCAGCCTTGATGCCAACTATGCAGACGCTCACTATAACTTAGGAAATGCTCTCTATGCTCAAGGCAAGCTAACAGAAGCAGCCACCGAATATACAGCAGCTATTCGCCTCAAACCCAATTATGCGCCAACTTACACGCGTCTGGGAAATGCTCTGTACGATCAAGGTGAGCTAGCAGAAGCAATTACTCAGTACAAAAAATCCATTAGCTTTGATCCCAAGTATGCAGAGGCTCACTATTACTTAGGGAACGCCTTGTATGCTCAAGGAAAGCCAGCCGAGGCAATCGCCGAATATACAGCAGCCATTCGCCTTGATCCCAAAAATCCCGCAGGTTACAACGCCTTGGGAAATACTTTTTACGCTCAAGGAAAACTAGAAGAAGCGATCACACATTATAAAAAAGCCATAAGCTTCGCTCCCAACTATGCAGACGCTCACTATAATTTAGCCAGCGCTTTTTATGCTCAAGGCAAACTAACAGAAGCAATCGCCGGCTATAGCGAAGCGATTCGCCTCGATCCCAAACATGCACAAGCTTATACGGGTTTGGGAAATGCGATGGATGATCAAGGTAAACCCCAAGAAGCGATCGCCCATTACAAAAAAGCCATTAGCCTTGTACCCAACGATGCATTCACTTACTATAATCTGGGGATCGCTTTGGGAAGAGAACAACAGCTAGAAGAAGCGATCGTTAATCTCAAAAAAGCCAGAGAGTTATTCCAAGCCGAGGAAAATAAGGAAATGGTTGAGCAAATCGATCTGCTAATCGAAAAAATGAATATCCGAACGAATTGAAGCAGTAAGAGCAGGAGAGGCAGAGGGAGAAAAACTAATGACAAATGACAAATGACTCAAGAAAAGGGTAAAGTCTACCTCGTAGGTGCTGGGCCTGGAGATGTGGCATACCTAACGGTAAAAGCTTACAATCTCTTAGCTGCTGCTCAGGTTTTAGTTTACGATGCCTTGGTAGATGCTCAATTATTGCAGTGCGTACCACCTGATTGTTTGAAGTTGGATGTTGGGAAACGCGGAGGAAAACCCAGTACAACCCAAGCTGAGATTAACAAGTTACTGGTAAAGCATTGCCAGCAAGGGAAACAAGTTATACGGCTCAAATCAGGCGATCCGTTGATTTTTGGGCGTTGCACTTCCGAAATTGAAGCCCTAAAAGCATCTGGTTGTGATTTTGAACTAGTACCAGGAATTTCCTCAGCCCTTGCAGCACCTTTGTTAGCAGGAATTCCTCTTACAGATCCGGTGTTAAGTCGCACTTTTGCAGTGCTTACAGCTCATGAACCAGAAGTTTTAGACTGGGAAGCACTCTCACGGCTAGAGACATTAGTAATTTTGATGGGAGGACGACATCTTCCAGAAATCGTACATCAACTAGTGCGACACGGGCGATCGCACTTAACACCCATTGCTATCATTCGTTGGGCAGGAACTCCTCGTCAACAAATTTGGACAGCGCAACTGGGCAATATTGTAGAACAAACCACCGAATTATCCGTTTCTCCAGCAGTAATTGTTATTGGGGAAGTTGTTGGGCTACGGAAGTACTTACAACCTGAGAATATATATTTAGACGAAATTATCAGGCAAGAGCCTGGAGAAAGACATTCCCAGGTTCCGGCTGTGAACGAGAGTATTTTTATACCCAAACCTATGTTAAGTAACTTCTCCTCATCTCCTCTTCCTCTCAGTGGCAAAACAATCTTGGTAACACGTTCAGTTGGACAATCGAGCCAATTTAGCGATCGCCTCATCGCATTAGGTGCAACAGTAATCGAAATGCCTACCTTAGAAATCGGCCCGCCCTCCTGTTGGGAAGCTTTGGATAATGCGATCGCTTATTTATCTGACTTCGATTGGTTAATTCTTACTTCTACCAATGCCATAGACTACTTTTTTGAAAGGCTAAACGCCCAAGGTAAAGATAGCCGGGCCCTAGCAGGCGTTAAAATTGCCGTCGTTGGTGAGAAAACAGCCCATTGTCTAAAACAACACTCTCTTCAAGCAGATTTTATTCCCCCCAATTTTATTGCCGATTCTTTAGTAGAAAATTTCCCAGAGGATCTGCATGGTAAAAAGGTTTTATTTCCCAGAGTTGAAAGCGGCGGCAGAGAAATTTTAGTTAAGGAATTAACTCTTAAGGGAGCAAAGGTAATAGAAGTTGCCGCATATCAATCTTGTTGTCCTAGTGGTATTCCACCAGAGGCACAGTTAGCTCTCCAAAATCGCAAGATAGATGTGATTACTTTTGCCAGTTCTAAAACTGTGCAATTCTTCTGTCAACTTACTAACAAGATATTTGCCAACAACTCTGATCCTAGCCAATTCTTAGAGGGCGTTTGCATTGCCTCTATCGGGCCTCAAACCTCCAAAACCTGTCATTTTTTATTCAAGCGTGTGGACGTAGAAGCCCAAGAATATACTTTAGATGGTTTAACCCAAGCATTGATCGCATGGGCAACAAATTATTAGATGAGGGGCAGGGGGAAAATGACAAATGACAAAACGTATAATCGGCTTAACTGGGGGTATTGCCACAGGCAAAACCACTGTCACCAATTATTTAGCTAGCGCTTATAACTTGCCAATTCTGGATGCGGATATTTGTGCTAGAGAGACAGTATCTTTAGGTTCACCTATTCTTGATGCGATCGCAGGGCGTTACGGCGAACAAATTTTACTACCAGATGGCAGCCTCAACCGCCAAAAGCTAGGTGAAATTATCTTTAATCGTCAAGATGAACGCAACTGGATAGACAATTTGATTCATCCAGATGTGCGCGATCGCCTTGAGGAAGCGATCGCCTTATCTTGCTCACAAACACTGGTGTTAGTAGTGCCTCTCTTATTTGAAGCTGGGATGACTGATTTAGTTACAGAAGTTTGGGTAGTGTATTGTTCACAAGAGCAACAGCTACAAAGATTGATACAACGAAACCATTTAAATAAAGAACAGGCACAAGCCCGGATCAACAGTCAATTATCTATTGAAGAAAAAGTGGCTCATGCAGATGTCGTTTTAGACAACTCTTCCACCCTAGAAGTACTACTGAAGCAAGTAGATATAGCTCTAAAAACCACAACTAGGGACTAAATACTATTTATATTAAAAAATATACATAGAATATATTCTCAAAAGATCAAAGGTTTATACAATAAATATTATTTAGTTAAGTAAAAAAACTCCTATCTGACCTAGATTTGTAAAATAATTCGGTGGTTTTACAGTTGAAGCTGCGGTTTATAGTAATGTAAGTTTAATTGGTTAATCAATAAATAAATGCTATAAATCTCTGGATCATGTGATTCTAATCATACTCAAAGTTCAAGGTATAAAGTAATGAATAGTTAATTTTTGCCTGAGATATACAAAATCATGAATGATTTGAAAGGGTTGTTGAGCAAAAAATATCATTAAGTAAGAATTAAATATTAATAACTAATAATTAAGATTTAAGAAAACTTAATTGAAAATTATCCCTCCTAATTTACAATTATTTTTCTAAGTACCGTGTCAACGAGCTGCTTGTAATTTATTTTTTGCTAATTGTGGGTACAGGCACTTAATTAGACATTGGGTGATGTATTGGCTTTCTAGCTGTTAATGCGATTGATTCCTAACTAGTTTTTCACCTGTTCATTCTGAATTGGTGATTGAAAGGAATCGAGATTCACTTAGAGTCCAGAACTCTTCGTTATAGATTTCTTCTTAGGGAAAACTCACTTATGTCTTTGATCAGGACAAGTATGAACTTAAGTTTTAGTTTTTTAAGTAAGTTAGCCCTAGTTAACTTTCCAGCAAACGAATTAAAACAGAAGCATAAAGTACACGATTATACCCGACTAGTTTCTGGAAGCGACTACGTATTTGAGCGCCTCAATGAAGGAACAATCGGATATATAACTGGAAGCGGGACAGTCATTAAACCCTCTGATCGCATTATTTTACAAGAAGGTTGTGAATCTTATCAATATCAAGTTGAGGAAGTTGATTATTACTCAGATCCGTCCGATATGTGGATAGCTTTACTCAAGCAAGTGACGATTGACTAAATATTAAAATCAAGATATATAATTTAAATTTTGTTCAACCCCAATCTGTTTAATATTCTTTAACATTGATCGACAGAAAAAATTTTATGCCCCAGCCAAAAGTTTTACTCAATAAAATGAGCTATTTTTTTAATTAGATAAAGTTGAATTAAGCTGTCGAAGAAACTCAATATTTAAATCCAGCTTTTCCCCTAACCATAAAGAATGAACTGCGTGATCAGCCACAGCATCGCCTGTCTCAGGGTGGACGAGAACATCCAATCCCTTACGATTAAGCATTAACCAGGGAACAACTTTATCAAACTGATTCGGTAAGAAAGCAACTTGATACATTCCTTTTGGGTGGGGGCCGATGGGCTTGTCAAACCAGCGTCCGAGTTGCACATCAAACTTAGCTCCCAATCCATCACGTACACGCGCAGCTACATCCCGACTGGCGGGATCGAAGTAAACATGAGCATGAAAACCAGTGATCTCAATAATATCTTCTTCCATAGATCCACTTTTCGTTCTCAACTCTAATTTTGGCTAGCCGACTTTTTCTTTTTCACTGAAAAAGCGACGTCTACGCTTAATTTTAGCCTAATACCATCTCGTTAAGGATCGGTTGTGGAGATTGGAGGAAGTAGGTAGGCGAGAATACACCAAATTCAGAGTTTAGCTTGCTCAGATTTATGCAATATTACTACTAGTTTCTTTGACAGCTTCATGTGTTTTAGGAGCAACTGAAAGATGCACAACATGTACCGTACAAGGAGCATGGTGAAGAACATAGTTACTCACACTACCGAGAAATAGCTCCATCAGCCCAGAACGACCTCGACGCCCCATCACAATTAGGTCAGCGCCATAACTATGAGCAAAATCACAAATGATGCGACCGGGATTACCAATATTTTGTGTAAATTCCGTAGTTATACCTGCTGCGTTAGCTTGGGCGCAGAAAGATTGCAACATTTGGATTCCTAAGTTTTTAAAGGTATCCCACTGCTTTTGATATAACTCAAAGTTTTGACTACTTAATCCTGGATAGTAGTCAAAATTAGACAGCATAGGTACATAAGGACTACCCTCTTCTTCGGGAGACAAGACATGCACTAGCATTAAGCTAGCTTGTGTTAACTTTGCTAAACCCAAGGCTTCCTCAAAAACCTGTTGCCCTATTTCTGAGCGATCTAATGCAACTAGAATCTTTTTAAACATCATAATAGACCTCCGATTTCATTGGTAAATGGTCTTTACGGTTTCTGGTTTCCAAATGCTGGATTGTCAAAAATGACTAATCTCTCAACTATGTTTAGTGAGTTATGAATTTTAAACTTCTTAAAGGTTTTCGCCCTATATTTATGTTTATAGCAAAACAAGTTGAGGAACTTGTGAAGAAGACATTTATCTTTAATTACCAGGAAAGGCTGTGTTCTATATAATACATTGCTAGCCAGTATTTAGTTTGAATAGATTTTCACACCTTTGCTTCCACAAATATCACACGGCATTTGCCACTTTACTAAGGCATGTCATCAAATAGGTATCAATTTAGTTTAGAATCGATACGTTTTCTATATATGTTAAAGGCGGTACTCAAAAGTCAAGAATGTTTTCCCTTAACTTTTATGCCAAGAGAAATTTTGGATATTCATTTCTCCATTCCAGTATTAATATATGACTCATATTTGATTTTTGAACAAAACTCAGTACACCCTTATTCCTTCTTCCCAGTCCCCAGTCCCCAGTCCCCAATCCTTTACCTCTAGATAGTAATTCAAAAATTAAATCGGATTGCTATAGATTGTGCGTAGTTTTTAATTAGTATTAATAAGCCATTATATGATAGTCTAATTGTTAAAAATAATTTTTGTAGGCTCTTCTAACCTCAGAGTTTATAAGTTCCGAATCTAATGTACAGTCTTTCGTAAGTGGTATTGAGGAGAAAACGTGGGATTTCAGAAGTTATTGTATATTTTTACTCTAGTAGGGATTGCTACGTTTGCTCTGGATATACCTGTATTTGCTCAAATCGCGCAGACTCTCTCCAATTCTTCACAATCGAATTGTCGTGCAACTAAAGTAGATACTGCAATTTTCAAAGAACCTTCAACATCATCCAACGCTATCAGAATATTACCAGCCAAAACAACGATTGCTTTAGCATATATACCAGCTAGTGGAGATAAATTTGTCAGAATTAAATCTCCGACTTCAGGGTTTATTCAAACTGGTGTGCTGAAGTTTTGTCAGACAAATAACAACGCTCAAAACGTGTGGACTAAACCGACTATTGGCAGTGCATGTCGGCGAATTGTACAACCTGTAACTCTACGTGGTCAACCAAGTACAAAAGGAGCTTTTATTACAACACTTAATTCCAACACAATCGTATTTGTGAACTTGGTTACAGGTAATATAGTTAAGTCATACAAATCTGAAAATTATATTTGGGTAGAAATCGACCTTTCCAGAAGTTTCCCACAAGAGTTATCCGGTAATGGTTGGATAGCCAATACTGACTTAGTAAATACTCCCGGATTAAGCAATCTGGCTTATTGTAGCTAGTAGCTTATTTCGCTCAGTATTTCCACTAGGTATGAGTTTCTCTATGCGCTAGGGGTAACGGTTCAGGGGGTAGAAGAGCGATCGCCAAAATAGCCTGATATTACTTGGATACTTGCTTCAATTTTTTAGGTAGTCGCCCAATACGGTTTGGATAAGCAGGGGAGAAAAGAGAGTTATTTATTATTAAGCAATATTTCTCTTCCCCTGCCCCCTACTATGATCAACGGTATAGCCAAACACGCAATAGTGAAAGCAATTGTTCAGTATCTACAGGTTTTGTGATGTAGTCTGATGCGCCGGCTTCAATACACTTTTCACGATCGCCTTGCATAGCTTTAGCGGTCAGTGCAATAATCGGCAAAGATTTAAATTGTTCGTTTTGGCGGATTAAGCGTGTTGTTTCGTAACCATCCATTTCTGGCATCATTACATCCATCAAAACTACATCAATATCTGGTGTAGTTTCCAATAAGGTAATCCCCTCGCTGCCGTTCTCAGCATATAAAACCAGTATTTGATAACGCTCCAGCATACTTGTCAGCGCGAAGATATTACGTACATCGTCGTCTACAATTAGCGCTTTCTTGCCAGCGAGTAAGTAGTCTACAGAATGCAGTTGTTCAAGTATTTCTCGTTTTGGTGCTGGTAAATTTGCTTGGACTCGGTGTAAAAATAATGCTGTTTCATCAAGGAGACGTTCGGGCGATCGCACATCTTTAATGATGATTGTTTCGGCAATTCGTCTGAGTTCCGTTTCTTGAGCTTTGCTAATTTCTCTACCTGTGTAGACAATAATTGGTAGAGTTTTGCCGTTAGGTAGAAGCTTTATCTGCTCGATAAGTTCAAACCCAGTCATGTCAGGTAGCCCTAAATCAAGAACAAGGCAATCAAAATGCTTGGCGCGAATAGCTTCTAAAGCTTCTGCACCAGTGCCCACTGCTGTGGTAGAAACATCGCTGTTACCAATTAGCTCGACAATACTAAGCCTTTGAATGTCGTCGTCTTCGACTACTAGCAAATTCTTCACTTGGCGCTCAACAAAACCTTTAATTTTGGTCAACGCTTCGGATATTATCTCGCTGGTTAAGGGCTTTTGCAGATATGCGATCGCACCTAATTGCAAACCGCGCTGTCTCCCGTCCTCAACGGTCATAATATGTACAGGAATGTGGCGGGTATTTGGGTCATGCTTGAGACGATCTAATACCGTCCAACCATCCATTTCTGGCAACCTGATATCTAGCAAAATGGCTGAAGGTAGGAATTGCTGCGCTAGCATTAAACCTGTAGTGCCTGTTTGGGCAGCGATCGCCTTGAATCCGTGCTGTTGTGCCATATCTAGCAGGATACGCGCAAAGTTAACGTCATCCTCAACAATTAGTAACACGCGATCGCCTCTTTCAATAGTAGTGCGATCGTCATTTAGGAGTGGGGAGTGGGTAGAGACGCGATTAATCGCGTCTGTGCTGGATTGCGTTGATGTTGACTCAGGACTCAGCACTCGTGACTCTGGACTCAATTGGGGGAAGTAGAATGTAAAGGTGCTACCTTGACCTGGTTGACTAATTAGTTTAATTTCGCCGCCAAAGAGACGGGCGATTTCACGGCTGATTGATAAGCCCAATCCAGTACCGCCATATCTGCGACTGGTAGAGCCATCGGCTTGCTGAAATGCCTCGAAAATCACTTTCTGCTTGTCGGGGGCAATGCCAATGCCTGTATCGCTGACTGAAAAGGCGATAACATTTTGAGCGCGATTTAAGGTTTCTTGGTCTTTGCTCCATCCCTGCTTCGCCACCGCAATCTGTAAGCGTACTTCTCCTTTTTCTGTAAATTTAAAAGCGTTGGAGAGGAGATTTTTTAAGACCTGTTGTAAGCGTTTGACATCTGTATAGATGGTTGTGGGCAATTCAGGAGCCAATTCAATTGTGAAACCAAGTCCTTTGCTGTGAGCAATTTGTCGAAAGTTGCGCTCAATCTGCTCGCCCAATTCTGTCAATGGCATTTGAGTCATGTCAATTGACATAGTTCCAGATTCAATTTTGGCGAGATCGAGAATGTCATTGATTAACGCCAACAAATCAGTACCTGCTGAGTAAATTGTTTGGCTGTATTCAACTTGTTTGGCGGTGAGATTGCGATCGATGTTATCTGATAACAACTTCGCCAAAATCAACAAACTGTTTAGCGGTGTCCGCAGTTCATGGGACATATTGGCGAGAAACTCTGATTTATATTTTGAAGAAAGGGCGAGTTGTTCAGCTTTGTCTTCTAAAGAAAGTCTTGCTTGTTCAATTTCCCGATTTTTGCGCTCGACTTCTTTCTTTTGCATCGCCAACAACTCTGCTTTTTCTTCTAATTCAGCGTTGGTTTGTTGCAGTTCCTCTTGTTGTCCTTTGAGTAAATCTTCAGAGGCTTTGAGTGATTGCGCTTGTTCTTCTAAGCGCTTGTTAGTTTCCCTAAGTTCGCTTTGCTGAGTTTGGAGTTCTTCAGCTAAAGATTGCGACTGCTTGAGTAATTCTTCGGTTCGCATGGATGCTGCGATCGTGTTGAGGACGATCGCTATACTTTCGGTAAGTTGGTCGAAGAATGTCAGATGAATTTCGCTAAAGCGCCGGAAGGATGCTAATTCTATGACTGCTGTCACTTGTCCTTCAAAGAGTACAGGTAACACTACAGCATTGAGTGGAGACGCTTCTCCTAAACCAGAGGCAATTCTGACATAATCACTTGGCACATCCGTTAGCAGTATTCGCTCTTTTTCTAAAGCGCATTGTCCCACCAAACCTTCACCCAAATAGAAGCGGTTAGCTAAATGTCTGCGTTCGCGGTAAGCGTAGCTACTAATTAGTTTTAAAAACGGTATATTTTCTCCAGACTCCATCAGGAAGAATACGCCGTGTTGCGCTCCAACTAAAGGTGCTAGCTCTGAGAGAATTAATTTAGATACGGTTTCTAAGTCTCGTTGCCCTTGCAGCATTCGGGTAAACTTGGCGAGGTTAGTTTTCAACCAGTCTTGCTCAGTGTTTTTCTGCGTTGTCTCGCGCAGATTAGCAATCATCTGGTTGATGTTGTCTTTGAGTATCGCAACTTCCCCTAGTGCTTCGACGGCAATTGAACGAGTTAAATCACCTTTTGTTACAGCTGTAGCAACTTCTGCGATCGCTCGCAACTGAGTTGTCAGTGTAGCAGCAAGTTCATTTACATTATCCGTCAAATCTTTCCAAGTTCCAGCCGCGCCAGGTACTCTCGCTTGTCCGCCTAACTTTCCTTCAATTCCCACTTCCCGCGCTACTGTAGTTACCTGATTGGCAAATGTCGCTAGAGTATCAATCATCTCGTTGATTGTCTCTGCTAAGGTTTCAATTTCTCCCTTAGCATCTAACATCAGTTTCCGTTTTAAGTCACCGTTAGCAACTGCCGTTACAACTCTGGCGATACCGCGCACTTGTGCCGTTAAGTTCCCCGCCATCGAGTTAACGTTATCTGTTAAATCTTTCCAAGTTCCTGCAACGCCTTGGACTTGGGCTTGTCCGCCCAACTTACCTTCAGTCCCCACTTCCCGCGCTACCCGCGTTACTTCTGAGGCAAAAGA
Source organism: Nostoc sp. ChiVER01 (assembly GCF_034531155.1). Classification (NCBI taxonomy): domain Bacteria; kingdom Bacillati; phylum Cyanobacteriota; class Cyanophyceae; order Nostocales; family Nostocaceae; genus Nostoc; species Nostoc sp. ChiVER01. Next base: position 5,353 of record NZ_JAVRBS010000028.1, on the reverse strand, counting down.
ACTAAGTTGATCCACCATTGTATTGGTAGTATTCTTCAAGTCCAAAATTTCGCCTTTGGCATCGACGGTAATTTTCTTAGATAAGTCGCCATTAGCTACCGCCTTGGTAACTTCTGCGATGTTACGAACTTGTCCGGTAAGGTTCCCCGCCATCGAGTTAACGTTATCAGTTAAATCTTTCCAAGTCCCTGCAACTCCTCTAACGTAAGCTTGTACGCCTAATTTACCTTCCGTTCCCACCTCACGGGCAACCCTTGTTACTTCTGATGCAAAAGAATTTAGTTGATCCACCATTGTGTTGATGGTGTTCTTGAGTTCCTGAATTTCACCTTTCACATCGACGGTAATTTTTTTGGATAAGTCGCCGTTAGCTACCGCCGTGGTAACTTCGGCAATGTTCCGCACTTGTGCTGTTAAACTTCCCGCCATGAAGTTTACGCTGTCTGTTAAATCCTTCCAAGTCCCGGCTACACCTTTAACTTCTGCTTGTACACCTAATTTACCTTCAGTTCCCACCTCACGGGCAACCCGCGTCACTTCACTTGCAAAGGAGTTGAGTTGATCTACCATTGTGTTAACAGTGTTTTTCAACTCTAAAATTTCACCTTTGACATCAACTGAGATTTTCTTAGATAAGTCGCCATTCGCTACGGCTGTAGTAACGGCGGCAATGTTTCGCACCTGTGCCGTTAAACTTCCTGCCATGAAGTTTACGCTGTCAGTTAAATCTTTCCAAGTCCCAGCGACACCGCGCACATCTGCTTGTACACCTAATTTACCTTCGCTTCCGACTTCCCGCGCCACCCGCGTTACTTCACTTGCAAAAGAGTTGAGTTGATCCACCATTATATTGATGGTATTTTTGAGTTCAAGAATTTCGCCTTTGACGGCAACAGTAATTTTCTTAGATAAATCGCCATTTGCGATCGCAGTTGTCACTTCGGCAATGTTTCGCACCTGTGCCGTCAAGCTTCCCGCCATGAAGTTCACGCTGTCAGTTAAATCTTTCCAAGTCCCAGCAACGTCTTTCACTTCTGCTTGTACACCCAATTTACCTTCAGTTCCGACCTCACGAGCAACTCGCGTCACTTCACTAGCAAAGGAACTGAGTTGATCCACCATTGTATTAATGGTATTTTTCAACTCCAGAATTTCACCTTTGACATCGACAGTAATTTTCTTGGATAAGTCGCCTGTTGCAACTGCCGTAGTTACTTCGGCAATATTCCGCACCTGCGCCGTCAAGCTTCCCGCCATGAAATTCACGCTGTCGGTTAAATCTTTCCACGTACCCGCCACGCCGCGCACTTCTGCTTGCACGCCCAGTTTACCCTCACTTCCTACCTCACGCGCAACCCGTGTTACTTCTGATGCAAAAGAATTGAGTTGATCCACCATTGTGTTAATGGTATTTTTGAGTTCCAGAATTTCACCTTTGACATCGACAGTGATTTTCTTGGATAAATCCCCTGTTGCAACCGCCGTAGTTACTTCGGCAATATTCCGCACCTGTGCCGTTAAACTTCCCGCCATGAAGTTTACGCTGTCTGTTAAATCTTTCCAAGTCCCAGCCACGCCGCGCACATCGGCTTGCACACCCAGTTTACCTTCACTGCCCACTTCACGAGCAACTCTTGTAACTTCACTTGCAAAGGAACTGAGTTGATCTACCATTATATTGATGGTGTTCTTCAGTTCAAAAATTTCACCTCTAACATCGACGGTGATTTTTTTAGATAGATCACCATTTGCGATCGCAGTTGCAACTTCGGCAATATTTCGCACCTGTCCGGTGAGATTACCCGCCATTAAGTTAACGTTGTCGGTTAAATCTTTCCAAGTCCCCGCTACTCCCGGAACTTCTGCTTGCACACCTAACTTACCTTCAGTTCCCACCTCACGCGCAACTCTTGTCACTTCTGATGCAAAGGAATTGAGTTGATCCACCATTGTGTTAATAGTGTTTTTCAACTCCAAAATTTCGCCTTTCACATCGACGGTGATTTTCTTAGATAAGTCGCCATTGGCTACCGCCGTTGTCACTTCGGCAATATTCCGCACCTGTGCCGTCAAGCTTCCCGCCATGAAGTTTACGCTGTCGGTAAGGTCTTTCCAAGTACCCGCTACCCCGCGAACTTCTGCTTGACCGCCTAATTTTCCTTCAGCACCTACCTCACGCGCAACTCTTGTTACTTCTGATGCAAAGGAATTAAGTTGATCCACCATGATATTGACGGTGTTTTTCAACTCTAAAATTTCGCCTTTGACATTAACAGTAATTTTCTTGGATAAGTCGCCATTCGCTACCGCCGTTGTTACTTCCGCAATATTACGGACTTGGGCTGTTAAATTTCCTGCCATCAAATTAACGTTGTCGGTTAAATCTTTCCAAGTCCCTGCTACACCTTTAACTTCGGCTTGTACGCCCAACTTCCCTTCAGTTCCTACCTCACGGGCAACTCGCGTTACTTCTGATGCAAAAGAATTAAGCTGATCCACCATCGTGTTGACGGTGTTTTTTAGTTCCAGAATTTCGCCTTTGACATTGACAGTGATTTTTTTAGATAAGTCACCATTTGCGATCGCAGTGGCAACTTCGGCAATGTTGCGAACTTGTCCAGTGAGATTACCTGCCATCAAGTTAACGTTATCGGTCAAATCTTTCCAAGTCCCAGCAACGCCTAGCACTTCGGCTTGAACGCCTAACTTACCTTCGGTTCCTACTTCACGCGCAACTCTTGTTACTTCCGATGCAAAGGAACCCAGCCGGTCTACCATCGTGTTGACAATATTCGCAGTTTGGAGAAACTCACCTTGGAGGGGTCTGCCCTCAATTTCTGTGGCGATCGTTTGCGATAAGTCACCATTAGCGACTGACCGAATTACCCGAGTAGTTTCAGCTGTTGGTTGGACTAAATCTGAAATTAGAGTATTGACAGAAGTAACACAATCTGACCAAGAACCTTGAACATCTCCGAGAGAGGCGCGCTCGGCAATTTTGCCTTCTTTGCCGACAACATTACCAATGCGTTGTAGTTCGGCCGCCATCCGCTCATTCTGGTAAATAATATCATTGAGCGTATCAGCTATTTTCCCTGCCACACCAGTATGGTCTATAGGCATCCGGGCCGAGAAGTCACCCTGTTTAACAGCATTCAGCGTTCTTAGTAACTGATTTAAATCGAGATTGTCGCTGTCTCTAGTTAACTGTTCGGTTGCCATAGCCGTATCCTTAATCTTAATCCTTAAAGAATTTTTTGTATTTTTTGCACCCCGTACTTATTTAAAGTACTTTTAACCAATACGTATCACAATAGAGAGCAGGGAATAGAAAATGAATCAAACTAATTTTTATGGGTGCGAGTGTAAGCAGTTGATAAAGACTGCTAACTAAATGGTATTGCCGTTGATGGATCTGGCATCCCACTTAGCTAATCATAGCTAGTTGACCTCTGTTATGCAGCATTAATTGTCGGCGATGCCTAACTTGAGCGAGTAAGCGATCGCACGTAGAACATACGATGATAATTAACAGTACGTTTTATGATTTTTGGAATTTGAGGAAAACAGCAAATCAATAAATTCTAACTGATAACTGAGGTTTGCTAAAGTCAAAAGTATCCGGCAACTCCAAGGATTGGCAAATGGTTAGAGAGTACTCACACCAGAGACATCTGCCTCCGCTTGAAAGTGGCGATCGCCTAACTCGCCCTGAATTTGAACGGCGTTATGCGGCTGCACCCCATATCAAGAAAGCAGAACTGATTGAAGGAATTGTTTACGTGGCATCTCCCTTAAGACACGAGCAACATGGCAAACCCCACAGTCGGGTGATAACTTGGTTAGGAGTCTACCAATCACTGACTCCTGGCGTTGATTTAAGCATTGAACCAACAGTCAGACTAGATTTAGACAATGAACCTCAGCCAGATGCAGCGTTGTTTATTGAACCAGACGCAGGCGGACAAACCCGTTTAAGCAGCGACGGTTACATTGAAGGATCTCCCGAATTGATTGTTGAAATTGCAGCGAGTAGCGTGGCCATTGATACAGGCAGTAAAAAGCAGGTTTATCGCCGTAATGGGGTGTTGGAGTACGTAATCTGGCAATCTTACGAGAATAAAATTGAATGGTTTTGCCTAATTGATGGCGACTATCAATTGCTATCTCCGGGTGCAGATGGAATTATTCGCTCTGGGGTGTTTCCGGGTTTATGGTTGGCGGTGGAGGCGTTGTTAAACAATCAGATGGTGCGGGTGTTGGAGGTGGTGCAAGCGGGGTTGAAGTCACCAGAACATAATGCGTTTGTGCAGCAGTTGCAGAAACAGGAATAAAATGTACTTTAGTTTTACCCCACCCTAACCCTCCCCGTATGTATTGGGGAGGGAACTAGATTCCGGTTTCCCCCCTTTACAAGGGGGGATTAAGGGGGGTAATTTGACTTGTGTATACACCGTAGCCTTTCCAATGGGAGGGAACTAGATTCCCTGTTTCCCCCTTTTTAACGCAATACAGTTGAGTTAAGCTTTTTTCTCTCCCCGTGCTTCCACTGCCTCCTCTGCTCCCCCTGCCTGCCTTAACAGATAAATTTGCTTAACCCAAGCGTATTGTTTTAAAACATCCTCTTAAAGTGAAACAGGAATAGGAGGGTACATCTAGCTAGGTTCATTCCAAGCCCTAATCGCTTCAATCGGAATACCAGCAGGAGCAAATAAAATTTTTATAGTTTCAATACCTGCTGCTGTCACCGCTCTTTGCAAACGTACTTTTAACTCTGGATTATTTTTGATAACTTGCTCAATTGCTTGCCTATTTTTAAGTACTGGATGACTCTCAACAGCTTGAGCCACAATAGGTTGAGCATCGATTACAGTCGGTTTATCCTGCTCCATTTTCTCAAGCAACTGCTCAAGCACAGTTTCTAATTTAGCAATATCTTCTGTAGACGCATAATTGTTTTGAGTGCCAATGTTATTACCTTGGATATTTCCTGTAACACTGCCTATGTTGTTGTTGCTAAAGCTAGCATTATTGAAATTATTTTCTGTCATATAATTATTTATTGTTGTATGAGGTGTGTTTTGAGAACTAGTTAAATCAGCGTTGTTTCTTTTCTCATTCAAGACAGAATCACAAATTTCATGGTTATAAAATTTGCACCGCTCTTGAATTTTAGAAATTGCATCGCTTTTATCTTGTGACGGAGTTTTTAATTGTAACTTCCAGATATGATGTAAAACTTCAGAGCCAGCAATTTCTCCTAACGCCTCTGCGGCAATCCCACGAACAGAGAAATCTTCATGCTGCAAAGCATTAATTAAGGCAGATACAGCTTCTTGGTTGCCGATATTTC